>DASVES010000301.1:0-2783 GCA_036380435.1 Pyrinomonadaceae bacterium | reverse complement strand
AGGGGCATTGTCACGTTTTCGACGCGCGCTGACAACCCGCAACGACGACGCGCGCCCCGCCCGCGCAGCCGACACACTTCCTCCCGCCCCTTTGTCGGCTCCATCTGAAACGGCCGCTGCCTTCAACCTCCCAGAGAAGCGCGCACGCGCCCCCCCACCTCCTCGATCATCCGGCGCGCGCCGTCTTCCGTGTCGGCCTCGGCGACGATGCGAATGATCGGCTCCGTGTTGGAGCCGCGCACGAGGAACCAGCCGTCCGTCGTCGTCACCTTGACGCCGTCGCGCAAATCCTGCGGCCGGTGCGCGTACTCCTCGCGGATCCTCTTGAGCGCCGCGCGCACGCGGTCGGAGCGGCACTCGAACTTCTCCTTGAGCATGACCGTGCGCGGCAGGTCGGCGAGAATTTCCGAGACGGTGCGGCCGGTCTCGGCAAGCAGGTGGAGGATGAGCGCCATGCCGACGAGGCTGTCGCGGGCGAAGTTGATGCGCGGGTAGATGACGCCGCCGTTGCCCTCGCCGCCGACGACGGCCCCCCGCCGCTCCATCTCCTCCGCGACGTGGGCCTCGCCGATGCGGGAGCGGTAGACGGGGCAGTCGAAGCGTGCGGCCAGCACTTCGAGCGCGTGCGTCGTCGAGAGATTGGCGACGACGGGGCCGCGCTCGTGGCCGAGAACGTACTGCGTCGCCAGCACCAGCGTGTTCTCCTCCCCCACGGCCTCGCCCTGCTCCGAGACGACGGCGAGGCGGTCGGCGTCCATGTCCTGCGCGAACCCGATATCAGCGCCGCTCTCAACGACGGCCCGTCGCAGCGCGCCGAGGTTCTCCGGCACCGGCTCGGCCCCGCGCGGGAAGAGTCCGTCCGGCGTGACGTTGATGGCGACGACATCGACGCCGAGCGCCTCCAGCAGTCGCGGCGCGACGACGGAGCCGGCGCCGTTGCACGAGTCCACCACGACGCGCAGCCGGCGCGCGCCTTCGGGCAGGGGGCCGAGCGCGTCGAGAATGGCCTTGACGTGCAGATCGATGGCCCCGGCCGATGTCTCCACGTCGCGCATCTCCGCGCCTGAAACTTTCCGGTACTCGCCCTGATGATAGATGTCGAGGAGTTGCCGGGCCTGCGCGGCGGTGAGGAAGAGGCCCGAAGAGTTGACGAACTTGAGCGCGTTCCACTCGGCGGGGTTGTGGCTGGCCGTAATCGCGATGCCGCCGCGCGCCCGGCGCTCGCGCACAAGAAGCTGCACGGTCGGGACGGGGCAGACGCCGAGGTCAACCACGCGGCAGCCGCTCGACAGCAGCCCCGCGACGACCGCCTGCCGCACCATCTCGCCCGACGTGCGCGTGTCGCGGCCGATGACGACGGCGCCCGGCCCCGCGTATGTGCCGAACGCCTGCGCGAAGCGCGCCAGCAGCGTCGGCGTCAGCGACTCGCCGACGACGCCGCGCACGCCCGAGATGCTGATCTTCAGTGTCGGTATCGCACGCATAGGACAGTTCTCAGTCGAGTATCTTGCAGTGCAGACGGCCGAACCGAAAGGCGAGCCGCGCCCGCGCGCTCACGGCGCCTGCCGGTCGGTGAAGACGAGCCACCCGAACATTTCGGGCAGATGAAAGTCGTCCTTCCGCGTCGGCGACCAAGCCAGCAGAGCCGCCACGGGCCGCGCCTCCATCCGGTAGAGGTTCATGCGCCAGCGGTCGCCCGCGCGCGGCGGGAGACGCGCCGCCGTCGCCACGTCTTCGAGCGGGAGGGCCAACTCACACGTCCACTCCCTGTCTCCGCCCTTCCCGTCAACTGAACCGTCCACGCGCACCGCCCAACGGAGTTTCTCGCTGTTCCAGCTCTCGTAGCGCAGCGGCTTACGCACGTCGAGCAGATAGATGTCGAGCATCGTGCCGAGCGGGTTCACCTCCAACTCGATGTAGCTCGGCTGCGACGCATCGGCCTGCAAGAACACTTCGACCACCTCCTCCTCCCAGAGCCGCTGGTCTCTCCGCCTGAGCGTGGCCCAGATGTTCTCGTCGGCGCTGCGGAAGGAGAAGTACAGATACTTGTCATCGTAGAGAATCCGGGCCTCGGTCGCCTGCACAGCCGTTGAGCCGTCGGAATTGTTGACCAACTTCGCGCCGGCGGCCTTCGCCCACGGCGCGTCGTCCAGCTTCCCATCGACCTTGATCGGCGTGCTCGTGCGAGAGACCTCGTAGACCGGCGCTTGCGTTGACTGGCCTCCGGCGGCCGGCGTCGTTAAGACGGCGGTTGAGAACGTCATCAGGACTAAGATGAACGCTGTGCTTTGTCTCTTCATAAAGATTACGTGAGACAGGCAGGAATGCCTGTCCTATCGAGACGCTTTAGTTGCTCGCGGCGGCCTGTGTCAACGTCAACTTGCCGCGAAGCTCTATCTGTGCGGACGAGCGGCCGACGAGTATGTCGTAGTCGCCCGGCTCGGCGTGCCAGCGCTTCGCGTCGGCGTCGTAATATGAGAGAGCGCGGCCGTCCAGAACAACCGATACGCGCTTCGACTCGCCGGGGCGCAGACTCACCTTCGCGAAGCCTTTCAACTCCTTCGCCGGCCGCTCGACCTTCGCGCGCGTCGGCCCGACGTAGACCTGCGCCACGTCAGCGCCCTCACGCGCGCCCGTGTTCTTCACGTCGAACGAGACCTCGTAGCGCGGCCCCGAGTCTTCCGCGCCCCGGCCCGCCGCCAACGGCTTGATGGAAAGATTGCCGTAGCGGAACGTGGTGTACGACAGCCCGTGCCCGAATGGGAAGAGCGGACGCGCGCCCG
>DASVES010000300.1:0-5750 GCA_036380435.1 Pyrinomonadaceae bacterium | reverse complement strand
GGACGCGCTCACGACAGCCAGCGGCGACACACAGGAAACGGCAATCAGGGTCGCGAGTAAAAGTTTTCTCATATCACTCAAATCCTTCCGACAGCTCGGCGACGATCTCGCGGGCGACCTCGCGGGCGCGCTCCACCTCGTCGGGCTTGAACGAGACGGCGCCGACGACGGCGTGGCCGCCGCCTCCGTAGCGTTCGCAGATGGTGGCGATATTGTGGCGGCGCGGGCGCGGGGCGAAGGGGTTCGAGCCGACGGAGATTTTCGCGCGCTGCGAGCCGCGGGTGACGGCCACCGAGTAGGTCGTCTCCGGGTGGAGGTAGTAGGGGATGAACTTGTTGAAGCCGTCGCGGCCTTCGTCAACGAGGTCGAAGTTGACGACGCCGCTCGCGTATTTGATCTTGCGGCGGACGGTCTCGATGGTCTCGCGGTGGCGCGCGAGGATGGGTTGCAGGCGACGCTGCACCTCGGCGTCTCCGGCCGCCTCTTCGAGCGTGCGCCCGGCGAGCAGGCCGATGATGTAGACGACGAACTCCTCCTCGGCGTTTTCGATGACCTGCATCAGTCGGAGCGCCGGCTCCTTCAGCTCGACGGGCTGCGCGGGCGATTCATACTCGGCGCCGTCGATGACGTGCGCCCAGTGGACGAGCGGCGCAAGCTCCGGCGCGTCGAAGCCGAAGTGGTCGCGCGCGACGCGGGCGATGAACTCCGTGCAGGACTTGCTCGCGGCATCCCAGAACTTCTGGCCCGAGGCGTCGGCGCGGAAGTGCGCCTCATCTTCGGGGGTGAGGAAGGCCGACTGGTGGTGGTCGAACCACCACGTCAGACGCTCGGAGGGACTGTACTTGAAATCGACGATGGCGTTCTCGTCGCCGTCGAACATCTCCGGGTCGAAGAGCGAGCCGGCGCGATGCAGCAGTCCGCCGTAGACGATCTCGGCGTCGGGGCGGACGCGCTCGCGGTAGAAGCGCGTAAAGATGGCGGCCGAGGCCGCGCCGTCGAAGCAATTGCCGTGGTAGAGCAGACGCAGTTTCATCGAGAGCCTAACAGTCTATGAAAGCAGGGTGAAAAAAGCAGGACATCATAGCAGAAAGAGTGAGCAGTGAGCAGTGAGCGGTGAGCAGTAGGCAGTGGCGTGGCGGCGTTGGTAGCGACTGATGCCAGAAGGCGGCCGGGTCGGACATTGACCCCGGCCGCCCTCTGCTTACTGCTCACTGCTCACTGCTTACTGTTTCTTGTTCTCGCAGGGCGCGAGGCTCGCCGCCTCCGACAGCCCGAGTTTTTCGCGGATGAACTGCTCGGCGTCCTTCTCGATCAGCTCGCCGCTGACGACCCACGCCTTCTCGGTCACCACGTCGCCCGACCACTTCAGCTTCGCTGGTTCGAGGAAGACGTTGAAGGGCGAGCCCCACTTGCGCGTGTCGGCGCACGCCTGCCGGTAGCCGTAGTGCGTCGTCTTGTCGCGATCCTCGCGCGCTTCCGACTCGACGACGACGGGGAAGGACGACAGACCCGCCTTCTCGAAATACTTGCGCGCGTCGTCGGCCGTGGCGTACTCGCTGACGGCGATCACGTCGAAGCCGTGTTGCTTGTACTTGTCGTAGAGCTTCGAGACGATGGGCGCTTCAAACTTCCAGTTGCCGCACCACGGGGCGAAGTAGACGACCATCACCAGCTTCTTGCCCTTGGCCCACTCGCGCAGGTTGACGCTCGTGCCGTCCTTCAGGCTCTTGAACGTCCAGTCCTTGTAGTTGATCTCCTTCTCCAAAAGCGGCGCGTACTCGTGGCCGGCGTTCGGGTTCGGCGTCGCGGCCGGCTGCGCGGGCTGCGGTGAACTGGCGGGCTGCGCGGCCTGCGTGGGCTGCGTCGAAGGGGCGGGCTGCGCCGGCTGCGTGGCCTGTGGCGAGGCGGCGGGCTGCGCCGGTTGCTGATGCTGATGCTGCTGGGCCGCGGCGTGGGCGCAGGCAACGAGGGCGAAGGCGGCGGCGAAGGTTATGGTGCGGAGCCTGGACATGGCTGGTGTCTCCTTATGACTGCGGGAGAGATGCCGGGAAGTGAAACTATGTCGCGCTGGGAGCCTCTGCGTCAACGTTAATTGCTGGCGGTCGCCGCCGCTTCTTCGAGGAGCGGGAGGACGACGGCGTCGAAGGCCGGGCGCTTGCGCTCGCCGACGATCCGTTGGCGGATACGACCCTCGCGGTCGATGATGAACGTCGTCGGCAGCCCAACGGCGGCGTACTTCGAGGCGACGCTCTGGTCGCCGGTGACGACGCGGTAGTCTTGCCTGACGTCCTTCTGATACTCGCGCACGAGCGCGGCCGTGTCGTGCGTCGTGACGCCGAGGACGGTGAAGCCGCGCGCGCCGAGTTCGTTGTGCATGGCGTTGAGTTCGGGAATCTCGGCGCGGCAGGGCACGCACCACGTCGCCCAGAAGTTCAGGAGCACGACCTGCCCGCGCAGATCGGAGAGGCGAAGTGGTTGCCCGTCGAGCGTCTTCAGCTCCACGTCGGGCGCCGGCTCGAAGTTGGCCTTGCTCGCCGCCGCCGGCTGCGCCGATTGCCCCGTAGCGGCGGCGGGCGCGGCCGGTGCTTGTGCCGTCTGGCTACTCTCGACTTTCGACTGGAGCCAACCCTCGGCGTTTGGGATGACGCCGGAGGCGACCGAGGCGAGCCACGTCACGGAGTTGCTCATCACCATCACGCCGATGACGATGAGCAGCACGCCCGAGATTACTTCAACCTTGTGGAGGTGCCGGCGGAAGCGCGAGTAGAAGCCGAGGAACTGGTTGAGCAGGACTCCGGTGACGAGGAACGGCACGGCGAGGCCCGCCGCGTAGAAGGCCGAGAGCACCAGCCCGCTCTGCCACTGCCCGCTCGTCGCGGCGAGGCCGATGATGCCGCCGAGGATGGGGCCGATGCACGGCGTCCAGCCGGCGGCGAAGGCCATGCCGAGCGTCAAAGCGCCCAAGGGGCCGCGCGGCTTCTCGTCGGAGAACTTACGCGTGTCGCGGTAGAGCGCGCCGATTTTCAGAAGGCCGATGAGTTGCAGACCGAAGGCGATGATGACGAGGCCGCCGATGATTCGGACCCACGGATTCGAGATGATGGCGGAGCCGACCCACCCGGCCGCCGCGCCGAGCGCGATGAAGATGATCGACAACCCCGCGTTGAAAGCGAGCGAGTTGAGGATGACTGCCTTACGCGCCCGCGCGCGCGAGCCGCCCCCGCCCTTCAGGTGCTCGACGCTCACGCCCGAAATCAGCGACAGGTAGCCCGGCACGAGCGGCAGCACGCACGGGCTGAGGAACGACAGCAACCCGGCCGCGAACGCGATGGCAATCGTGATGTTAGACCCTTCCATACGTCCACAGAGCTTACAACAAACCGACCCCAAAGCGCGAAAGCGGAAGTGTAAAAAACCGTAAATCGTGAATCGTCAATCGTCAATCGTGGTTGACCCGGCTTCAGCTTCCGGGGCATTCAGGAAGTTGGACACCGCTCGCCTTCCGTTCACCACTCACGATTTACGATTCACGATTGACGATTCACGGCTTTTACTTCTCTTCGAGCAGCTTGCGGACGGTGGCTTCGAGCAGGCGCTCCTCGCCGGCGCCGATGCTGATGAGGCGGACGCGGCCGCGCCGGTCGAGGAGGACGGCCGTGGGGAAGGAGTTGACGCCGTAGTTGTCCTCGTTCGTCTCCGCCGCGGTGACGGCGAAGCCGTAGGAGGCGCCGACGCGCTTTTTGTACTGTCGGAGGTAGGCGAGTTCCTGCGGCGGCGTCATCGGCCGCCCTTCGCCCTTGCCCTGATAGGTCGCCAGCCCCAGCACCGTGAGGCCGCGCGCGCCGTACTTGCGTTGCAACGCGCTCAGGCGCGGGATGGTCTCGCGGCACGGCCCGCACCAAGTGGCCCAGAAGTCGAGCAGCACGACCCGGCCGCGCAGGGCCGCGAGGCTCACCGGCGTCTGCTCGATCCAATCATCGACGACGATCTCGGGCGACGCGGGACGCACGGCCGACGCCGCGCTGTCCGCCGCGACTGCCAACTCGGTTGCGCCGTCCGCCTCCTGCGCGTCGCCGTAGTCTTCGAGCATCCCCACGGCGTCAAGGTAGAGACGCGCCGAGGGCAGCGCGTGGGCGACGGCGCGCAGCTCGCGCAACATCTGGACGGCCTCCGCTTGCCGGCCGGCTTGCGAGAGCGTGTCGGCCAGCGCCTTACTTGCGCCGAAGAGCAGCTTGTCGCGTCGGCCCGGCTCGATTGACCTCTCCCCGGCGAGGAGCAGGGCCGCGCCGTAAGCCTCGCGGGCGTGCGGGGCGGCGCGCGCGAAGTCCCTCGTCTCGCGGTAGTGCGCCGTGAGCATGGTCTCGTAGCGATAGCGGGCGAGCGGCTTGGGCTGTGCGGCGCGCGCGTACTCGGACGCGACGCGCTCGGCCTCTCCGGCCCGTTTCAACTTGAGCGCCTGCTGAATGAAGATGCCGCGCGCGTCGTCTAAAGTCTGCGCCGGCGCCCCCGCGCCCTCGGGGCCGAGGAGACGGTTGAGCGCGTCGAAGGCGGCGGCGTGGCGCTCGCCGAGGACGTAGAGCATGCCGAGATAGTAGAGGTCGAGACCGCGCGCGCTCGTGCTCGCGGCGGCGAGTCGGTCGGCGTGTCTGAGCGCCAGCTCGCGCTGCTCCCTGAGCGTCTGCTCCTCCAGCTCCTTGTTGTAAGGGACGCCCGTTTTGATGAACTCTTCAAACTTCTTGTTCTTGTACTGCGACGCCTCCGCGTAGAGCCTCGCGGCCTCGGACTCTACAGCCGCAGCGGCGGGCGGCGACGCCGAAGTCGCGCTGCCCTGTCGCTCGTCCTGCGCGGAGGCGAGCGGCGGAGCGACGGCGCAGAACAAGAAGAGGAGGAGTGCGAAGTGGAGTGTCGCGACCGCGGGCGGCGCGTGTAAAGTTACGGACGCGAGACGGAAAAGTCTTGCCATGAAAGTTCTCATACCTGTCGGGTGCTTGCGTGCGCGGGGAGCAGACGCGCGGGAGAGAAGACTTCGACGCGGTACTGCTGCGGCCACGCGTCGGGCGCGTCGAACGCACCGCCGACAACCATGCGGGAGACGATGCGGGCTGTCAAGGGCGCGAGCAGAATGCCGTTGCGATAGTGACCCGTGGCGTAAAAGAGTCGTTCGACCTCCGGCGATTCGCCAATGACGGGCAGCGCGTCGTCCGCGCGCGGCCGCAGACCCGCCCACGAGTCGGACAGCGCAAACTCGCCCAACGTGGGCACAATCTCCAGCGCTTGCGTGAGGACGGCGTGCAGGCCGGCGGCCGTAACACTCTTGTCGAAGCCCGCCTCCTCGGTCGTCGAGCCGGCGAGCAGCCGGTCGTCGCGGCGTGGGACGACGTAGCCGCGCGGGCTGTAGATGACGTGTCGCGGCATCGCGCATGTTGCGTCGGGTGCGGCGGCGTCGGTGTCTCCGCCGGCCGGACGCGTGAAGCAGAGCATCTGTCCGCGCACGGGCACGACGCGCGGGTGCGCGTGCGCCGTCAGCGTTTCGCCCTCCGGTGACAGGAACGGAATCCGCGAAGTCCACGCGCCCGCCGCGAGGACGACCGCGCCCGCCGCGACAAAGCCCCCGGAGGTCTCGACGCCCTCGACGCGCCCGCTGCGGACGCGCACGCCCGACACCCTCACGCCTGAGAGCACATGCACCCCGTAGAACTTCTCCGCCGACTCGGCGAGCGCCGACGCGAGCTTTCGATTCTCGATCTGCC
>DASVES010000299.1:0-2241 GCA_036380435.1 Pyrinomonadaceae bacterium | reverse complement strand
TTTAACGGGGTGACGCGGCCGAGGCCCATATGAGTCCAGAGAAGGAAAAGAAGCGCGACGAGGCGCTCGTCGAGCGGCTGATGCGGAAGGTGCTGGAGAGCGCCGGCTCCGTGCTCGACCGCAAGCTCGGGCGCGAGGTTGAGGCGCCGGGCAACTTCACCACGTCGAAGCTGATCGAGCGGATGAAGCGTCTCTTCGAGGAGCGCGCCCGCGACGACGGCCGGGGGGGCCGCATCGCCCCGCACCTCCTCAAGCTCAAGATCGAGTGGGGCACACACTCCGAGGCCGACCCCGAGGCCATCAAGGAGCTGGAGCACGAGGTGCTGGCCGCCGCCATCGACTACATCAACGACCAGCGCCTGCGCACGCTCGCGCCCGTCAAGGTCGAGACCGCCGTGGACATCTTCACCACGGGCATCGCCGTCGATCCGACCTTCGGCGAGTTCGAGGACGCGCTCAAGCAGGAAGACGAGGCGCACCGCCGGGCCGGCGACGAAATCCACATCCCGAAGGCGCTCACGCCGCAGGACGTGCCCTACGCCGCGCGCATCACCCTGCCCGACGGCTCGCAGGACACCGTCCTCCGGTTCCGACCCGGCGGACGCCGCATCAACGTCGGACGCGGCTCCGACAACGACCTCTATCTGAACCACGCGAGCGTCTCGAAGGTACACGCCGCGCTCATGCTCAACCGCGAGGGCACGCTCCTCGTCGCCGACACCGGCTCGACCAACGGCACCTTCATCAACGGCCGCCGTATCGCCTACGGCGAGTCGCGCCAGATCGAGGACGGCGACGTGGTCGGCTTCGGCGACGTGGAGGTCAGGCTGAAAAAGCAGTGATGAGTGATAAGTGATGAGAAAGACAGCTTTCTTACTCTCATCACTTATCACTCATCACTTATCACGCTTATGATGTTTCTACAGTCCATCCCAGAGAAGCAGCCGGCGTTGTTGAGCCTCGTCTACGTGGCGGGGTTCGCGCTGGTGGGCTTGTTGCTGGCGCTCTCGCTGGTGCGTAACCGGCGCCGGCGCTCGGCGCTCGGCTCCGTCGCGGCCGCCGACTTGCCGCCCGAGGTGCGTAAGCGTCTCGGCGTGACTTCGACCAATCGCGGCCTCCACGCTATCCGTTGGATTTTCGTCCTGCTCGCCGTCACCATCTTCGGCTTCCACGTCTACTGGGCGCGTGAGGCCGAGACGCAAAACGAGCAGTTTCAGGCGCTCAGTTACAAAGACCTTCGCAACCGCCGCCTCGCCGAGTCAACCCTGCGCGGCTGGATTCTCGACCGCACGGGCAGCCTCGACCGCGCGCTCGCGTTTTATCGACGCGGCGAGCGCGGCGAAATCTTGCGCGAGTACCCGTTGGACGTGGAGTTCGCACAGATTTTCGGCACCGACCGCGGCGACGCCGGTCTTGAGCGCGCCCTCTTCGGCGTCGAGAGCGGCGACACGCCCGAAGCCTACGACGTTTTGCTTGAGCGAAACATCAAGCAGGCCGCCAACCTCGACGTGCGCCTGACCATCGACAGCGAGTTGCAGAGGGCCGCGGCCGAGCAGTTGCGCGGCCGCCACGGCGCCGTCGTCGCCATCAACCCGCAGACCGGCGAAATCCTCGCGCTCTACTCCAACCCGTCCTACAGCCTCAAGGCCGCGCAGGACGCTGACACCTGGATTCGCCTCGACACCAACAAGCGCGACCTCCCGCTCGTCAATCGCGCCACGCGCTCCTACTACATTCCGGGTTCGACCTTCAAGACCGTGACGATGATCGCCGCCTACGTCGCCGGGATGCAGGACACACGGCTTACGTGCAGCGGCAGCGGCTACTACGCCGCGCAGGGCGCGCCGCCCATCTTCGACGATCAGGGGGCCGCCGAGGTTCATGGCAACATCAGCATCGACACGGCCTACGAAGTTTCTTGTAACCAGTACTTCGCACAGCTCGCCGTCAAACTCGGCCCGCAGAAGATGGAGCAGGCCGCCCGTCTCGTCGGCATCGGCGCGATGCAGACGCCGGAGCAGGCGCGCGTCGCCCGTCGTCAGCCCGAGATCATGAACGCCAGCAGCGAGTCCGTGGCCAAGGCTATCTCGCCGTTTCAATCGACGATGGTCACGGGGCCGAAGATCAAGACGTTCGATCTCGCGCTCGAAGGCTACGGACAGGGCTACGCCGGGCAGATGACGCCGTTTCAGATGGCGCTCGCCGCCGCGACCATCGGCAACCTCGAAGGCAAGCTGATGA
>DASVES010000298.1:0-4816 GCA_036380435.1 Pyrinomonadaceae bacterium | reverse complement strand
TGCTGGCCGACAACCTGCTCCTGATGTTCGTCGGCTGGGAGGGCGTCGGACTGTGCTCCTACCTGCTCATCGGCTACTACTTCGACCGCAAGGAGGCTGGCGACGCGGCCAAGAAGGCTTTCGTCGCTAACCGCGTCGGCGACTGGGGCGTGGTGCTCGGCATCATGCTCGTCTTCTGGCTGACCGGCTCCGTCAGCTTCTTCGCGAAGTCGGCGGCCGTGACGGGCGGCGAGCCGGTAGCGAGCGCGCTTGCGAGCGTCGCCGCGATGCCCGTCGATCCGTTCACGTGGGGCGCGATTGTCGCGGGCGGGATAACTTCGGCGGCCGTGCTGTTGTTCATCGGCGCGACGGGTAAGAGCGCGCAGATACCGCTCTACGTGTGGCTGCCCGACGCGATGGCCGGGCCGACTCCGGTCTCCGCGCTCATCCACGCCGCGACGATGGTCACGGCCGGCGTCTATATGGTGGTGCGCTGCTCGGCCATCTACGCGCACGCGCCCACCGCCATGTTCATCATGGCCATCATCGGCGCGGCCACCGCCATCTTCGCCGCCACCATCGGCCTCGCCCAGAACGACATCAAAAAAGTTCTCGCCTACTCGACCGTCTCACAGCTCGGCTACATGTTCCTCGCCTGCGGCGTCGGCGCGTTCGTCGCGGCCATCTTCCACGTGATGACGCACGCCTTCTTCAAGGCGCTCCTGTTCCTCGGCTCCGGCTCCGTCATCCACGGCATGCACCACGAGCAGGACATGCGCCGGATGGGCGGACTGCGGAAGTACATGCCCATCACCTTCGCGACGATGCTCACGGGCTGGCTCGCCATCAGCGGTTTCCCGCTCTTCTCCGGCTTCTTCTCGAAGGACGAGATTCTCTGGAAGACGTGGAGCACCGAGGCGCTCGGCATCCCCGCGGGCGCGGGCAAGTTCCTGTGGATCGTCGGCGCGGTGACAGCGCTCCTCACGGCCGTCTACATGACGCGGCTGATGTGGATGACCTTCTTCGGCGAGGAGCGTTTCCGCGAGACGCACGCGGGCGGGCAAGCCGACGAGGCACACGCTCACGCACACGACGAGGGCCACAAGCCGCACGACGCGCGAGACCCGGCGGCCGGCGACCGCCCGCTCCACGAGCCGGGTGAGCGTGTCGGCCACGCCGCCGCCATAGCAGACCACACACACGACACGCCGCACACACACGGCGCAGCACACGCCGCCGCCGTTGCCCACGACGACGAAGAGGACGACGCGCACCATCACGGCCCCGTCACTCCGCACGAGTCGCCGTGGACGATGACTGTGCCGCTCGTCGTGCTCGCCATCCTCTCGGTAGTGGGCGGCCTCGTCGGCGTGCCCTACGCGCTGAGCGGCGGGGCCATCCCCAATTACTTTGAGCACGCTCTTGAACCTGTCGTGGCCCACGCGCCCGAGCGTGGCGATGCGGCCGGGCACGGGGCGGCGCAAACGACGACTGTGCCTCCGGCCGGCGCGACTACCGGCGGCGGCGAGCACGGCGTCGAAATGCTCTCGCCAGCGCCGCAGCCGCACGACGGCGCTTCGCCCATCTCAGTCGGCGAAGGTCAAGTGGGCGCGCCCGCGCACGAGGCGGCGCACTCGCCCGAGGAGGTCGCGCAGGAGCGCCTGTTCACTGGCATCTCGGTTGTCATCGGCCTTGTCGGTATCGCGCTCGGCATCCTCATCTTCGGCAAGCGGCCGCTGCTCGCCCTGCCGCGTCTGCTGGAGAACAAGTACTACGTTGACGAGGCATACGACGCGGCCGTCATCAACCCCATCGAGAAGGGTTCGCGCTCGGTGCTCTGGCGTTTCTTCGACGTGGGCGTCATCGACGGCATCGTCAACGGGGTGGGCCGTCTCGCGTCGCAGGCCGGCGGGGTGCTCCGCTATCTTCAGCCCGGCTTCGTCCGCAGCTACGCGGCGATTATCTTGCTGGGCGCGCTCGCCGTCGTCGGCTTTTTCGCCTACAGCGCCTACAACGTCCTGCGGCAGATGCCCTGAAAACTCATGCGTGACTGGCTGCTCACAATCCTGATCCTCCTTCCCGCGCTCGGCGCGCTGGCCGTCGCCGCGCATCGTCTCGCGCCCTACCGGCGCGAGACGCACTACCGCTGGATCGCGCTCGCGTTCTCCGTCGTCACCTTCGCGCTGTCGCTCCTGCTGCTCGACGGAAGTTCCGGCGCAGAGGCCGGCGCATTTCGCTTCGTGCGCGACGTGCCGTGGATCGAAGCCATCGGCGCGCGCTATCACGTCGGCGTTGACGGCATCAGCCTGTGGCTCGTGATTTTGACGACGCTGCTGGTGCCCATCTCCGTGCTCTCCAGTTGGACGGCCGTGGAGAAGCGACCGCTCGCCTTCTTCATGTTCATGCTCCTGCTTGAGTCGGCGATGATCGGCGTGTTCGTCTCGCTCGACCTGCTTTTGTTCTACCTCTTCTTCGAGGCGTCGCTCGTGCCGATGTTCTTCCTCATCGGCGTCTGGGGCGGCGAGCGGAGAATCTACGCGGCGGTGAAGTTTTTCATCTACACGGCCGTGGGGAGCCTTTTGATGCTCGCCGGCATCCTCGCGCTCTACTTCCTCTCCGCCTCGCCCGAGACGGGAGTCGCCGGCACCTTCGACTACGTGCGGCTGCTCGAAGCGATGCAGTCGGGCGCGCTCGTTCTTAGTCCGCGCGCGGCCTACTGGCTGTTTCTCGCTTTCGCTTTGGCCTTCGCCATCAAGGTGCCGCTCTTCCCGTTCCACACGTGGCTGCCGGACGCGCACACCGAAGCGCCGACGGCCGGCTCCGTCATCCTTGCAGGCGTCCTGCTCAAGATGGGCACCTACGGGCTGATGCGTTTCAACTTCACACTCTTCCCCGAGATGTCGCGCGAGTTCGCGCCCGTGATGATTACGCTCGCCGTCGTCGGCATCATCTACGGCGCGCTCGTGGCGATGGTGCAGCCGGACGTGAAGCGATTGGTCGCTTACTCGTCCGTCAGTCACATGGGCTTCGTCATCCTCGGCATGTTCTCGTTCACCGAGGCGGGGATGCAGGGCGCGCTCTACCAGATGCTCAACCACGGCGTCTCGACCGGCGCCCTCTTCCTCCTCGTCGGCATGATCTACGAACGACGACACACGCGGCAGATCAGCGACTTCGGCGGACTGTCGAAGCCGATGCCGTGGTTCGCGACCCTGTTCGTCTTCGCGTCTCTCTCGTCGGTGGGCTTGCCGCTCCTCAACGGCTTCGTCGGCGAGTTTCTCATCATGTTGGGGATGTGGACTTCGGACGCTTCCATCCACAACGTCGCGCGCACGTGGGTGGTGACGATGCTCGCGGCGACGGGCGTCATCTGGGCCGCCGTCTACATGCTCTGGATGTTGCAGCGCGTCCTCTTCGGCAAGGTGACGAACGAGAAGAACGCGCGGCTCTCCGACCTCAACTGGCGCGAGCTTGGGCTGCTGGCCCCGCTGCTCGCGCTGATGATCTACATGGGCGCTTACCCCGCCCCGTTCCTCAACCGCTCCCGCGCGAGCGTGGACATGGTGCGCGCGCGCGTCGTCCAGACCGGCACGTTTCACGCCGAGGGCGGCGACCAACAAAGGTGACGGTTTTCAAGATGACCGTCTTTACCGGAAATGAAATTTAAACTCGCAATTCTTTTTACCTTCTGTCTCGCCCTCACGAGCCTCGACGCGCGCGCGCAGACCACGGCCGCCGCGACGGCCGACGACGAACCGGCGAAGTCGCTCGGCATCAAGCTCAAGGCGCTCGACGGGAAGACCTACGACACCGCGTCGATGCCGGGCGAGGTCGTCGTCGCCTCCTTCGGCGCGACGTGGTGCGCGCCGTGCATCTGGGAGCTGAAGGCCATCGAGGAGTTGATGGAGGAATACAACGGCAAGCCCGTGCGCTTCCTCTGGATCAGCATCGAGGACGAGCGGCGCACGCCCGACGGCGTGCTCAAGAAGTTCGCCAAGCAATACCGGCTGACGCTCCCCGTCATGCGCGACGACGGCGTGACCTTCGCGCAGTTCTCCGATAACCGCCGCATCCCGTTCGTCATCTTCTTCGACACGGAGGGGCGATTTGCCGCGCCCGCGCACCGGGGGATGGCGTCCGAGCCGATCCAGTACAAGCAGATGGTGCGCCGGCGCGTTGACGCGCTCCTTGCCGCGGCGGCGCAGGAGCCGAAGGCGGCGGGCGAAAACAAGGCCGCGGAGGGGCGCACCGGCGCGCCGCCTTCACAGGACTAAAGTGTAGCGATGAACAGTCTCGGATTCCCGGCCACCTCGCCCGACGTGAGCTTCACGCTCATCCTGCCCGAGCTGATCGTCTCGGTCGCGGGCGTTCTGGTGATGCTCGTTGACGCCTTCACGCGCCGCCGCGACGAGCGCTGGATCACGGGGACGATTTCGCTCGCCGGTCTCGCCGCCGCCGCCGCCGCTTGCTTCTGGCTGTGGGACGCGCCCGGCCTCCGGCGCGAAGCGTTCAACGGCATGGTCGTGCTCGACTCGATGCGACTCTCGTTCACGCTCGTCTTCATCCTCATCGCCGCGCTCACCGTGCTGGTGTCGATGATCTGGATGGAGTGGGAGAGGCTGCCGGCCGGCGAGTTCCACACGCTGCTGCTCTTTGCCACCGTCGGCATGATGTTGATGGCCTCGGGCGGCGACCTCGTCGTCATCTTCCTCGGGCTGGAACTGCTCTCGATTGCGACCTACGTCATGGCGGGTTTTCGCAAGACCGATTTGCGCTCGAACGAGTCGTCGATGAAATACTTCATCCTCGGCTCGTTCTCCTCGGCCTTCCTGCTCTA
>DASVES010000297.1:0-2700 GCA_036380435.1 Pyrinomonadaceae bacterium | reverse complement strand
CTGAAGGCTGACGCGACTTCCCGCAACACGAGCTTGCGTGATTGTCCGTCGGCGAAGGCGTCTGTACGGAAGTAGCATCCCGTTCAAAACCGTCAGTCGTGCCCGCCGACGCCCGCGCGTGCGCCGGGCAGTGCGTCGGCGCAAAAATCGTACTATCCGCCTGCGCGCCCGCAGATGAGGTAGCATCCTGCACGCGCGCGGGGTTTTCGGCCGACGCGCAGCAGAAAGCGCACCCGGCGCCGCCGAGCCAGAGGCCGAAGGCCACGACCGCCAGGCGGCGCGTGAAGCTGCTCAGACTTGGGTGTGCGAGGCGCATAAGCTCTTTCTTATCTCTCGACAGCGAGGGCGCGCTCGCCCTCGATCTCCCTGATCTTCGCGCGCAGCCACGCCTTAACCTTCTCTTCGAGCATCGCCTGGTTCCCCTCCGACTCGACCGCCTCGACGGTCGTCCCCTCGGCGTCGAGCGGGATGTGATGACACGGAACCTCGGCGGTGCGGCTCTCGGGCGGCACGAGCGCGTCGAGGAAGCACTCCCCGCAGGGGTGCGCGCGGTACGGGTAGCCGAAGTTGATGCAGGTCAGCGAATCCTGGAAGACGGAGGTCGGCCGCCACGGCGTTCGCACCGAGCGCCCGTAGCCGCCGGACTCAATGTAATCCAGCTCCGCCTTTAACAGTTCGAGCACGTCGCGTTCGTCCTTCGACATAATTCACCTCCGGTGAAAGAGGTCAGAGGTTAGTTAAGAGCAAGTCTTTCACTGACCTCTGACCTCTGGCCTCTAACCTCTGTTTCTCTGGTACGAGGCCAGCATCTTCATGTAGTTCGCCCGCTCGAAGGCAGCCGGGTCGGCGACGTTCGTGCGGCTCATGCTGCCGATCATCTGCCTGACCGACTCGTACTCGTTGCGCTCCATCCACTCACTCATCTGTCCGAGGATGACGGGGACGCGCCCCACGCCGTTCTGCAAAAGCTCCGAGGCCATCATCGCCACCTTCGCGCCCGCCATCAGCGACTTCAAAACGTCCTCGTAGGTGTGCACGCCGCTCGTGATGGCGAAGTCCGTCAGCAGCTCGCCGTAGAGAATCCCCACCCAGCAGAGCGGCAGGCGCAGCTCGTGCGAGCGCGAGAGGATGAGGCGCGGCTCGACCTCCAGCTTCTCCAGATCGAAGTCGGGCTGGTAGAAGCGGTTGAAGAAGACGAGCGCGTCGGCGCCCTCGTCCACGAGCCGCCGCGACATGTCGCCGATGGAGCTGAAGTACGGGCTGAGCTTCATGGCGACGGGGATCGAGACCGTGCGCTTCACGTCGCGCAGGATGTCGAGGTAGCGACGCTCGACCGCCTCTCCCGTGACGTAAGGGTTGGCCGGGATGAAGTAGACGTTCAACTCAAGGGCGTCCGCGCCCGCGTCCTCGATGAGCCGCGCGTACTCGATCCAGCCGCCCGGCGTCGTGCCGTTGAGGCTGCCGATGATCGGCACGCCCACGGTGAGCTTGGCCGCGTGTATCAGCTCCAGATATTTTTCGGGGCCGACGCCGTAAGACTGCATCTCCGGGAAGTAGTTGAGCGCCTCGGCGGTCGAGTAGGAGCCGCGGTCGAGTTGGTCGCTCAGGGACACACTTTCAAGGTAAATCTGCTCCTCGAAGAGTGAGTGCATGACGACGGCCGCGGTGCCCGCGTCCTCCAGACGCCGGATGCCTTCGAGAGTGCTTGACAGCGGCGAGGCCGACGCCACGACCGGGTTCTTCAGCGGCAGGCCCAGATAGGTTGTGCTCAAGTCCATAGCTTTGATAGGTGATAAGTGATGAGTGATAAGTGATAAGAAAATCCGCGCTCTTCTTTCTTGTCACTTATCACTCATCACTTATCACGTCCTTTCCGCCATCTGCTTGTACTGCTCCCACTTCGCGTTGACCGCCGCCTGCGCGCGGCCGAGGAGGAACTTGGCGACCGCTGGGTCGCTCTGCTGGAGCATCCGGTAGCGCGCCTCGGTGTAGATGTAGTCCTGCAAGGGAATCTTCGGGTCGCCCGAGTCCAACTGGAAAGGGTTCCTGCCCTCGTCGGCGAGCGCCGGGTTGTAGCGGTAGAGCGGCCAGTAGCCCGACTCGACCGCGAGCTTCTGGTGGTGCATGCCCTTCGCGATGTCGATGCCGTGGGCGATGCACTGGCTGTAGGCGATGATAAGCGAGGGGCCGTCGTGCGCCTCGGCTTCGAGCATCGCCTTGACGGTCTGCGTGTCGCTCGCCCCCATCGCCACCTGCGCGACGTAGACGTTGCCGTACTTCGTCGCCATCATGCCGAGGTCTTTCTTCGCCGTCGTCTTGCCGCCGGCGGCGAACTTCGCCACTGCGCCAAGGGGAGTGGCCTTCGACGCCTGCCCACCCGTGTTCGAGTAGACCTCGGTGTCGAGGACGAGGATGCGGACGCGCGCGCCGGAGGCGATGACGTGGTCGAGGCCGCCGAAGCCGATGTCGTAGGCCCACCCGTCGCCGCCGACAATCCACACGGTCTTCCTGACCAGCGCATCCGCGACCGATAGGAGGTCGCGCGCCTCCGGCTCGAAGTTGTCCTTGACCTTGGCCTTGAGCGCGGCCACCAGCTCGCGCTGTGCATTGATGCCGCCGTCGGTGGACTGGTCAGTCGTCAGGAGTCCGACGGCGAGGGCCTCGCCGATGACGGGCTCAAGCCGGCCGACGAGCGTGCGC
>DASVES010000296.1:0-2620 GCA_036380435.1 Pyrinomonadaceae bacterium | reverse complement strand
CGTGGAACAGCGGTGAGAAAATTTGGTAAGCCCCGGAGGGGCGAAAGAATTTCGACGGGCATCACGCTCAACGTCGAGATTCTTTCGCCCCTCTGGGGCTTCGAATTATTTTGCGTCCTATTCCCACGGCTCGCGCCGTGGGCTACATTCTTCCGCCGCTTGCGCGGCTCGTTGTAACGTTTCACCCGACGTTGAGTTATCCATACCGACCGCTTTCTTGCCCGTGTCTTCACGATGCTGTTAATCTTTGGGCGTCTTGCCAGAGCTTAATCAACGCGGAGACAGTGGGCGGAGGGTTCGTGATGTCGAGCGACCTGCAAGAGTTCATCGAGACCTTTAACGTCATCTGTCCCGTCTGTCGGGGCAAGGTGGTGCTCAAGGAGGGTGGAGTAGGGATACTTTGCACCGAGTGCCGCCGCGTCTATCCGGTCGAGAACGGCATCCCGGCGCTCGTCGCCGAGGAGGCCGTCGTCGAGAATGAAGAGCCTCCGAAGTCAGCTTGAGGTGGGGGCGCACCACGCCGCCCCGCCGCCCGCGCCCGTGCCGGCACCCGCCGCGGAGTCGCCGCGCTCACTCGCGCCCGCGCGTTGGGACTGGGGCGCGGTGCGGCGCGTCCTCGTCGTGCGCCTGCGCTCCATCGGCGACACGGTGCTGGCCACGCCTTCGCTCTACGCGCTCCGCCGCTTCCTCCCCGCCGCGCGTATCGACCTCCTGCTCGAAGACTGGGTCGCGCCGCTCGTCGAAGGCTCGACGGAGATTGATCGCATCGTCCCCGTAGAGCGCAAGAGCAACGCGTCGCGGCTCTCGGTCGCGCGACAGCTTCGCGCCGAAAACTACGACGTGGCCTACAACCTCCACGGCGGCTCGACGGCCACGCTTCTGACTCGCGCCTCGGGCGCGCGCCATCGCGTCGGCTACGCCAGCTACCGCTACGCGCGCCTGCACAACCACGCCGCGCCGCACCCGTCGGAGTTGTGGCGGCAGGAGCAGACACACTCGGCCGAGCAACAGCTCGCGCTCCTCGGCTGGACGGGCGTGCCCGTCACCGACCGGCCGGCGACGCGTCTTCCCGTCACAGCCGAAGCCACGGAGCGCATCGCCCGACGCCTGCACGACGCGGGACTCGACGCGCCCGCGCAGCGCCTCGCACTCATCCACCCGGCCGCCGCCTTCGCGACGAAGACGTGGGCCGCCGCGAACTTCGCGCGCATTTGCGAGCAGCTCGCCGCGCGCGGCATCAGCGCGGTGGCCGTCGTCGCGCCCAACGAGAAGGCAGTCGCCGACGCGCTCGTCAGCGAGTCGCGCTCGCCGGTCGTGGTCTTCGACGGCCTCTCGCTGCCGGAGCTGACGGCGCTCGCCGCGCGCGCGTCGCTCTTCGTCGGAAACGACAGCGGGGTGGCGCACATCGCGGCGGCCGTCCGTGTGCCGTCGGTCGTCGTCTTCGGCTCATCGAACGTGGCGCACTGGCGGCCGTGGTCGGAAGCGCCCTCGGAGGTCGTCCGCGAGGAGTTGCCCTGCCAGCCGTGCCCCGGCTACACCTGCGCCGAGTTCGACGCGCCCGAGTGCATTCGCCGCGTCCCCGTCGAGCGCGTCGCCGCAGCCGTCGAGCGCGTGCTGGCCGCCGCCGGCGCGGCCGCGTGAAGGGGCGGAAGGCTACTCATTCTTCGATGAATCAATTGACCACACAACGCGCGGCGGAGATCGTCGAACGCGCCGGCCGTAGCACGGTCGTCGTCGTCGGCGATGTGATGCTCGACGAGTTCGTGTGGGGCGACGTGACGCGCATCTCGCCGGAGGCGCCGGTGCCCGTGGTGGACGTGCGGCGCGAGTCGGTGCGCCTCGGCGGGGCGGCCAACGTGCTGGCGAACCTCGTCGCGCTGGGCGCGCGCGCCTGCGTCGTCGGCGTCGTCGGGCGCGACGCGGCGGGCGAGCGGCTGCGCGCGGAGCTGCGCGAGCGCGGCGCACTCCGCGCCGAAGAAACACTCATCACGGACGACGCGCGTCCGACCACGACGAAGACACGCATCATCGCGCACAATCAACTCGTGGTGCGCGCCGACCGCGAGCGCCGCGCGCCGGTGGACCCAGTCGTTGAGGCGCGTCTCGTCGAAGTGGTCGCCGGGTTGCTCGCGGGGGCGGACGCGCTCGTCGTCTCCGACTACGACAAGGGCGCCGTGACGCCGCGCGTCCTCGGCCACGTGCTCGCGCTCGCGCGGAGCCTTGGCAAGCCCGCGCTCGTCGATCCGAAACTGCGTAACTTCGACTCGTATCGCCCGGCCACGCTGATTACGCCGAACCACCACGAGGCGCTGCGCATGTCGAACACGGAGGACGACACGGACGCCGGGATGGAGCGCGCCGCCCGGCTCATCCGTGAGCGGCTGGGTTGCGAGTCGGTGCTCATCACGCGCGGCGAGCAGGGGTTGATGCTGCTCGACGGCGCGGGCGAGCCGGTCTACGTCCCGACGGTGGCGCGCGAGGTCTACGACGTGACGGGCGCGGGCGACACCGTCATCGCCACGCTCGCCGCCGCCTTGTCGGCCGGGGCCACACTGGTCGAGGCGGCGATGCTCGCCAACCACGCCGCCGGCATCGTCGTCGGCAAGCTCGGCACGGCCAC
>DASVES010000295.1:0-10503 GCA_036380435.1 Pyrinomonadaceae bacterium | reverse complement strand
GGGCGATAGGCGTCGCGCAGCAGGACGAGAGCGCGCTTGGAGAGGTCCATTAGCTCATCCGTGGCCTGCTTCGAGACGGCGTCGAGGTCGGGGGCGTGTTCGAGTGGGACGATGAGGAGGTGGCCGCTGACGTAAGGATAGATGTTGAGGACGATGAAGTTGTGTCGGGCGCGGGTGACGACGTAGTTCCGCTCGTCGTCGTCGGGGCGGTCGCGCAGGGCGCAGAAGACGCAGGCGGCGTCGGGGCCGGACTTTTCGCCGGTCGCCCCCTTGATATAGTCGTAACGCCAGGGCGTGTATAGCCTGTCCACTGACTCCTTACCCCAAGCGCCTCCCGGAGCTTCACATGAGCGGCGGGGTCTGTCCGCCGCCGCCGCCGAAGCCGCCGCTTCCGCCGAAGCCGCCCGGCTCGTCCCGCGGCTCCTCGCGCTCCGTCGCGGCGGGCGTGGAAGCCTCGGACGCCCCCGTAGGTGGCGCGGCCGGCTCCTCGTTGATCAGCTCCTTCAACTCCTTGCCGGGCTTGAAGTAGGGGACGCGCTTGGCGGGGATGTCCACGGGGTCGCCCGTCTTCGGGTTGCGCCCGCGGCGCGCGCCGCGCTCGCGCACGCGGAAGCTGCCGAAGCCGCGCAGCTCAATCTTCTCGCCCTTGTTGAGCGTTTCGATGATGCTCTCGAAGACGATCTCGACCAGCCGCTCGGCGTCCTTCTTGGTCAACTCGGCCGCGCGCGCCACGTCTTCGACCAACTCGGCTTTCGTCATGCTTTTCATTGGCCCTCTCAAGTCTCGCTAAAGGAAACAACCGGCGCCGCACGCGGCCCCGCGGGGTCGGCCCGTGGGCACAGAAGTTTCGGAGCGCGGGCAGTAAGTTATCAAAAGACGGCGACTTGTAGCAAGGGAAAAGTCCCTTGTGCGCCAACGATTTAGCAGTACACGGCGGGGGGCCGAAAAGGAAAAGCCCCGCGCACACCTTCACTCTCGCGAAAGCGTGCGCGGGGCCTGGTGTGCCCGTGCGGCGTTTTCAAACGGCTTTAGCGGCTGTCGGACTCGTCCTCACCGTCACCGCCGCCGCTGTCGCCACTACTGCCGCCGCGCTTGTTGAAGAAGTCGGCCAGCTCGCCGAGGGAGGCCATGCCGCCGCCGGCATCGGTCGAATACTGCTTGGTCTCGGCTTGAACCGCCCCGCCGCTCTCGTCGCTGACGGCGCGGTGTGACAGACCGATCTTCTTCGACTCGCCCTCGATGCGGAGGATGCGGAAGTCCATCTCGTCGCCGATCTTGGCCACGTCCTCGGGTTTCTCCACGCGGTCGTCGGAAAGCTCGGAGACATGACAGAGACCTTCCAAGCCCTCGGCCAGCTCGACAAACGCCCCGAAGTTGGCGAAGCGAGTGATGCGCCCGTGGACGATGTCGCCGGGGCGGTGTTCCGTGGTGAACTTCTCCCACGCGCTCGGCTCCATGTCCTTGATCGAAAGCGACAGCCGGCGGTTCTCCGTGTCGATGTTCGTGATGACGGCTTCGATCTCCTGCCCCTTCTTCAAAGCCTCGCCGGGGTGCTTGATGCGCTTGTTCCAGGAGATGTCGGAGACGTGGACGAGGCCGTCCACACCGTCCTCGATCTCGACGAACGCTCCGAAGTCCGTCAGATTGCGGACGCGGCCGCGGACGCGGTCGCCGACGTGGAAGCGAGCCTTCAAAGACTCCCACGGGTTCGGCTGCGCCTGCTTCATACCGAGGCTGATGCGGCGCGCGCGCGGGTCAACGCCGAGGACTTCGACCTCGACCTCGTCGCCGACGTTGACGAGCTTCGAC
The DNA here is from genome assembly GCA_036380435.1 of Pyrinomonadaceae bacterium. Taxonomy (GTDB): domain Bacteria; phylum Acidobacteriota; class Blastocatellia; order Pyrinomonadales; family Pyrinomonadaceae; genus DASQDT01. The sequence continues at coordinate 8,694 of DASVES010000295.1, read as the reverse complement.
GGATGTTTCATCCGCTTCGACCAGCTCATCTCGGAGACATGCACAAGACCTTCGACGCCCGGCTCCAACTCGATGAAGGCGCCGTAGTCCGTGACCGAGGCGATCTTACCTTGCATGCGCGCGTTGATCTCGAAGCGCTCCTGCACGCTCTCCCACGGGTCGGGCAGGAGCTGCTTGAAGCCCAAAGAGACGCGCTCGCGCTCGCGGTCGAACTTCAAGACCTTGACCTGAACGTTCTCGCCGACGCGGAACATCTCGGCCGGGTTCTGAAGGCGACCCCACGACATGTCCGTGACGTGCAGGAGGCCGTCGATGCCGCCGAGATCGACGAAGGCGCCGTAGTCGGTCAGGTTCTTGATCTGGCCTTCGACGATGATGCCCTCTTCCAGATGGTCGAGCGTCTGCGTCTTCTTCCCGACGTTCTGCGCCTCAATGATGGCCTTGCGCGAGAGCACGACGTTCGAACGCTTGCGGTTGAGCTTGATGACGAGGGCCTCGATCTCCTGATTACGCAGTGAGTCGAGGTTGCGGATGGGTCGAACGTCCACCTGCGAGCCGGGGAGGAAGGCGGCGACGCCGTCAACGTCAACGCGCAATCCGCCCTTGACGCGCTCGACGATGCGGCCCTTGACGGGCGTGCCGTCCTGATAAGCCTTCTCTAAATCGTCCCACGCGCGCATCCGCACGGCGTCGGCGCGCGAGAGGATGGGCACGCCCTCCTGCGATTCCATGCTCTTGATGAGCACCTCGACCTCGTCGCCGCGCTTGACGGTCAACTCCCCGTTCTCCATGAACTCCTCGGGGTTGACGACGCCCTCCGACTTGAAGCCGAAGTCGATGACGACGCCGCGCTCGTTGATGTCCACGACGTTGCCGCGCACGACCGAGCCTTCCTGATAGGCGGCCTGCTCCTGCTCGTACTTGTCGAGGATGGCGCCGAAGTCGAAGCCGGTCGAGCGGTTCCCGCCCTCGCCTTCGTCATCATCGTCGTCATCGGCGGCGGCGGCGGTCGTCGCGGCGGGCGCTTCGATGGGCGGAGCGGCCGGCGTGGCGGCGGCTGGCGACGGCTCGGCCGACGGCTGCTCGGCCGGGGTCTCGGCAACGGGCGGCGGCGCTTCGGCCGGCGTGGCAGCGGTTGGCTGCGTTTCCGGCTCGGTCGCTGTAGCGGCGGAGGCGCCACTCGTCGCGGTGACGTTCTGCGCTGGCGTGTCGCCCGCTGTTGCTTCAGCGGCCGGCTCAGGCGAACGAGCGGCGGCGCTCTGGTTCGAGGTGTTGTCGGTCTCGCCGTCGGGCGAGTTGTTATCTACGGTTGACATGCGAACTCCTGTCGGACTCCTGCCGTGAAGTCGGCGCGGCCGATGTAAGGGCCGGCGCCGCACCCGGTCACGCGCGTCGTCAAAGCCTTTGGGTGAGTGGCCCGGAGGCGTTCGGGGACTTTGACGCTACGGCTTAAAAAACTCGATGATTGACGGGAGGCGAAGGATTTAAGGCGGGGGTTCGGGTGATCGTCTGAGCCCTTGAAACAGCTTGCCAAAAGTTTCGGTTACCTTGTGCCTTCGGATCATCCGCGTGACCCGCCAATCAAACGGTCTTCGATGACCGGGTAGGCTGGCAATTTACACGCGTTAACCGCGACGTGTCAAGGCGTTGCGGGCAGAAGTAAGGCAAAAGTAAAAAGGCAAAAGGCAAAAGTGAAGGGCGAAACCGCTCTCTCACTTTTGCCTTTTTACTTTTGACTTTTGCCTTATCTGGCGGCGGAGTTGGCCGGGCGGCGCGCGACGTAGATGCCCGCTGAGTGGGAGCCGACGAAGAGCCGGCCTGAGTCGCGCGGGTCGAGGGCGAGCGCCCAGACGCGCCGGCTGGGGAGTTGCGGGTCGATGCGCTGCCACGTCATACCGGCGTCAGTGGAACGGAAGACGCCCCCGCCCTCGCCGGTCGTGAAGGAGCGCCCGCCGCGCTCGTAGGCGTTGCCGACGAAGAGTTCGTCCGTGTTCTCGGGGTTAATGAGCACGCTCGTGAAACTGCCGAGCGGGAGGTTGCCGCCGCGACGCTGCCAACGCTCTCCGCCGTCGTGCGAGATGTAGAAGGTCTGCGTGGTGCCGACGTAGACGTGCGTCGCACGCTTCGGGTCCTGCTCGATGACGTTGATGGGCGCGTCCGTGGGGATGGCGCGCACCTGCTCCCACGTCCGGCCTCCGTCGCGCGTGACGAGGACGCCCAGCTTGGCCGTCCCCACGTAGATGGTCTCGGGTTGCACCGCGCTCATCGCGATGCAGAGCGTGCGCGGTTCGGCGTCGAAGGCGTCGCCGTAGGAAATCCTCTGCCACCCGGCGGCCGGGTCGTAGGTGCGGTAGAGTCCGTTGTGGGTGGCGGCGAACATGCCGGGTCGCCCGTCGCGCTCGTCGAAGGTGTGGGCCAGCGCGTTGACGGTGACCTCCTTGTCCTTCTCGTTGAAGAAAAGCGGCGCCGACTGCATGGCCTGAGACGCGCCGCCAGCTGTCTGCATGCCGCCGGCGAGGCCGAGGGCGGCGAGCGACACGTCGTCGAACGTGCCGGTCTGCGGGATGGCCTTCTCGGCCTGGAAGCGGCGCAGGGCCGAGATGGTACGCGTGCCAGCAACGCCATCCGGCGTGCCCACGTCGTAGCCCAGCGCGTTGAGCGCACTCTGGGCACGCTTAATCTGATCTTTCTGGTCAGGCGTGGCAGGCTTCGGCGCGGCGGCCTGTGAGCTGGCCGTCGCGGGCGCGGCCTTCCCTCGCCCACGCTTCGAGCGCGGCGCGGGCTTCGGCTTCGGCGGCATGATTGGCGCCCACGTGCCCCCCCGGTCGGCCGAGCGATAGATGCCGTAGTTCGTGCCGAGGTAGATGACGTTCGCTTCATTCTGGTCTTGAAGGATAGCGTAGGAGATGAGGCGGTTCGGCATGTTGCGCGTCGAGGGCTGCCAGGTCTCGCCGCCATCGTTGCTGACGTAGAAGAAGCCGCCGCCGGTGGCCGTGTTGATGGTCGTCGCATAGACGCGGTTCGGCGTCTCGCGGTCGGGGAGGATGAAATAGGCGCGCCGCCCCGAGTAGCCTTCGTTCGACGGGGTGAACGTCTTGCCACCATCACGCGAGACCATCACGCCGAAGTTGTTCGTGCCGATGTAGATGGTCTGCGGGTTTTTCGGGTGGACGGCGATGGCGTTGACTTCGAAATTCTGGCGATTGGTGGTCACGCGCCAATCGTCGCCGCCGTTCTGCGACAGCCAGAAGCCCTCGGTCGTGCCGGCGTAGATGGCCGACGGCACCGCCGGGTTCTGGAGGATGGCGCGCGTGCGCCGCGACTGCGAAGGGATGCCGTTGACCTTACGCCAGAGAGCGCCGGCGTTCTTCGTCTCGTAGATGCCGCTGCACGCCGACATGATGACGTGGTCGGGGTTGGTCTGGTCGATCTCGATGGCGAAGATGTCCGAGTCGTCGATGATGCCGGTCTTCGTGATGCTCCAGTTCTGGCCGCCGTCGGTGGTCTTGTAGGGCAGATACCACGTGCCGGCGTAGATGACGTTAGAGTCGCGCGGGTCGATGGCGAGCGACTCGACGTTGACGAGACCGGGAGTCGCGGCAGTGTTGAGGTGCTTCCAGGAGTCGCCCGCGTCGTCGGAGCGGAAGACGCCGCGGTTGGTGCCGGCGACGAGGATGTCCGGTTCTTTAGGCGACTGCGTGAGCGAGTGGATGCCCTCGCCCTTGAGTTCGGCCGACTCCTTCCAGGTGACGCCGCCGTCAGTCGTCTTGTAGAAGCCGCCGGGTTCTTTGTGGCGGTGTGCCGCGGCGAAGATGATCTTGGAGTTGTCGGGATCGACGATGAGGTTGTCGATGTAGAGGCCGGGGCGGTTGAAGCCGCCGAGCCGCTCCCAGGTCGCGCCGCCGTCCGCCGAGGTGTAAATCTGGCCGTCGATAGTGCCGAAGTAGAGACGCTGCGGGTCCTGCGGGTCGATGGCGAGCGAGCGCACATCGCCGCCCATCGGCCCGGTCACGTCCCAGCCCATGACGCGCTCGGCGTCAGAGTTCGAGTCGTCGTCGTCGGCCGCGGAGGCCGCGAAGGGCGTGGCGAGCATCGCCGCGAGCGCGAGCAGCAGAAAGAGTCTGGTGAGTTTGTTCATCATTCGGATCATTGTCGGGGCTTTCAAGACCTCTACAGTGTTAGAGCGCGGCGCACGGCCCGCGCGCGAACCACTGATTATCCCTGCCGTGAAGGTTTTTTGCAAAAACCGGAGGAGAGCCGGCGGCCGAGAGTTTAGGATGCCACCCCGCACGGGGCAGTTGTACGCCGCTGCCGGGGCGCATGGCCTGCCCATAAAAGCGAAGCGGGCGATGCTTCGTGTGAAGCATCGCCCGCTTTCGGAAGGGGTCACGCACGCCCGGAAGAGGGCGGCGCGAGCGTCAGGCGTTACTCTTCACGCCCACGGCGACGGCCCCGGCGCGAGGGACGGGTGGTCCGCACCTCGCTCGGGTCCACGGTCGAGCTAGCGGTCGGCGGCTGGGCGCCCGTCGGGACAACCCAGAGTTCGACCGTCAGCTCCTCGCGGAAGCCGCCGTCAACGGTGGAGACGCGCGAGGCGTCGATGCCACGCTCGTTGACGAGGTAGTTCTTCGCACGGTCGCAACGCGCCTGAGCCTCACCCGCACGGCCGACACGGCCGCCGTAGCAGATGATGGTGCCCTGCGCTCCCGGTTCGTTCTGGAGCGCGATGGCGTAGTTGTCAAGGCGCGCCTTCTCGTCGTTGAACCGGATGTTGCCGTACTCGTCGATCTTCCTCGCCTCGGCCGCGATCTGGATGCCTGTCGTGCAGGAATCCGAGCCGGTGCAGGTTCGGTCGTAGCCGCCGACATCAACGGTCGCGGTCACAGTCGAGTTGGCCGGCAGGCCGGTCGTGTCAACCGTGATTGAGGACGTGCCCTGGCCGCTGGAGATCGTGCCGGCCGAGACAGTCCAGTTGAAGGTCGGAGTCACCGCCGCGTCGCCGCCACTGACGGAGGCCGTGAAAGTGATCGGGTCGCCACCCTTGACGGTGTCAGGGCAGCTCACGTCGATGGTCGGGCAGGCAATCACCGGCGGGACTTCCTCGCACGGGCAGCGCTCGACCGTGACCGTGGTCTCGGCAAAGGAGATGCACCCGCAACCGTCATCGACTTCGACCGTGACGGTATAGGTGCCCGCCGCCACGCCCGACATGTCGAGCGTCGCGTTCGGGCCGTCGCCGACGACGCGACCGCCGCTGGTCGAGTAGGTGTAGAGCAGCGTGTCGCCGTCCGGGTCAGTGGCCTGCGCCGAGAGACGAACGCTCGTGTCAGTCGGCGTGCAGGTTGTTGACGGCCTCTGATTCGGGCCGCACTCGGCCGCGAGCACCACCCTCGAAGACGAGGAGGTGAGCGTGACGACGGGCGGCTGGTTCGGCAGGATGGCCGGGGCGCGCTCGTTGCGGCGTCCGGCGAAGATCTGGAAGCCGAAGCCATGCGGGTCGCTCGACTCCTGGAAGCCCGCCGGGTAGTCCGTGTTGCTGTACGGCCGGTCGCCCTGTTGGTTGAGATGGGCGCGATACCAGGCGCTCATACCCCACCAGCGCGCCGGGTAAATACGCACACCCATGAGGGTTTCCACCGGGTTGTTCGGGAACGCGTTCGGCGTCCTGCCGCCCACGTAGCGGATCGACTTCAACTCGGCCATCAACTGGAAGTGCTTGGTGACGGGGAAGTCGGCGCCGACGCCCGCGACGAACTCATTGGCCCGGTCGAGCAGGGTAACCTTGCCCGTGCCGAAGGCCTCGGACTGCGGGTTGCTGTTCAGGAAGAAGCCGAAGTTGGCCGCCAAGTGCACCGAGCGGCTGAGGCGTCCGCCGACGACGGCGAAGAGGCCGAAGTCGCCGATGTCGCCGCCGGGGCTGGCCCCGCGCTGGAGCTGATTGAAGCCCGAGAAGTCGTCGGCCTTATCCCAGTACCAGCGGTACATCGGGATGAGGTTGACCGAGAGCGCGTTGTCGGCCTCCGTCAGCCGGAAGTTCGCGCCGAAGGTATGCGTCGAGAAGGCAGACTCGCCGTAGAGGCGGCTGATGAAGGGCGCGTCGGGCAGGTAGGACGGCGCCGCGGTGAACAGGTCGGGCACCGTCAGCGGGTTGAACGTCAGGTTGGCCGGGATCGTCCGCGTCGTCAACACGATGCCCGGCAGGATGGAGCCGTACACCGAGCCGACGCCGGGGAAGTTCGCCGCCGAGCTGAAGTTACCCTGCTCACTGCCGGTCGGGACGCCGAGGCGGCTCACAAACGGCGGGGCGATGTTGTTGCCCGAGAGGCCGAGGTTCGGCCCCGTCCCGCCGACGAACGGGAACTGCACAAACGGCTGGTTGCCACGCGGGCGGAAGACCGACCCCGTAGTGGTAAGCGTGGGGCCGCTCACGCGCTCGGGCGCGAGAATGATGGCGGCCGGGCTCGAGAACGGGATGCCGATGTGGTGCGTCGTGTTCGGCAGGTAGAAGCTGGACAGGTTCTGCGGGTTATTAACCTTCACCCCGCGGTACGCGTCCGTGTTGTAGAACAGCTCCAGATGGTCGTTGACGCCAATCTGGAAGCTGACCGGAACCTCGGTAATGTCCACATTGCCGGGATCGCGGTCGTAATTACTGTAGGCGACGCTGAAGGTGAACTCACCTCTGCGCAGCGTCTGGCCGTCGTAGATGGTGAAGAGTCCGGTCGGACCGCCCGGCGAGCCGCCCGTGCCGACGGTAGGAGCCGTGTTCCGGGGATCATTCTCCTGCCTAAGTGTTTGAGCTGACACAGCCGCCGTCAGCGTCAAAGTGACGAGCGCGGCAACGAGCGCTCTTCTCGCGAGTCTCATCGCATTCCTCCTGCGAAATGAGTTTATAATTTGCTGAAGGGGGCGCCAGTCTCTCCCGTGCGGGAAGCACGAAGGGCGCGGACGCTCCAACTACAAACCCTGAAAGTCAAAGAAGAACTGCTCACGCCCTCAAACCGTTAATTCTTTGTAGCTGGAGCGGAGCAGCGAGAGGGGCCGAACCACCTTCGGCCGGCCGTCCGGGCATCTTCCCGGAGCCTCTAAACTGTAGTTCTCTTTAGGAACTTGCGCTTTGGCGCTTACTGCTTATACCGAACAGAACGCGCCGCTGTCAATGACGACAGCCCCCGTGTGACCGGCCGCCGCATTCGTCTGTTCGACTTCACACAACGCGGCTTCGGCACACCAATTTCCGCCAGACCATACTCCACATTTGCTCCGAAATCAAGAAGTTTGTGCAACTTAGCCGGAAAAGTTTGACACATTTTTGTTTCACGCATAGATGCCGCGCATCCTCGTGTCGTAGGCCACGCGGTCGATTGCCAGCATATAGGCGGCGGTGCGTGTGTCCACTTCGTGGGCGTCGGCATAGCGGACGAGGTCGTTGAAGCTGGCGACCATGATGTCCTGAAGCCGGTCGTTGACGACCTGCTCTTTCCAGTAGTAACCCATGCGGTTTTGCACCCACTCGAAGTAGGAAACCGTGACGCCTCCGGCGTTGGCCAAAATGTCCGGGATGACGAAGACACCCTTGCGGTGGAGGATTTCGTCGGCGGCGGCCGTCGTCGGCCCGTTGGCCCCCTCGGCGAGGATTTTACATTTGATTTTGTCCGCGTTTTCCGACGTGATCTGGTTCTCCGTGGCGCACGGGGCGAGCACGTCGCAGTCGATCTCCAGCAGTTCGGAGTTCGAGACGCGCTCGACGCCGGGAAACTCATCGAAGGAGCGTGTCTGTTGGAGATGTTTGAGGGCGGCGTGAATGTCGATGCCGTCGGGGTTGTAGATGCCGCCGAAGATGTCGGAGATGGCGACCACCTTATAGCCGGCCTCGTGGAGGAGACGCGCGCCGATGCCGCCGACGTTGCCCGACCCCTGCACGACGACGCGCGTCTGCGGCGGCGACATCTTCAGGGCCTTGATGGCCTCGTTGATGACGAAGAGCAGGCCACGCCCCGTCGCCTCGCGCCGCCCCTGGGAGCCGCCCAGCTCGACGGGCTTGCCCGTGACGACGGCGTTGACGGTGTGGCGCGCGTGCATCGAGAAGGTGTCCATGATCCACGCCATCGTCTGCTCGTTGGTGTTCATGTCGGGCGCGGGCACGTCCTTCTCGGGGCCGATGAAGTCCATCAGCTCGGCGGCGTACCGACGCGTCAGGCGCTCGAGCTCGCCCAGAGACATCTGCGACGGGTCGCAGATGACGCCGCCCTTGCCGCCGCCAAAGGGGACGTTGACGACGGCGCACTTCCACGTCATCCAGGCGGCGAGCGCCCGCACCTCATCGATGGTCACGTCGGGAGCGTAACGGATGCCGCCCTTGGCCGGCCCCCGCGCGAAGTTGTGCTGGACGCGGTAGCCCTCGAAGACCTCGATGCGCCCCGAGTCCATCCGCACGGGGATGTAGACCTTCAGCTCGCGGTTCGGGACGCGCATCACGGCGTAGAGGTCGGGGTTTAAGTCGAGCAGCTTGGCCGCGCGGTCGAAGCGCGACATCATCGACTCGAACGGGTTGTCCTCTCTCACCCGCCGCGTGTCGTCCACCATCGGATTTGCCATTTTCTTCTCCAAGCAGGTGATAAGTGATGAGTGATAAGTGATAAGAGGGAAGAAAGCGGGTTTGCCTTTCTTATCACTTATCACTCATCACTTATC
>DASVES010000294.1:0-19529 GCA_036380435.1 Pyrinomonadaceae bacterium | reverse complement strand
CGCGATCCGCGTCGGCGCCCCCGTGATCGGTCTCAACGACTCGGGCGGCGCGCGCATTCAGGAGGGTGTTGTCAGTCTGGGCGGCTACGCCGACATCTTCCTTCGCAACACGCTGGCCTCGGGCGTCGTCCCCCAGATCAGTTGCATCATGGGGCCGTGCGCCGGCGGCGCCGTCTATAGCCCCGCCATCACCGACTTCAACGTGATGGTCAAGAACACCTCCTACATGTTCATCACCGGCCCCGACGTGATTAAGACCGTCACGCACGAGGAGGTGTCGAAGGAGGAACTCGGCGGGGCCGACACACACAACCGCGTCTCCGGCGTCGCACACTTCTCCGCCGACTCCGACGAGCACGCCCTCCTCCTCGTCCGCGAACTGCTCTCCTTCATCCCCTCGAACAACATGGAGGACGCGCCGCGCCTGCCTTGCTCGGACTCGCCCGAGCGCGCCGACGCCGACCTCGACACCATCGTCCCCGAGGCGTCGAATCAGCCTTACGACATCCGTGACGTGATCCACCGTGTCGTGGACGAAGGCTACTTCTTCGAGGTGCACGAGCACTTCGCACAGAACATCGTCGTCGGCTTCGCGCGTCTCGACGGCCGCAGTGTCGGCATCGTCGCCAACCAGCCCGCCTTCCTCGCCGGCGTGCTCGACATCGACGCCTCCGTCAAGGGCGCGCGCTTCGTGCGCTTCTGCGACTGCTTCAACATCCCGCTCGTCGTCTTCGAGGACGTGCCCGGCTTCCTGCCCGGCGTCCGACAGGAGCACGGCGGCATCATCCGCCACGGCGCCAAACTTCTCTACGCCTTCGCCGAGGCCACCGTCCCCAAAGTCACCGTCATCACGCGCAAAGCTTACGGCGGCGCCTACTGCGTCATGGCCTCCAAGCACATCCGCACCGATGTCAACTTCGCCTGGCCGACCGCCGAGATCGCCGTTATGGGGGCCGAGGGCGCCGTCGGCGTGCTCTACCGCCGCGAGATCGGCGAGGCCAAAGATCAGGAAGCTGCGCGACGCGCCCGCATCAGTGAGTTCGAGGAGAAATTCGCCAACCCCTACAAGGCGGCCGAGCGCGGCTTCATCGACGAGATCATCGAGCCTTCGCAGACGCGCCAAAAGCTCATCCGCGCCCTCTCACTCATCGAGAACAAGCGCGACACCAACCCGCCCAAGAAACACGGCAACATCCCGCTCTAAAAACACAAAGGCCGGGAAGGACGAACATCCTCCCCGGCCCTCTGCCTTGAAATAAAAGCGGCTCAGCCCGCCTTTTGCGGCGACGCCGGCTTGGCCTTCTCACGAAGCAGTTCGAGCGCCTTCTTCATCTGCACGTCCTCGGGCTGCTGCTTGGGCGCGGCCGGCTCGGGCGCGACGTTCTGCCTGTCACCCTGCGTGTTCGGCTGCGCGATGGGGTCGTCGTCGTTGCCGGTCAACTCGTCCGGGTCAATGGCCTCCGCGAGTTCCGGTCGCTTCACTTCCACAGACGGCTTGACGCCCTCGGGCAGAAACGGCTTGCCGTTCGACGACGCCCACTTGATCGTCGTCAGCAGCAGGCCGTCGCCGTTGCGTAGCGTGAACAACTGCTGCTCGGCGCCCGCGCCGAAGCTTTTCTCGCCCACCACCTCGCCGCGCTTGCGCTCAACGAAGGCCGAGGCGATGATCTCGGCCGCGCCCGCCGTCCCGCGGTCGATGATGACGGCCGCCGGGCCGTCGAAGATGGCCTCCTTCGGGTCGGCGTTGAAGACCTTGTCAGTCTTGTTGCCTCGCTTGACGGTCTGTGCGATGACGCCCTCGCGGACGAAGAGGTTAGCGACCTTCACGCCCTCGGCCAAAGTTCCGCCGGCCACGCTGCGCAGGTCGAGCAGAATCTTCTGCGCGCCCTGTTTGATGAGTTCCTGCGCACGCGCCTTCACGTCGGCCGCCTCACCCGCGTCGAGACTGTTGACCCGAATCACGCCGACCTGCCCCGCCTCCATCCGGCTCTCGGCCGCGGGGACGGCCACCGAAGCGCGCTTGATCGAGAGAGCGAAGGGTCGCGTGCCCGCACGCAGAACCCGCAACTTCGCCTCCGTGCCCGGCGCTCCGCTCAACAGTTGCCGCGCGTCGTAGAGAGAGATGTCGCGCGTCGCCTTCCCGTCGATGTACTCGACGATGTCACCCGCCAGAAGACCGGCCTGATCGGCTGGCCCGCCTTTGACCGGCGCGATCACGTAGAGATAAGAAGCCACCTGCGAAAGCTCCGCGCCGATGCCGACCTGCGTGTTCTGTACCCCGGCACGAAAGTCGCGAACCTGATCCACCGTCAGGTATGTGGAATAAGGGTCAAGCCCGTATGCCAAACCACGCAGCGCCCCGGCCCTCACCTTGCCCAGATCAGGCTCGTCCACATAATCCGTCTGGATGTGGTGCAGAACACTCTCGAAGATGCGTAGCTGAGCGCCGGGGTCGTTCTGTTGTTGCGCGGTGCCCGAAAGCAGGCCGCCCGCGACCGCGTAAAGCGCCAGTGTTGCCGAAAAAACGACGAGAGCAAACTTACCGCGAAAAGACATCAAATTACCTCGCTTGCTACAATTACATCCCCTGCCGGAGGAGCCAGAAAAAATCCTGCGCGACGAACTCGCTTCCGCGCAGATGATACAGTAGCCGAGAAGAGAGCCGCAAGGATTCGGGTGGCCGGGTCTGCCCCTTTGAGATATACTCGTTTCAGCGGCAAATCAATATCAAGTGCGCGATAACGAACACATCCAAGTTGGCCCGGAGTCTTTGGGTAGACTCACGAGCGGCCGGGTGCTGGCCATCGATCCCGGGCGCAAACGCGTCGGGTTGGCCGTCTCCGACGAGCTGCGTTTGACGGCGCGCCCACTCTCCCCACTGCGGCGCTCGAACTGGAAAGACCTGCTTCAGTCTCTTTCGGATGTCGTCAGGCGGTTTGACGTAAAGACAGTGGTGATTGGTTTGCCGCTGCTTCTCGAAGGCGCGGAGGGCGACGCGGCGGAAGAAGCACGTCGCTTCGGGCGTAACCTTCAACTTTCGCTTAACCTCCCGGTCTATTTCCAGGACGAGCGTTTGACATCCAGGGAAGCAGAAGAAACTCTCAGGGCTGAAGGATATTCCGAGAGTGCGATTGCCGGGCGCATCGACGGCGAAGCAGCTCGCTTGATCTTGTTAGATTTCATCTCACATTCATCCTAAATTTTAAGAGCTTTAGATAGCCACCATACGACGATGCGACCCTTGCGAGCCTTCATAATTATTCTGACACTTCTAATTCTGTCCGCTGCCCTCTTCTCCGCCTGGGCCTACAAAGAACTTAAAACCGCACGCGAGCACACACACGCCAACCAATATCTGGAAATAAAACGTGGCACAAATCCCGAAGAGGTTATTAACACGCTCACTAACGCAGGCGTTATCAGACGTGGATGGCTCTTCAAGCTTTATGTTCGACTCTCGGGGTCTGGACCACGTCTCAAAGCGGGTGAATATAGATTCGCTTCGCCCATTGCGCCGGTTGAAGTACTGAGAAAGCTGGAGGAGGGTGAACAGCGTCTCAGTCGTCTGACCGTCATAGAAGGGTGGACGCGTTGGGACATCGCCGCACAGATGGCCCGGCTCCCCGAGTTGAAGCTTCAAAGCCCCGAGGAAGCACTGGCTCTGATGAACGAGGTCTCGTTGATCGCCGACATCGACCCCATCGCCAGTAATCTCGAAGGTTATCTTTACCCCGAGACGTATAGCTATCCACCGGACACTTCAGCGCGAGATGTGATTGCCCTGATGGTGAGCAGGTTCCGACAGGTCTGGGAGGGACGTTTCTCGGAGGTGGCGCGCTCCTCGGGCAGGTCGCCCCGCGAGATTGTCACCGTCGCTTCGCTGGTCGAGACGGAGGCGAAACTCAATGAAGAACGTCCCCTTGTCGCCTCAGTTATCTACAACCGTCTGCGTCTGAACATGGCGCTCGGAATCGACTCTACGGTCATCTACGCCTCAAAGCTGGCTGGCAAGTGGCGCAACGACGGCAAAGTCTACCAGAGCGATCTGGACAGGGACTCACCATATAACACGCGCAAGGTCGTCGGCCTTCCGCCCGGGCCGTTAGCTTCGCCGGGCGCGTTATCGATTGAGGCCGCATTGTCTCCTGCTGCAACCGATTACCTCTACTACGTGCGCGAGCCATCCAGAAACGACGGCGCTCATAACTTTTACGCCACCGAGTCGGACTTTCAGCGCGGCGTTCAGAGACTTCGGGAGTGGGAGCGAACCCGCGACGCCCAAGCGAATACGAATACGGCCGCTACACCACAATAATTACTGCCACGCCCGCATGAGAGCCTCCTTCCCCATATTACTTTCTTGTATTCAGGTACATGATGTTCTATTCTCATAGACATCTCCCCTAAGCTAATACGCGGCCGTTGTTATATGCACTTGGTGGTTCTTGAAAGGGTCAGGATATGAGGAAGTTAAGTGTTTTGTTGTTCGTCATGCTGTCGTTCGCGGCTGTGGCTCAGGGGCAGGAGAAGGGCGTTGACCAGAATAACGAGCGGATTCGCGATAACAGTACGAATCGGGCGCCGGCCGTCAACGGGGGGAAGGTAGACACCGGGGCAGGCCGCGGGGTGGATTTCGGCAAGGGTCGCACGCCGACGCCACCACCTCTTTCCAATCCTTATCGGTTCTCCTCTCCGAACGATGTCGTTCAGAAGGCTTTGCTGGAATTGCTGCAAGAGCGCAAACTCATTCTCGACGAAAATGTTTCAAAGCCCACCGAAGGCATCCTCATTACACAACCATTTACTTTTATCCGGGGCGTGGTTTTCGCCTCCGGCGGCCTCAGTCAGGTAGCCGAAGTCCCCGCGTCTGACACGCGTGGATGGACGCGCGGGCGCTACACTCTGACGGTCGAAGTTTTTCCGATTGATGCCTCCAGCACGGACGTCTCCTTCAATGCGAAGATTGAGGGACGGAGTGAAGGCATCACAGGCGCCGAGTGGGTCACGTTGCGCAGCACGGGCGCGGTCGAGCAAGAATTTCTCATCCGCCTGATCCAGAATCTTACCGGCGCCCCCCCGACAGGCTACGAGCCGATTGACGAGCCGTAAGCTCTAATTTATTATCTATTTACCCTCTCCCCCGCCACTGGTTGGATTAAGTTTCTTAAGCTCTAACATTAAGTCTGTCATGACTAACCCTCGACCTTCCCGCACCTCTACGCCTTATCAGTTATTCCTTCTCCCGGCCGTTCTTCTTTTAATTATCTCTATTATTAGCTGTGGGAATTCTGAATCTCCCGGGCCAATTGGCTCGACTTCGGGTTTAAAGAGCAACACGAGAGTATCCAAGCCTCCTGCTGTTAACGTTTTTGAAAACGAGCCTTTATTAAAAGGTTCTCAGGCCGTCATCGGGGGGACAATTCAAAATGTCTCTAACCAGAAATTAACCGATCTTATTGTTGAGGTAGAACTCACCGGCCGCGTTGGCGGCGGGCGAACGCTGAAGGAGATGCAAGTAACGCCCGCCTCAATCTCACCCGGAGAAACGGGGAGCTATTCTTTGACCATCTCCAATCGTGAATGGGCTGCGTCGAAAATAGTTCGCCTCAGGAGCCTCATCCAAGCTGAGGAAGTGGCTTTCAATACTCTGCCCGGCGCCAAGCGCCCACCCGAGCGCACGCCCGAAGGCAAAACAATCATCGTGCAGAAACCAAAACCAAAAGGTGAAGAATTTATTAACAGCCCTGATGACGCCGATCCGATACGTTAAAAAGCTAAGGTTACGCCTTAGAAGTCGGCATGCCGACAACAGCTCAGGTAAAATCTCAACGCATCAATTGAGGACTCGAACAAAGCGGCGCCAACGGTCATCAGATAAGGGCGCAGGTTGGGGCAACTAATGCGTGTCGTTTCATCGTCAGAAGGTTGTGCATGACACGTTTTACGTCTTTCGGCCTGCGGTCTGAAGTTATGACTAATTTGATTTCCAGCAAGTTGTTGTTTCAAAAGCTACTCTTCACAGGTATCCTTATTTTCGGCCTCACCTCTGACGTTCGCGCCCAGTCGAGTAGTGACAACTCTTCCCCTTTAATACCAAATTCGATCAAGGAGGCCCCGTCGCCGGTCGGCCCCGAAGCTGAGATGCTCCACCGAGCTGCGATCCGGCGCCAGGAGGAAGCGCATCTGGAGATGGTTGAGCGAGCGAAAGAGAACACTCGCCTTGGGTTTCAGTTAGCCGCGTCTGTCGGAAAAGTAGTTTCCCCGCACGCCGACGAAATTAAGAAGCTTGATCGGATGGAGAAGCTGGCGCGGAAGATTCGAGGCGATTCAGGCGGATCTGAAGACGACAATGCTCTTCAGAATCTCCCCGGAGACGTGGCTGCGTCAATCAGGTTGTTAGCAGAGACTTCAGAGAATCTGTTGAAAGAAGTCGAAAAGACTTCCCGCCATGTCATCTCCGCGACGGTAATTAAACGCTCTAATGAGGTCATCCATCTTGTCCGCCATGTGAAATCATTCGTCAGACGATGACCAAACATTCAATTGCTCGGATAGATACAGCCGACGCAACACACCGCCTCACGCTCCGCGTTTCCCTGACCGTCATCATTCTGCTTTTCGCCTCCATACCTTGTTCGGCCCAGTCTGAACAGGACGACGACGTAGTGCGCGTCGAATCAGACCTCGTCGTCCTCAATGTCACCGTTACGGACAAACAAGGCAAATACGTCCGTAGGCTTCCCCTTAAGGAATTCAAAGTCTTTGAGGACGGAATCGAGCAGAAGATCAGCACCTTCGCTTTGGAGGAGAATCCGTTCGCGGCCGCCATCCTGATAGACACTTCCGGCAGCATGGAGGGCCGCATCTCGCTTGCACGCGCCGCCGCGATAAGGTTCCTCGACCGTCTGCGCCCTGACGATGTCGTCACGATCTTCAATTTCGACTCGAAGGTCGAACAGGTTCAGGATTTTTCCAACAGCCGCGACCTCCCCTCCCTGGCTTATGACCTCCGCGCCGAAGGGCAAACCAAACTGCACGACGCTGTCGTACACGCCTCTCAGGCGCTCTCAAAGCGGCCGGAGACCCGCCGCGCAATACTCGTCCTCTCAGACGGCATCGACACCAAAAGCAGCGCCTCTCTCGACAAAGCTTTGAACGCCGCGCTGGCGGCGAATGTCACGATCTACACAGTGAACATGACCGACCCCGGTTTGCCCTCAACGCAGAGGCAAGTACTGGCAGGAGCCTTGAAGAAGCTTTCGGAAAAGAGTGGCGGGCGCTACGTGGCCAGCCCCGGTGGGCGGTCTCTGGCGGAGGCGCTCGAGGACATCATCAGCGAGTTGAGTAATCAATACACCCTCGGATATCGCCCGAAGAACCGCGCCCGCGACGGCCGTTGGCGAGCCATCGAGATTACACTCACGCGCCAAGATTTGAATTCACGCACCCGCGCCGGATATCGTGCCCCAAAATCCTAAAGCCGTATTAGTCTAACCTCGCGCCTGACAGGCGTTAGTCAGGCTCGCTCGAAGTACAACATTAACTTTGGAATGATGGCTTAGGGGAAATCAAGCAGGCGAGAAACAATCTTAACAGAGCATGCCCAAAGACTTGTGAGTTATAGACTTGTCTCGTTGCGGGATTTATCACCATATCTTTCAAAGGCGAGTTCGATCAAGCGATCTATCATCTTCTCGAACGGGAGGCCGGATGCTTCCCACATTTTAGGATAGCCGGACACATCGGTCAGGCCCGGAATCGTATTTAACTCATTGATCAATAGTTCTTTTGTGTCACGGCGCAGGAAGAAGTCCACGCGTGCGAGGCCGGAGCAATCGAGCGCTTTGTAGGCGCGTATGGACATCTGTCTAATCAGCGTCACCAGACGTTTCGGCAGGGGCGCCGGGACGACAAAATCGACGTGGCCGGTGCTCGAATATTTCTCGGTGTAATCAAGAAACTCCGACCCCTTTTCCAATACCCTGTACTCCCCCGGCAGGCTCGCCTCCGGCTCGTCGTTTCCAATTACGGCACACTCGATCTCACGGGCGTCCAATCCCTCCTCAACAATTATTCTTCTGTCGTAGCGAGCCGCGAGGGCGATTGCGTCGTGGAGCGTGCGCCGGTCTGTGGCCCGGGAGATGCCGACCGAGGAGCCGAGATTTGCGGGTTTGACGAAGCATGGATAGCCGGTCTCGCGGGCGACGCGGCGGGCTATCGCCTCTCTGTCGCGCTCCCAGGCGGAGCGCAGAAACCATGTGTAGCGGCAAATGGGAAGTTCTGCTTGGCGGAACAAAGTCTTCATGGTCACTTTGTCCATGCCACAACTCGAAGCCAGCACCCCGCAGCCGACGTATGGGACGCCGGCCATCTCCAGAAGTCCCTGTAGCGTCCCGTCCTCCCCATAGGTGCCGTGAAGCACGGGGAAGATCACGTCAACTTTTTCCGGCGAGGCCCCGTCGCCACCGCTCTCAAGTGAGACCAGACCTTTGCGCGACGGATCGGCGAGAATCGTCAACGCACGGTCAGGCTCCCCCACCCTTTCAGGGAGTCTACTCGACGCCGAAGGGGGCAGGAGGCCGGCAGACTCCGACGGAGAGAGCCAGCGCCCCTCCTTGGAGATGGCCAGCGGGACGACTTCATATTTCTGGCGGTCAATAGCCTCGATAACCGACTTCGCCGAGCGCAGAGAAACCTCGTGCTCCCCCGAGCGCCCGCCGAAGATAACACCCACCTTTATCTTTTTCGCCATAGTTTGGTTGATGCATGGCGCGGCCGGCCGTTTCATATCTTCAGTCGCGGACGCGATAGGGGCCTTCAGAGTATCGTTTTACCCAGTGCCGACAGGATTAATTCGACGCCGAGTTCCGCCGTCTTGTTGTTAACGTCGAGGGCAGTATTGATCTCGACTACTTCGAGCGAGAGCATCCCGCCCGCCTCGGCGATCTTCTCCATCGCGAGATGCGCCTCGCGGTAGGTGAGGCCGCCCCGCACGACGGTGCCGGAGCCGGGTGCGTCGCCGGGGTCGAGCGCGTCCACGTCGAGGGTCACATGATAGCCCGCCGGGGCCTGCGCGGCGATGTGGATGGCCTCATCGACACACGTGCCCATCCCACGCTCGTCGATCTCGCGCATCGTGAAGAAGCGCAGGCCGAGGCGGCGGATGAGTTCGCGCTCACCGGGGTCGATGTCGCGCGCGCCGATGTGCGCGCAGTAGCGGGGGTCGAGTTTGGGGGAGAAGCCTTCGATGCCGGTCAGCTCGGGCGCGCCGAAGCCGAGCAGCGCGGAGAGCGGCATGCCGTGGATGTTTCCCGACGGGCTACTCTCGGGCGTGTTCATGTCAGCGTGTGCGTCGAACCAGATGAGACCGACCGGCTTTTCCTGCTCGCGATAGAAGGAGGCGACGCCGGCCACCGAACCGATGGCGATGGAGTGGTCACCGCCGAGGACAACGGGTAGCTCCCCGTCGGCGAGGCTGGCTTTCACATCCGCAGCGAGTTGCGTGCAGGCGGCCGTGATCTCTTTCAGGTATTTGGTTTTCTCCTGCGGAGGGGGTTGAGTGTCGGGGCTTTCGAGGCGCATGTCGCCGAGGTCGCGGACTTCGTAGCCAAGTTGCGCGATGCGCTGTCGGAGACGCGCGACGCGCATCGCGGCCGGCCCCAGATCGACGCCAGCGATGCTCGCGCCAAATCCGCACGGCACGCCGATGATGCTCACGCGACGCCCGGCGCCGGCGGGGCGTCCTGCCGCCGCTGACTTCGTCTGTTCGAGAAGAGTTTCGCTCATGCCTGTCACCCCTTGTTACTGGCCGAAGGTAAAACCACTTCCGCCCCCGCCCTGCGTCGGGAAGAAGGGTTTCATCATTCCCGCGAAGGCGGCGAGGTTGCGCGTCTGTATGAGAATTTCGCCCGGCCCGGTGAACTCCGCGACGACACCCTCACCGCTCACGAGGCTTCGGAAAAACCCTGCCGCGGCCTTCCTCAGAGTGTACTGCGTCGAGCCTTCCCACGCGACGAGGTGGCCGGTGTCAACGACGTAACGCTCCCCCGGCTCCAGACGCTTGCGGTGGATGGCGCCGAAGGATGAGACGAGGAGCACCCCCGTGCCCGTCACCTGTAGGACGAAGAGGCCCTCGCCGCCGAAGAACGACTTGGCCCCGCCCCAGCGCGTGTCGATGGTCAGTCCCACGTCTCCCGCGAGGTATGAACTCGACTGCACGAAGAAGTGCTGGTTGCCCATCTCGATGGCTGCAATGTCGCCGGGGCCGCCGGGCGCAAGCGTCACTTCGCCGGCCCCGCCGCGTGCCGTGAAGGTCGAGACGAAGGCCGACTCGCCACCCGCCGCGCGCTTTATCGCGCCGAATATCCCGCCCTTCATCTGCGACTGGAGTTCGACGTTCGCCGACATCGAAACCATCGCGCCGGCCTCTGCCTGTATCGACTGCTCGGCCTGAAGCTTCAGCACGGCGAGGGCGAAGGATGGCTGATGGAGGACTTCGTAAGTGTAGCCGCGCCCCTGGCCGCGTGCGTCCTCGTCGATGTGTATGCCGTGGCCGGGCGGCGGGCCGGAGACGGGGGGCTGCTGCGCGGGAGGTGGGGACGGAGGCGGCGCGGCGGTAGCGTCAGGCGCGTCGCTCAGGCGCGTGCCGCAGGCCCCGCAGAACTGTGCGCCGCTCATCAGTGTGGCCCCGCAGTTAGGGCAGTTCATGGATTCACTCCTTTGGATTTCTCGGCGACGATGCCGACGGCCTCCTCCGGCGTCTCGGCGAAGTCGAGGAGCTGAACATCGCGCTCGCTGACGGCGAGGTGTCGGCGGAATGCGT
The DNA here is from genome assembly GCA_036380435.1 of Pyrinomonadaceae bacterium. Classification (GTDB taxonomy): domain Bacteria; phylum Acidobacteriota; class Blastocatellia; order Pyrinomonadales; family Pyrinomonadaceae; genus DASQDT01. The sequence goes on along the minus strand of DASVES010000294.1, from coordinate 8,707 downwards.
CGATGATGGGCGGCCAGTCTTTACCGAGCAGCACGAGGGGGCGCGACTCGATGACCTGCGTCTGGAGTTTGTTCCAGACGAGCGACATCTCGGTGACCGTGCCCATCCCGCCGCGCACGGCGATGAAGCCGACCGAGCGTGTGATCAGATTTTGCAGACGCTCGTAGAAATGCTCCGTCGCCACCTTGTCCGTCAGGTAGCGATTAGGCTCGGCCTTGAATTGATTCATCACAATCCCAAGGACATGGCCGCCGCGTTCGTGCGCGCCCCGGCTCGCGGCCTCCATCACGCCCAGATAGCCGCCCGTGCAAATTGTGAAACCCTGCTCGGCGAGCAGTTGTCCCACCCGCAGCGCGTGTCGATACTCTTCCGAGTCCTCGCCGCATTTCGAGCCGCCGAAGATGGTGACGATGCGTTCCATAAACAAGTGATGAGTGATAAGTGATAAGTGATGAGAAAGGGATAAGAGACGATTGACCGCCTTGTCTTATCACTTATCACTCATCACGTATCACGTCCTTATGGTCTGAGCCTATACAGCATGCGCGGGAAAGGGATCGTCTCGCGGATGTGCTCGATGCCGCACATCCAGGCCACGCAACGCTCGATGCCCATGCCGAAACCGGCGTGCGGGACGCTTCCGTAACGTCGCAGGTCGAGATACCACTCGAAGGCTTCGCGCGGGAGCTTGTGAGCCGCGAGCTGCTCCTCCAGAAATTCGAGCGAGGTGGCCCGCTCGCCGCCGCCGATGACCTCGCCGTAGCCTTCGGGCGCGAGCACGTCCACGCCGAGCGCCAGATCGTCGCGCTCGGGGTCGCGCTTCATGTAGAAGGCTTTGACGGCCGCGGGGTAGCGGTGAACCATCACGGGACGGTCGAAGCGGCTGGAGATGAAAGTCTCATCAGGCGAGCCGAGGTCGCCGCCCCACTCGAAGCGCGTTTCGAGTTCGCCGCGCTCGTGCCCCTCGTGCAGAATCTTCACCGCCTCGTCATAGGTGAGACGCGGGAAGGGCGGGACGATGCTCTCCAGCTTCGACGTGTCGCGCTCCAGCACCTTCAACTCCTCTGCGCGCTCGTCGAGGACGCGGGCGGCGATTGAGGAGAGGAAACGTTCGGCCAGCTCCAACACGTCGTCGAGCGTGGCGTAGGCCATCTCCGGCTCGACCATCCAAAACTCGGTGAGGTGGCGGCGCGTCTTCGAGCGTTCGGCGCGGAAAGTCGGGCCGAAGCAGTAGACCTTGCCGAAGGCCGCGGCCGTCGCCTCGTTGTAGAGCTGGCCCGACTGCGACAGGTACGCCTTCTCGTCGTCGAAGTAATCGACCTCGAAAAGCGTGGTCGTGCCCTCGCAGGCGGCGGGCGTGAGAATCGGCGTGTCGCAGAGCGTGAAGCCGTCCGTGTCGAGGAAGTCGCGCACGGCGCGGACGACCGTGTGCCTGACCTTGAGGATGGCGTGCTGGCGGCGCGAGCGCAGCCAGAGATGCCGGTGATCCATCAGGAACTCGACGCCGTGTTCCTTAGGCGATATCGGATAGCCCTCGACCTTCTGCAAGACCTGCGCCTCGGACACGTCCACCTCGTAGCCGCCGGGCGCCCGCTCGTCGGCGCGGACGCTTCCACGGATGATGAGCGGCGACTCCTGCCCGGCGCCCTCGAAGGCTTCCCACACCTCGGGCGTGACCGACTTTTTGAAGACGACGCACTGGACGACTCCCGTGCCGTCGCGCAATTGCGGGAAGATGAGCTTCCCGCTCGAACGCAGGTTGTAGAGCCAGCCGCGGAGCGTAACCTCCTCGCCGACGTGCTCCGAGAGCCGATTGATGTAGACCTGTTTGGCGCCCACTATGGTTGACATCTCTTTGTCGTCAATACTCCTTGCTCGATGACTTCAGGAAACTCCGAATAAAAGATTCTCTACGCGAAGCCGGCAGGGCTAATTCGCGGCGGCGGCGCCGCCGGTGCGCGCGCGCAACGCCGCCTGGAGGATGGGGAAGCGGCCCAGCCACTCGGCGGCCTGGAGGACGATCAGGAGCATCGGCTCGATGAACTGTTCGTAGACCTCGGCGCGCCCCGCTACGGCCGACTGGTAGGAGAACGTCCCCGTCGCCTTCAGGCAACGCTGCACCGTCATCAGGCGGAACTCGCGCGCGAACTCGTCCGGGTCGATCATTTCAAGACCGCGCTCGCGCCGCTCGTCGAGAAAAAAGAGCCTGCGCTCGCGCACCTCGGCGAGCGAGGGGACGCATGTCTGCCGGTCGAGGAGAAGTGAGACGAGGTCATAGCTTGCCGGCCCCATGCGTGCGTCCTGATGGTCGATGACGCGGAGGCGCTTGCGGCGGTCAATCATCAGATTGGAGGAGTGGAAGTCGCGGTGGCAGAGCACGCGTGGGCGCGCGGACAACTCGGCCGCCACGTCGTTCATCTCCGCGCGCAACTCGGCCTCCTCGGCGTGCCTGAGTTGCTCGCGCCGGAGACTCTTGAAGTAATGCTCCATGAAGAAGTCCAGCTCCCACGAGAGCTTCGCCTCGTCGAAGGCAAGCCGGCTCGAGATGGAGTTGCGCTCGACGGCCGCGGCCGTGGCCCCCTGAATGTCGGCGATCAGGCTGATGGCCCGCTCGACGTACTCCTCGCGCTCGTCCTCGGAGGCGGCCTCGAAGACGCGCCGCAGTTGCTGGTCGCCCAAATCTTCCTGAACGATGATTCCGCTGAGCGCGTCAACGTCGAGGATCGAGGGCACCGGCAGCCCCGATTCATGGAAGAGCCGCGTCACGTCGAGGTAAGGGTGTATGTCAGGGTCGAAGGGTTCGGGGTAGACGGCGGCGACGGCCGTGGAACGCTTCCAGGGCACGCGGAAGTATTCGCGCGTGGAAGCGTCGGGCGTCAGCGCGATGATGCGATCCGGCTTCGCCCCGGCGCGGGCGATGTATGCCGCCAGCCTGTCGCGCGCTGAAGTCTCGAAGGCGTGGGTGGTGATCGTCGTTGGATGGTTCATGCGGAGTTGGGACACGAGCCTCGCGCGGCGCTCGACGCGCGCTGTAGAAACACTACCCCTCAAGATTGTTGATAGTGCCACCGCCACGGCTGAAAAAGGGGCCGGGGTGGATTGTATCACCGGGGCAAGGACACGACAAAATTTGCCCCGCGCACCTCTCCCCTCAGGGCCTTCTCGGGCCGCTCTTCCTCGCGCACTATTCCTGCGCGGACGACCGCCACGTCCTCGAAAACTTCACCGCTCCCCACATGAACGCCGGCCCCTAACACCGCGCGTCGCACCCGCGCACCCTCCTCGACTCTGACTCCCTCCCAGAGCACTGACTCCCTCACCGCCGCCCCCGCCGCGACGACAGACCCCTCCCCGATTTCCACGTCGCGCCCTTCCCTCCCCATCAGTTCGACGCTGATGTCGAGGTAGCGCTGAATCGTTGAAAGCTCGTACCACATCCCCGGCGCGACGTGCGCGGCGATGCGTTCTCCCTGCTCGATGGCTTTTGGATAAACGTCCGTCGTCGAATGGGAGAAGACCCCGCGGGGAATGAAATCGAAAATCCGCGGCTCAAGAATCTGGATGCCAGTGAACATCAAAGGGACATCTTCGACAGTTTCAATCTCGCCGGCCCCACCGTTATCAAAGACGTTATCGGATGCGCTTGCCGGCTTGGGCGCGGGGCCGAAGCCCATGACCATACCGTCCTTTGTCTCCACTGTGCTGAAGCGTTCGCGCTTCGGGTTTTGGCGCAGGACAAGTGTGGCGAGCGCGTTCGTCCGGCGGTGAGTTTCAAGTGCCGCGCCGAGGTCGATATCGGTGGCGAGTTTCCCGTTGATGACGACGAAGGTGTCGCCTTCGAGCAAGGCGCGGGCGTTGTCGAGAGCGCCGCTGGTGCCGAGAATGTCGTGCTCTTCGACGTAGTGGAGACGCACGCCGAAGCGTGTGCCGTCGCCCAGAGACGCGCGCACCGACTCGGGGCGGTGGTGCAGATTGACGACGACCTCTCGGGCGCCGTGACGCGCGAGGTATTCGGCCACATAGCCGACGAGCGGCCGACCCATGAAAGGGAGCGCCGGCTTCGCACGGTCGATGGTGAGCGGCCAGAGTCGCGTCCCATAGCCGGCGGCGAGAATCATCGCGCGCATTAGTCTTCCCTCCGAAGTTTTGATAGAGGTTCGCCGAAGAGACTCTGAGAGTCAAATCGCCATGAGCTTATCGAAATTTTTAATGCGAAGGGCGACGGAGAAGAATGCGCTCAGCCGGTTGAAGTTTGGGAGGCGTCGCGGATGACGAGGTCGAAGGTGCCGGGGGCGACCTTGCGGAAGCGTTGATTGCGATTGAGGGAGACGGCGATGCTGATGGTGGGGTGATGGCCGGTGAATTGAAAATTGCCCTCGATGAGACGGTTGTAAATCTCGTTGACGTGGAGCGGCCCCCCGGCTTCGCGCAGGAGCATCGCCGTGGCCTGCGGGATCGTGCGGTCGGAGAAGCGGTCGTTCATCGGCTCGGCGTTCGACCGAACGGCCGGCATCGCGGGGCGCGGGACGCTGGCGACCGGCGATGGCTGCGTCTGCTGCTGCTGCGCGGCGGCCCGGACGGCGTCGCGTCTGAGCGCCGCCTCGATCTCCGCGTCCGAAGGAGAGGCATTCGTCTGCGCGGTGAACATCCCGGACATGATGCGGAACATCGCGGCCTCGGTCTGACTGACGAGGGCGTCCATCTCCGACAGCTCCGTGCGCGACCTTTCGGCCTCGGCTTCGATGTCGGCGAGACGCGAGGCGATGCGCGAGCGGGTAACGCGCGCTTGCCGCAGGCTTTGTTCCAGTGTGGCGAGTAGGTTTTCGCTGCCCATGTCTGTCACATCTCGCGTTCGAGGATGAACGTCGGAATCGAGCGCAACGCGTCGGTGTACTTCGACGGTTTGAGTGTGTCCAAGGCTTTCCTCGCGCCGTCGGCGTACTCGGCCGCGCGGGAGCGAGCGCGACGCAGTGCGCCCGACTTCTCGGCGGCGTCGATGAGCATCGCCCGGTTGATCTTTTCAAAAGCCCCTTCTTCGATGACGGTCTTCACGGCGGCGCGGGCAGTCGCGTCGTCTTCGAGCAGGTAAATCAGCGGCAGCGTCAACTTGCCTTCGAGCAGATCGACGCCGGACGCTTTCCCCATAGCCTCATCCGTCCCCGTGAAGTCGAGCAGATCGTCTACGAGTTGGAACGCCGTGCCGAGGTGGAGTCCGTAGTCGCGCAGAGCGCGCCGCTCCGACTCCCCCGCCCCGCCGAGCATCGAGCCGATCTCGCAACAGGCGCTGAACAGGTAAGCCGTCTTGCGTCGCAGCACGTCGAAGTACTGCTCCTCCGTCACGTCCACGCTGCCGAGGAGCATGAGCTGGAGAAGCTCGCCCTCGGTCATCTTGCGTGTCACGGCCGTCAGGATGTCGAGGACGGCGAGGGAGCGTTCCTGCAAGCTGGTCTCAAAGGCCGACATGTAGAGCCAGTCGCCCATCAGCACGGCCGTCTGATTGCCGAAGCGGCTGTTGACCGAAGGGCGGTTGCGGCGCAGCTCGGCGTTGTCGATGATGTCGTCGTGGACGAGCGTGGCCGTGTGAAGCATCTCCATCACGGTCGCCAGGCGGACGACGTTCGGGCGCGAGGCGTCGCCGCCCGCCGCCAATGTCGAGAGCAGCGTCAGGGCCGGACGGACGCGCTTGCCGCCCGAGGCGCGCAGGTAGTCGCCGATGTAGGAGACCACCTGAACGTTCGAGCGAGCTTGCCGCTCGAACTCCTCCTCCACCAAGGCGAGTTCCGGGGCGACAAGACTGAAGACGCGCCGCGCCGTCAGTTGCGCATCCTCAACCGCCGCCGTGTTTCCGAAAGTCTGCATAGAATAAAAAGCCGTGAATCGTGAATCGTGAATCGTGGTTGAGAGGTGTTCAGCCTGAGCGGTGAATCGGGCGATGAATGCAAGTCAATCGATTGACGATTGACGATTCACGGCTTTTCTTTCAGTTCGACCTGTAGTTGATAAAATCCATGTGGATACCGAAGTCTTTGCCCTTGAGATTGGCGATCACGTCCTGGAGCGTGTCGCGGTCGCGGCCCGTCACGCGCACCACGTCGCCCTGAATCGAGGCTTGCACCTTGGCCTTTGTATCCTTGATGAACTTGACGACCTCTTTGGCCTTCTCCGTGGGGATGCCCTGCTGGATGGCGGCGCGCTGACGGACGGTGCCGCCGGCGGCCGGCTCCACTTTGCCGTAGGAGAGCGCCTTGAGGGGCACCTTGCGGCGCACGAGCTTCTGCTGGAGGATGTCGTTCATGTTCCGCAGCTTCGTCTCGTCCTCGGCCGAAAGCAGAAGGTCCTTCTCTTCGAGCTGCACCTCGGCGGCGCTGCCCTTGAAGTCGAACCGCTGTCGGACTTCCTTCATCGTCTGGTCGATGGCGTTGACGATCTCGCTGCGGTCAACTTTGGAAGCGATGTCGAATGAGTTTTGTTGAGCCATGTGTGCGACTGGGGATGCTCGCGGGGTCACGCTGAATTCCGCCCCGTGCCGGAGGGCTTTCTTCCCCGCCGCACAGTTTATAACATTATCCCTCATTGCCGGAAAAGAAGACGGGGCCGGACTTTAAAAAAAACTCCGCGGCCGTCGGCGCCCGCTCAGACCGGCGCAGCCCCAAGCTCCAGCCCGAAGAGGCGCTCGAAGTTGGCCGAAGTGACCCGCCCCAGTTCCTCCAAACTTTCGCCGCGCAACTCCGCCAGGAAACGCGCCGTGTCCACGACGCGCGCCGGTTCGTTTCTCTTACCGCGGTGAGGCGCCGGCGTGAGGAACGGGCAGTCGGTCTCGACGAGGAGACGTTCAAGCGGAACCTGCCGCGCCACCTCGCGCAAAGCGTCGGCCTTCTTGAAAGTCACGTTCCCGGCGAACGAAATCATGAACCCGAGTTCCAGCGCCCGCTCCGCCATCGACTGTCCACCGCCGAAGCAGTGGAGGATGCCCGCGAGTCCGGCCCCCGCCCACTCATCCTGTAGAACATCAATGGTCTCCTCGTCCGCGTCGCGCGAATGGATGACGACAGGCAGCTCGCACTCGCGCGCGAGCCGCAGTTGTCTGGCGAAGACTTCGCGCTGAATCTCGCGCGGCGAGTTGTCGTAATGAAAGTCTAACCCGATCTCACCCCACGCGATAACTTTCGCGTTCCCTTTAACCAGCCTCAGCAATAACTCTTCGGCCGCTGTATCGAACAGACGCGCGTCGTGTGGATGAACGCCTACAGCCGCGTAGACTCCATCGTAACGCTCGGCTGTCTCAACCGCCCGCTCAAGACTGCCGGCGTGCGGGTCGCCCGTCCCGACGTTGAGGATGGCCCGCACGCCGGCCTCGCGCGCCCGCGCCACCACCTCGTCGCGGTCTTCCGCGAACTCCTCCCCGTCGATGTGCGCGTGTGAATCAACGAACATAAAAACAGGAGTCAGAAGTCAGAAGTCAGAAGTCAGAATGAATGCTCCTTCTTCGGGTTTTATTCTGACTCCTGACTTCTGACTCCTGACTCCTTCATTTCAGCTTCGTGCCGTTGGGCACGTCTTCGGCGAAGGTGGCGAGGATGGGCTTGCCTTCGTCGCCGGCCGAGGCGGCGAGGAGCATGCCCTGCGATTCGAGGCCGCGGAGCTTGCGCGGCTGAAGGTTGGAGACGACGATGATCTTGCGTCCGAGCAGACTTTCCGGCTCGTAGTGCAGGGCGATGCCGGCGAGTATCTGCCGGGGCGACTCTTCGCCAACGTCCACTGTCAGACGCAGGAGTCTGTCGGCCTTCGGCACGCGCTCGGCCGTCAACACCTGTGCGACGCGCAGTTCCACTTTGACGAAGTCGTCAATGGTGATGAGGCCGCCGCCGGCGTCCGCCGCCTTCTCCTTCGCCGCCGGGGGGACGGCGTCGGCTTCGGTTGCGCCGGGTGCGGGAGGGGCGGGCTTGGTTTCAGCGGCTGCCTCGGAACCGGGCACGGCGGCCTGCGTGGCGCGGGTTTCGGCCGGAGCGTTCTTCTGTGCGTTCTCTTCTTCGATGGTGTCCATGATTTTTTTCTTGTCGAGTCGCGGGAAGAGCGGGGCTACGTCGCCGACCAGTGTCCCTTCGCGCAAGCCGCCCCATGTGAGTTCCGTCGGATTGGTCTTCGTGATGTCCGTCGTCTGCCCGAGTTGTCGCCAGATGCTTGCGGCCGACTCGGGCATGACGGGATAGAGCAGCGCGGCGAGCCAGCGGAGCGACTCGGCCGCGCGATAGAGCACCGCGCCGAGCGCCGGCCGTTGCTTCTCATCCTTCGCCAGCTCCCACGGCTTCGATTCCGAGATGAGTTTATCGACGCGCGAGATGGCGCCCCAGACCGACTCCAGAGCGCGGTGATAGGCCAGCTCGTCGAAGCCCGCAACGAACTGGTTGCGTGCGTGCTCAAGGACGGTGGCGAGCGACTGCGCGTCCGTGTCCACGCCGGCGCGCTTGGCCGAGAGACGCTGCTCCTCGGGAATTTCGCCGGCGGGCACAGCGCCGTCGCAGTAGCGTTTGATCATCGTTAGCGTGCGGCTGACGAGGTTGCCGAGGCCGCTGGCGAGGTCGCTGTTGGCGCGGTCGATGATCGACTCGTAGCCGACGTTGCAATCCTGACCGAAGGACATCTCGCGCAGCAGAAAGTAGCGCACGGCGTCGTTGCCGACGTGCCGGTGCAGGGCGACGGGGTCGAT
>DASVES010000293.1:0-9248 GCA_036380435.1 Pyrinomonadaceae bacterium | reverse complement strand
AACGCCTCTTCGGCGCGCAGATGCGTGGCGCTCAGCGGGGACGACGATGCCGTCAAAGACTTTGCCGGACGCGCCTCTCTCCTCGCGATCTGCGTGGGGCCTTCCGGCGCGGCGGCGCGGACGAGGAGTGCCGTCTGCGGGAGTTGCTGCGCGCGCGGCGCGCCCGCGACCTTCTGCCCGTGGAGACTCAGGAAAACGTTCCAGACACCCGCGGTCAGCCGGTTGCCGGCCGCGTCCTTGAGCGAGGAGAATTGTTCAAAAGCCTGTGGGACGGCCGCCAGGGCCGCCAGAACGACGATGAATACAGTGACCGTTCTGTGTTTCATCTCACTACCTCTTCCCTTGTCTATGGGCGACGAAATCTCGAAAAAGCCTGCGGCCATTGTGGTTTCATGTGCGGAAAGGGCCTGACCGGCGGCCGTCTCACAACCTGTCATCTATTGTGTGAACACCGCCCCGTCTGACTTTGTGGCAGACATTTCTTCGGCCGCGCGTGCCATTCAATCACCATCACCGCATGTAGCTTTAACGTCTTCGGGCAACTGGCGGTTGACTTTTCTTTAGGGGCCGCCGACGGACTCGCCGCCCGAGTCTCGTCTTACTATGTGCTCCAAAGCCTCGCGAGGTTCCAAAATCGTCTGATGTATTCTACGCCCGCGCGCCGCCGCCGCGTGTAAATTAACTGTAAACATTTCGGCTCACGCATCGGGTACAGTACCGCGAGCGGTAGCGAGTGGGTCTGGATACGCGAGGCGGGCCTATCATCGTTAGCGTACCCGCGAGGCTTCCGCTCGCGGTACTGTACTTTCACAAAGCCGACGCATACGAAATAGTGCGACGGCCTGCACCATCTCGCATGGGTCTGCTCGACGCCTCGCCGTCCGTCTCTTCTGAATCACACGCGCATCGTCTATTTTTCCTCGCGATTCGCGCACGGGCACACGCTTTGCACTCGGCGCATGCGTCTGGATAAAGCGCCTCGCAAGTGCTTCGCTCCCGTAGCCGAGCTTTACCCTCCGTGCGTCTCCCGCACGCACACGTCCCGCTTTCCTTCGAGTCGAAAAGTTAAGGAGCGTACTGTCCCATGCGTTCACTCAAGTCCTTACTACTCCCGCTTCTCTTCCTCGCAACCGCATTCACATTCACCGCGCGCGCTTCGGCCGCGGACGACGTTGACGAAAACGAGTACGAGGAGCACGCGCGCGTGATGCGCGTGAGTCTCATGCGCGGCGAGGTGAGTTTGCGGCGCGCGGGCAACGTCGAGTGGGAGCGCGCCAAACTCAACCTCCCGCTCGTCGAGGGCGACACGCTCGCCACCGGCCCCGACTCGCGTCTGGAAATTCAGATCGACGCGCACAACTTCGTCCGCGTCGGCGCGGACTCCGTTCTGCGCGTCGTCACGTTGCGCGAGGAGGGCATCGCCGTCAGTCTCTCTGAAGGCGCCGCGACGCTGCGGCTCGCGCGCTTCGACAAGGACAAAGAGTATTTCGAGCTGGACGCGCCGCGCACCACCGTGGCGGCCGAGCGGCGCGGCCTCTACCGCGTTGACGTGGCGCGCGACGGCGGCGTCCGCGTCACCGTGCGCGACGAGGGCCGGGCGCGCGTCTATTCCGAGTCGTCCGGCTTCACTCTCCGCAACAACCGCTCGGCGCGTCTCTACATCGAGGACGGCGAGGGCGACTGGGAGTTGGCCACGGCCTCAGCCTTCGACGAGTGGGACACATGGAACGACGAGCGCGAGCGCAACCTCGCCTCGCGTCTGCGCTACGAGCAGCGCGAACGCTACTACGACCGCGACGTGTGGGGCGCTGAGGAACTGGACTCCTATGGCGACTGGCATCACACGTCGCAGTATGGCTGGGTGTGGCGTCCGCACGTGACGGTCGTCAACCACTATCACAACTGGGCGCCTTACCGTTACGGCCACTGGCGCTGGGTTCATCCCTACGGTTGGACGTGGGTGGCGGATGAGGAATGGGGCTGGGCCCCTTACCACTACGGGCGCTGGGTCGTCTACAACAACAACTGGTGCTGGGCGCCGCGCGGCTACGGCTACGAATACCGTCGCGCGTGGTGGCGGCCGGCGCTTGTCGCCTTCGTCTACATCCCGACCTCTTATGGCGAGCACGTCGCGTGGTATCCGCTCCGGCACGGACAGCACGACCCGCGCGGCCGCTGGGGGCAGCGACGCCCCGACCGCCTCGCGCCGCTGCGCGCACGCGATGCCGCCAACCTTGAGCGTGTCAACCCGCTCCTCCTGCGCGGGGTGACGGCGGTGCCGGCGCGTGACTTCGGAGCCGACTCCCTGCGCGGGCGCGCCGCCGCCGCCGACATCGCGCGCCGCACGGTGACGGGCGAGCCGGTGCGCGGTCGCCTGCCCATCACGCCCGCCGACGTGGGCCGAACTTCAACCTTCGCCACCCCCGCACGCGTCGGCCCACGCGGCGAAGTTCGCACGGGGGCCGGTGTCGCGGCCGATTCAGGAGCTGGGGCGCGCCCCGGCAACCGCGAGGGACTGAGAATCAACCGGAGCGCGCCGGTCACGCCCCCGCGCGACATTCCGCAGCGCGATACAGGCGCCGCCTCACGCACGCCCGGCGTCCCGCTCGACGAAGAGTTGCGTCGCACGCGCGTGCTCGGCGGGCGCGAATTGAGATTCCCCTCCCCGACATCCGACGGCGCCGACGCCCGCGATGATGACCGCGGCACGGGCGCCGTGGCCCGCCCCGCGCGGCCCGCGCGTGTGTCGCCCACTGAGCGCGGCTTGCCCGCCGAGGGCGCTGCGCCGTCCGTTCGTCGGCCGCGCACGCCGGGCGAGTCCGAGCGTTCGTTCCCGTCGCCGGGCACGTCTGTACCCACTGAACGCACCCGACCCGCAGAGCGTGAACGCGATGATGAAGGGGACGCGGCACGGCCCGCGCGTCCGTCGCGCGTCGGGCGTCCTGAAGTTGACAGAGAGCAACCAAGCGACGAGCGTCCCGCGTCCCGGCCGCGCGCCGACGAGCGCCCGGAGCCGCGCGAGCGTGTGAGGCCAAGGGAGGAGGAACGTCTGTCTCCCCCGGTGCGTCACGATCCGCCGCCGCAGAGGGAGGAGCGGCCCGCACCGCGACACGAGCCGGCGCCGCGACAGGAGACGCCTCCGCAACGCGACAGTGCGCCGCCACCGAGTAATGAGCGCCCCGCCGCCCCGCCGCCGCAACGACAGGAGCGCCCGGCGCCGCCTTCCCGCGACTCCGCGCGTCCCGCTCGCCCCGCGAGGAACAGGGAGCCGGTGAAGTCAGATGAGCCGTGATTCGTGCGACTTAGCACTGTGGCCGCGTCGAGGGGCTTCGCGGCCACGGCGCGGCGGCGGTGAGGCGGCGTGCGACACGACCATAGGCTTTAGGCGCACGCCGTCTCACCTCCGCCGCACACATTAGCGCGGCACACGCCGCGGGGTTTTCAAGCATCATGTCGAAGCTCATTCGCCTCGTCACCATCCTCTGCGCTCTCCTGCTCGCCGCTTCCTTCTTCGCGACTGCTCGCTTCGCCGGCCGCGCGCAGAACCTCGCGCGCCGCCAGTACGCGCCCGACCTCCGCCGCGCTCTCGACGCGCGCACGAAGACGCCGGACGACCAGACTCATGCGACGACTCGCGCGGGCGCCTACGCGCCGCAGCGAGACCCGCGCGCGCCCGCGCTCCGCGAGCGCACACAGACACAGATACGGGAAGGCGCGCGCCGCCTTCCCCCCGCCCGTCCTGACGGGGGACGACGAGCACGCGCGGGGCTGGAGAGGAATCCCTCCGCTCTCTCCCCGCACGTGCTCGGAAGCATCACGCCGCTGCGGCCGGGCACCCCGCTCAGCCGCGTGCTGCACACGTCGCAATTCAACCTCACAAATGCTGGCGGCACTAATGAGCAGTACGCCGACCAGACGGGCGACCTCGCGGCCGACGAGCGCACCACCTTCGACACCGACGGCGGCTCCTTCGACATCGCCCTCGGCCGCTCCGGTTCCCGCTACGAAGTCTTCTCTTCCATCGACACACGCGGCACCGCCAACACCGGCGACGACGTGCTCACCGGCGTCCTCCTCGTCGGCCGCGACTCGAACGGCGACTTCGTGCGCGACCCCGGCACGCCGCCCACCTTCGACCTCGGCCGCGACTTCCGTATGCCCTCGGCCGTCTCTGTCGTCGCGGGCGTCTCCGCCACGGGCCGCGAATTCGTCGTCGTCTCTTCGAGCGGCTACTACAACTCCGACAACCCCAACGACCCCAACAACGAGCCGTCGCCCGGCGTCGTCCTCCTCGTCCGCGACTTCGCAGGCGGCGGCTTCGACCCCGCGCGCTCGCGTGAACTCGTCCGCGTCGGCGACGACCGCCTCTTCAACGCCAACGCGCTCGCGCTCCTGCCCGGCGGCGATCTGCTCATCGCCGACTTCCAGTCGAACGAGATACGCGCCGTGCGCGACACGGACAACGACCTTGTGCCCGACACGCTCGACCCCACGCCCTTCTACACCTTCCCCTTCTCCGCCGGAGCCGAGGATGCCCCGCTCGACATCGCCGCCAACTCCCGCGGCGTCGTCTTCACGCACTCGGCCGGCAACGACTCTCGACTGCTCGCCGTCTACGACACCGACGGCGACGGTTACGGCGACGTGGACGACATCGCCGTCAGCGGCCTCTTCATCGACAACAACCTCGTCCTCCACGGCCTGACCGTCGGGCGCGACGGCGCCGTCTACCTGATTGAAGACGCGACGGGCGAGCACGACCTCCCGGCCGATGGCGGCAACGGCGGCATCCCACTCGTCCAGGCTTTCCCAGACCCCTCGCTCAACGGCCTGCTGCGCGACGGCTCCATCTTCGCCCTCGCCGACGACGAGTTCACGCAAGGTCTATCCGGCCTCGCCCTCGGCGTCGATACCGTCTTCGGCGCAGTCGGCCGCCTGACGATGACCAACGCCGCAAGCCTTCAGGGCGACGCGCCTTCGGGCGGCCTCGCCGCGATCCGTGGCACGGGGCTCGCGCGCGGCCTGAGCGGCGCGACCGAGGCTGAGGCCGCACAGCGCGGCGTGCGCGTCAGCGTCGAAGGCAACAGCGTCCCTGTGCTCTCCTTCAACGACACGCAGATCAACGTCCACATACCCGTCGCGCTCGGCTCGGGCGACGGCTCGGTGGTCGTCACCGTGGGCGGCATCGTCATCGCGGCCGAGGACGCAAGAATCGTTAACGCTAACCCCGGTCTCTTCACCCTGCCGCAGACCGGCGCGGGCGAAGCGGTCGCGCTCCTCGTCTCCGGCAACCGCTACACACGCTCGCCCTTCCCCGCGAGCTTCGGCGCTCAGCCTTCGGTCGTCGCCCTCTTCGGCACGGGCTGGCGCAATTCCCTGCCCGTCAGCGTCACCGTCGGCGGGCGCGCGGCCGTGGTCGAGTACGCGGGCGCTTCCGGCGGCTTCCCCGGACTCGAACAGATCAACGTCCGCTTCCCCGACAACACTCCCGCCGGCCCCGCCTCCGTCGTCGTCACCACCGCCGGCGGCGCGACCAGTCGCGCCGATGTCTTCATCACCGTGCAGTGATAGAATCTCAGTAGGACAGGCATTCTTGCCTGTCTGCTTACTTGCAATGACAGGCAGGATTGCCTGTCCTACTGAGAATCAATGGAACTCGAATCACTAAAGACGCCTTCGCTATTGCTCGACGTGGAGCGCGTGCGACGCAATGCCGAGCGCGTCTCGTCGCGTGTGCGTGAGATGGACGCTGCCCTGCGCCCGCACGTCAAGACGCACAAGTGCGTCGAGGTGGCGCGCATCCAAACGGGCGGCCACTCGGGCGCCATCACCGTCTCGACGCTCGCCGAGGCCCGCGCCTTCCTCGGGCACGGATTCACCGACATCACCTACGCCGTCCCCATCGAGCCGGGCAAGTTCGACGAGGCGGTCTCGCTCGCCCGCCGGTGCGACCGCTTCGCGCTCATCACGGACGACGCCGAGACGATGCGTCTGCTTGACGATCACGCACGGCGCGCGGCCGTCACGCTCGACGTTTTCCTCAAAGTCGATTGCGGCTATCACCGCTGCGGCGTCGAGCCACGCGCGCGCGAGGCCGTCGAGATTCCCCGCCTCATCTCCGACTCGGCGCACCTGCGCTTCGCCGGGCTGCTCACACACGCCGGCCACTCCTATCACGCGCGCTCGCCCGAAGAACTGCTCGCCATCGCGCGCACCGAGCGGGACGTGACGGTGGAGTTGGCCGAGCGCCTGCGCGCGTCGGGCGTCGCTGTCCCCGTCGTCAGCATCGGCTCGACGCCGACCATCACCACGGTCGATCATCTCAAGGGAGTGGACGAGGCGCGACCCGGCAACTACATCTTCTTCGACGCCTTCCAGGCGACGCTCGGGAGCTGCGGCTTTGACGACTGCGCGCTGACCGTCCTCGCCTCGGTCGTCCACCGCGACCCGGCGCGGCGGAAAATAATCATCGACGCGGGGGCGGTCGCGCTCTCGAAGGATCGCGGCGCAGTTGAGTTCGATTCGACTTGCGGCTACGGTCGGGTGTTCGACCTCGAAGGCCGCGACATGGGCCTGCGCGTCGGGGGGCTTTCGCAGGAGCATGGCGAGATTGTGGCCGGCGGCGACGCGGGAGGAGACGCCGTCGAACGTCTGAAGGTCGGCTCGCGCGTGCGCGTCCTCGCCAACCACTCTTGTCTGACGGCGGCGCAGCACGCCTTCTATAACGTCGTCGAAGGCGGGCGCGTCACCGACCGTTGGGAGATACACCGCGGCTGGTGAGCGCGTTCGCGGCCGCGAGGAGAACACGGATAAGACGGATGAGATGGATTGACACGGATTCGTGCTCATCCGTCTCATCCGTCTCATCCGTCTCATCCGTGTTCCCTGCCGCAATCGTCAATCGTCAATCGTGGTCGAGGGCGGCTCAACTTGAATGATGAGCCGCAGTCGGACGACCGGCAATCGATTCACGATTCACGATTTACGATTCACGGCTTTTATGCTCCGCCAGCATGTTGCAGAAGAGTGCGCCCTGCTCGATGGCGTCGTCGAGGGCCTTGTGTGTGTGCGGGAGGTCGGCGTCGAACCAGCGCGGGGGCATGCGGCTCTTGACGGTGTCGTGGAAGTCCGTGTCGAGCATCGCCATGGCGAAGGTCTTGATGTCGAGAGCGACCCAGCCGAAGGGGTTTCGGCCGGTGAAGCGATTGAGATACCAGCAGACGTACATGAAGTCGAAGGCGGCCGGATAGGCGACGAACACGGGGCGGCCGGGAAGTCCCTTGAGCCACGCGAGGTAATCCGTCATCACCTCGGCGGCCGGACGCGGGTTCTCGCGGCAGGCGCGCCAGGCCGCCTCCTGCGTCGTCCACCAGCGCATCGTCTCGGGGTGGCCGGAGGCGCCCTCCAGCGTCTCGATGTTGGCCTCGAAGGTGGCGACCAGAGTCTTGTCCGGCAGGTAGGCCGCCGAGCCGAGGCTGAGCATCGAGTTCAGGCCGGGGACGGGGCCGTCGGCCTCCACGTCCGTGCTCACGAATATCTCTCCCATCACACGCCCTTTCGTCGTCTACGGTTCGCCGCGCCCGCGCCCGCCGCGCGGCCGTTTGCTCTTATACATCCGAAGTGATAAAAAATCCGAACGTGAACCGAACTATTCTCAACGCGCTCCTGACGCTCGCCCTGACGCTCGCGCTTCCGCACGCGGCCGCGGCGCAGCAGCAAACGCCCGCGCCGCAGGGTTCGCCGCAGGCGCAGTCCGCGCCGCGGATCGAGCCGGCGTCGCTGCGCGTCTTCGACTCGAAGGGCAACGCCACCACGCTCGACGCCGTGGTCGAGGCGCTGAGCGACGCCGACATCGTTTTCGTCGGCGAGACGCACGACGACGCGGGGGCGCACCTGTTGGAGGCCGAGCTGCTGCGGCGCGCACACGCGCGCTTCGCGCTGGAGGGCAACGCGAAAGAGCGCCGCCCCGTGTCTCTCTCCATGGAGATGTTCGAGCGCGACGTGCAGATCGTCCTCGACGAATACCTCTCCGGCCTCATCAGCGAGAGACATTTCCTCGCCGCGAGCCGCCCGTGGAAGAACTACCAGACGGACTACCGCCCGCTCGTCGAGTTCGCCCGCGAGCACAAGCTTCCCGTCATCGCCGCGAACGCCCCGGCGCGCTACGTCTCGCGCGTCTCACAGCATGGCCCCGCGTCGCTCTCCGAGCTGACGGCGGAAGCGCGAAGCTGGCTCCCGCCCCTGCCGTTCGCGCCGGCCTCGCGCGTCTACGCCGAGAAGTTCAACGCCTTCATGGGCGGCGCGGCCGCGCGCCCGAGCCAGTTGCCGGCAGCTCCAGCTACGACCGCAAACACGCCCCCGCCGCAGACGGCGCACGGCGGCGCCCTGCACCTGCTCGACGCGCAGAACCTCCGCGACGCCTCGATGGCCCATGCCATTGTCGAGCACCTCAAGCGCCGCGAGCGCGCGCTCGTCGTCCACGTCAACGGCACTTTCCATAGCGAGGAGCGCCTCGGCGTCCCCGAGCACGTCAGTCGCTATCGTCCAAAGGCCCGCACGCTCGTTGTGACGGCCGTCGCGCGCGCCGATTTCGACGCGCGCGAGATGTCGAAACTCGGCGACTTTATCGTCCTGACGCGCCCCGCCGCCCGGTAAGCCGGGGAGCCACTCGGGTCTTCCGCCACCTTTGCGCGCTTGCCATAACCGCCCCGGCTTGGCACAATAACCGGTCGGTTACGACCCGAGAGGCAGGTGTTGCTTTCTATTATCAGTAGTTAACTACTTAAAGACTCAGGAATTGCTAACGTCTCGCGGGGCCGCGCGTACGCGCCTCCGCACATTTTCAGCCTCGGTTCTGGCAACGGAGATTTATTAATGGCGACAGTCAATGTCAACCAGGGTGAGTCGATTGAGAGCGCGCTGCGCCGCTTCAAGCGCAAGGTGATGTCGGAAGAGATCATCAAGGACGCGAAGAAGCACACCTTCTTCATGTCGCGCGGGCAGAAGGCCAAACTCAAGTCGGCGATGGCGCGCAAGCGCAACAAGCGCAAGCAGCGCGGCTTCCGGCGTAGCTAAACGCCGCTCACAATAAACAGGGCGCGGGCGCGGGTCAAATCAATCGACCCGCGCCCGCGCTTATGTTTTTTGTGAGCGGCGTCTAGCTACGCCGGAAGCCGCGCTGCTTGCGCTTGTTGCGCTTGCGCGCCATCGCCGACTTGAGTTTGGCCTTCTGCCCGCGCGACATGAAG
>DASVES010000292.1:0-4811 GCA_036380435.1 Pyrinomonadaceae bacterium | reverse complement strand
CCGAATTTTTACGCGCGCGTGTCGCCGCGCTCGAAGCGAGGCCGCGCGCGGTGCTCGCCTACGGCGGCGCCTACACCATCGACGAGCACGACCGCATCATCGACTCCACGACCGACTGGGCGCGCTACGCGGACGGCGACGTGCGCCGGATGCTCATGGAAATTCTCGCGCCGCTCAGCCCCACAGTCGTCTACCGCCGCGCGGCGCTCGAAGGCCGACGCTGGAACGAGCGCGCGCGTCTCGAAGACTACGAGATGTACTTGCGTCTGAGCGCCGCGGGCGAGTTCGCCTTCGACCCGCGGGTGCTCTCCGCATGGCGCGTACACGACCACAACGCGAGCGAAGATTTGGAGTTGATGATGCACGAGCGGCTGGCGGCGCAGACGGTCGTCGGCCCCACGCTGGGTTTGAGGGAGGAAGAGCTGGGGGCTTACCGGGCGCTCGCGCGCTTCCGCAGCGCGGAGGAGTTCATCCGGCGCGGCCGGAAGCGTCGGGCCGCCGGTCTCATCCTCTCGAACCCGCGCGGCGTTCCCTCGGCGGCGGCGGGTGCGCGGACGCTCCTCAAGTTTCTGACGCCGTACCGCGTGTTGAGCTGGCGGAGGCGACGCGAGCGCGAGCGCGCCTTCGGGCGTTACGGCTCGCTGGATGTTTAAAGGGCGTTGCCGAAGATGTAGCGTTGACGGAAAGCTGTAGGGGCAGGGCTTGTCCCTGCCCTCCCTCGCGAAAGGCTCAATTAACATGGATGGACAGGGTGGGCAGGAGAAAGAAAAACTGATTGCAGATTTGAGATTTGAGATTTGAGATTTTAAATTTCTGATCGTGCCCATCCTGTCTATCCATGTTAATTCTTCTGTCGGCGGCGGGTAGGGACAAGCCCTGCCCCTACAATTCCCGCTCGCCTTCCAACACGAACCCGTATACATCCTGATGGTCGTCCCAGCCGCGCGGCTTGAAGTAGACCTCGCGCAAGCGTCCGGCGCGGCGCGCCTGTTCGCGCACCCACGCGGGCGAGGTCAGGGAGACGCCGTAGCTTGCGCGGTCGGGATAGTCGGTGTAGGCGTGGCCGTCGCGTGCGTAGGCGTCGGTGATGCGTGTGATCTGTTCGTCGGTGAGTCCGTAGTCGAAATCCTTCGTGGGCAGACGACGGGCGACGTAGTCTCCGTGCGTGGTGAAGAGGACGAGGCCGGCGGGGGCGAGGTGGCGGCGGAAGAGTTTGAGCAGGGCGAGTGTGGGGTCGGCGCTGAGGTGCGTGGCGAGCGAGCCGCACCAGATGAGGTCGAAGCGCGCGCCGAAGTCGAGCGCGTCGAGGTCGGCGGAAGAGTAGGCGGGGGCGGCGCCGAACTCGCGGACACAGAAGTCCACGGCCGCGCGGTCGATCTCGCAGGCCGTGATTTGCGCGGCCGGAAAACGGTGGACGAGAAAGCGGAGCACGCGTCCGTAGCCGCACGGCAGGTCGAGGATGCGGCGGACTTCAGCGACCCCGGCGCTCTCGACGGCCTCGTCGATGCAGCGCAGCGCCGAGAGTCCGACCTTGAAGTAGTGCGCGCCGTCGCCGTTATACATCCCGTCCTGATAGTGGACGCGGCTGCTCGCCCGCTGTAGCAGCTCGCGCTCCCCTGCTCCGAGCGCGGGGTCTTCGAGCAGACGCGCCTTCTGCGCGGCGGTGCGCGACGGGAGCGAGAGCACGAGTCGCCTCGCCGCTCCCAGACGCGGGTGGAGCCCGCGCGGCACGACGCGCTTGAGAGTGTGAACGAAGTTCATAAGAGAAGTTTAGCTGTTAACTAAGAGCTGTTTGTTGTCCGTGGTCAGTGGTCAGTTGCTTGTCTGGGGCCGACTCGCCGCTGACATCGGAAAGGCCGGAAGCCGTGCAACGTAAACAACTGACCACGGACTACTGACCACAGACAGTTTTTAGCTAACAGCTAACAGCTAATCGCTAACAGCTAACGATAGCACACGCCTTCCTTGACGCGCGCGCGCGCGCGCCGCTAGACTTGCCCGTACCTTGAGCCTCGATAGCAGCGCCGGGAGAAGGGCGGCCCAGGAAGCCCCGGCCGAGCATCCACACCAACAGCCGAGTGCGATGGAGACGAAGGCCCGCGAAAGTTCGAGCGCGCTCGGACGCGCAGACGCTTCGCCGGCGGGCGCGCACGCCGCGGCGGGGCCGCAGTCCGCCGCGGCAGGCGCCGCGCACGCGCCGCCCGTCACCGTTATCCTCTCCGAAGAGTCGGGCGTGCAGCTCGGACTCTCCGACCTCTGGCGTTACCGCGAGCTGCTCTACTTCCTCACCTGGCGCGACATCAAAGTGCGTTACAAGCAGACGGCGCTCGGGGCGGCCTGGGCCGTCATCCAGCCGCTCGCCCAGATGCTTCTCTTCACGCTCGTCTTCCACCGCTTCGCCGGCCTCGGCTCGGGCGACATGCCCTACCCGCTCTTCGCCTACGCCGGACTCCTCGTGTGGACGTTCTTCGCCAACGCCGTCCTTAACAGCACGCACAGCCTCGTCACCAACACCAATCTCATCACGAAGGTCTACTTCCCGCGCGTCTTCATCCCGGCGGCGGCCGTCGCTGCCGGCCTTGTTGACCTCGGCATCGCCTCCGTCATCCTCGCCGGACTCGTCGCCTACTACCGCATCGCGCCCGGCTGGGGCGCGGCCCTGTTGCCTCTCTTCATCGCGCTCGCCGTGCTGCTCTCGCTCGCCGTCGGCATGCTCATCTCGGCGACGACCGTCAAGTATCGCGACCTGCGCCACGCCTTGCCCTTCGTGATGCAGTTCTGGATGTTCGCCACGCCGGTCATCTATCCTTCGACGGTCGTCCCCGACGGCTGGCGGCAGGTGCTCGCGCTCAACCCCGCGACCGGCATCCTCGAAGGCTTCCGCGCTTCGCTCACGGGCGGCGCGATAGATCGGACACTGACCGTCACGGCCGCCGTCGAAACCGTCCTGCTCTTAGCCCTCTCCTTCTACGTCTTCCGGCGCAACGAGGAGACATTCGCGGACGTGATATGAGGAATAGTGATAAGTGATGAGTGATAAGTGATAAGAAGGAGGCTGTTTTTCTTATCACTTATCACTCATCACTTATCACGGTTTTTAAATGGACACGGCCCTCCGCATCGAGAATGTCGGGAAGCGTTACCGCATCGGTGCGCTGCATCCCGGCTATGCGACGCTGCGCGAGGCGCTGGGCGAGGCGCTGCTGGCTCCTTTTCGCCGGCGCGGCCCCGACGCTCACGCGCATGTCTGGGCGCTGCGCGAGGTGAATCTGGAAGTGCGGCAGGGGGAGCTGGTCGGCGTCATCGGCCGCAACGGCGCGGGCAAGAGCACGCTTTTGAAAGTTCTGTCGCGCGTGACGAAGCCGACGACGGGGCGCGAAAACGTCTTCCTCTCCGGCGCCATCCTCGGCATGCACCGCGCGGAGATCGAACGCAAGTTCGACGAGATCGTCGCCTTCTCCGAGACTGAACGCTTCATCGACACGCCCGTCAAGCACTACTCCTCGGGCATGTACGTCCGCCTCGCCTTCGCCGTCGCGGCGCATCTGGAGCCGGAGATTCTGATGATGGACGAGGTGCTGGCCGTCGGCGACGCGGCCTTCCAGCAGAAGTGCCTCGACAAGATGCACGACATCCGCCAACAGGGCCGCACCATCCTCTTCGTCTCCCACAACATGCCGGCGGTCGTGCGTCTGTGCCGCCGCGTCGTGTTACTCCGCGAGGGCCGCGTCGCCGCCGACGGCGCGGCGCAGCCCGTTGTGAGCGAGTACCTGAGCGCGAGCTGGAACGTCGAGGCCGAGCGCGCGTGGGATGTGGGTGACGAAGCGCCGGGCGACGATGTGGTGCGGCTGCGGCGCGTGCGCGTGCGCGACGAGGCGGGAGAGACGGCCGCGGCCTTCGACCTACGCTGGCCCTTCGGCATCGAGGTGACTTACGACGTGCTCCGCGCGGGCGAGTTTCTGACACCGCACGTCGAGCTGCACAACGAGGAGGGCGTGCGCCTGTTCAGCTCGCACGACACGGGCGAAGAGTGGCGCGAGCGTGCGCGCTCGGCCGGTCGCTTCGTGAGCACGGCCTGGGTGCCCGGCAACCTGCTCGCCGAAGGCCACCTGCTGGCGCACGTCTCTTTGATGTCGCACCGCCCCGCGAACGTCCTGCGCGCCAACGCCCCGCGCGTCGTCGCCCTCCAACTAATCGACGGCGGCGCGGACGACTCGGCGCGCGGCGACTACACGGGGCCGATGCCCGGCGTCGTGCGCCCGCTGCTGCGCTGGACGACGAGCGCGGACGACGGCATTGAATCGTCGGCTCATTGATTCAATGAGGGAGTCGCCGTCACGCACAGTACCGCGAGCGGTAGCGAGCGGGTGCGGCGGTGATGAGCGGCTTGCCTGGCGCACGCGAGACCCGCTCGCTACCGCTCGCGGTACTGATTTAAATGAGTCAATGAATCGATGATTCAATGAATCAATCACTTAAAGAGCGGCTCAAGGAGAACCTGCCCTTCTCCGCGAAGTTTCTCCTGAAGCGCCTGCTGGTCGCATCGGTCGGCGCTATAGTCCGCCTCGCCGCATCGGCCGTCCGTTTCAAAAACCGCCTGCTCGACGCCGCCGTCAAACACGGCCTCGACCTTGAGCGCGCGTGGAACGTCACGCCGCGGGACCGGGCCGGCGCACAACAGTCACAACCGCCGCCCTTCGGCGCGAGTGATTTCCTGTTCCTCACGAACATGATCGCGGGCGCGAGCGCCAAGTCAGCCGCGTCCGTCGAACGACCCGTCCGCGCGTCCATCATCATCCCCGTCTTCAACA
>DASVES010000291.1:0-6575 GCA_036380435.1 Pyrinomonadaceae bacterium | reverse complement strand
CGCCGGCTCAAGCACCGAGTCTTGAGCCGGCGGGCATGGCCCGCCTCTAATCGGTCGGGGCAATTAAAAACCGCCGTAAACTTTCCATGACAGGGCCTGCGCCGCTTTGCTATACTTTCCCCGCGTGGTCTCGGCCTCCTCTGACCCCAGCCGGCGCGCGCAAAGCGTAAGAGTTCGCCCCATCCTTGATTGAATTCTGAGACTTGCCGCCGGCGTCGATGTTTCGGCAGAAGTGTGTGCCGCCTCCCATGCCGCGTGTCGTCGTCCCCCGGAGTCCTCTTGCAGCCGTTCCTCGCACCGACGGCCCCGAACTTGTCGCATGCGCCCCGACACTCTTCAACACTACGACGAAATCCGCGACGCCACGGCGCCGCCGACGCCCGCGCCCTCTGACGCCTCCGCCGAACAGCTTGAGGCGCTGGCGGCGCTGGCCGCCGCGACGGCCGACAGCCGCGAGGTCGAACGCCTCCTTGAAGGTCTGGCCGACACGATCACGCGTCTGACGGACTACCGGACGTGCATGGTCGCCCTCTTCACGGACGAGCCGCCCTACCACCCGCGCGTCCTCTCCTACTCGCGCAACATCCCGCCCGAATACGCCGAGCGCGTCGCCGCCGGCTCGTACCCGCGCGAGCAGGTCATGCGTCTGGTGGAAGAGTCCGTCCGCATCGAGGTCGGCCAGCTCGGCTTCGCCGCCTACTTCCCGCCCTCTCACTACGACCTGCAAGGGAGCATCTTCGCCGACCGCTACAAGGCCGAGGTGGAGCGCGCTGTCCCGGCCGACCCCACTGCCGCGCGCTGGTCGGAGTCCGACGAACTCTTCGTGCCGCTCTCCACGCGCGGGGGCGAATTCCTTGGCGTCATCTCGCTCGACGACCCGCGCTCGGGCGCCGCCCCTGAGCGCCGCTCCGTGCTGCCCGTCGTGGCCTTCGCACGTCAGGCGGCGCAGCTCATCGAGCGCCAGCGCGACGCCGACGCCCTCGCCCAGCAGGTCGAGCGCGAGGCGCTGGTCAACCGCATCACGCGCGCCGTGCGCCGCTCGCTCGAACCCGAAGAGGTTTTCCGGGCGGCCGTCGAGGAGATGGGCGTCCACCTCTCGGCCGACCGCTGCACGCTCTACATGCTCGACCGCGAGGCCGGCGTGGCGCGCAACGTGGCCGAGTTCGACGCCCACGGCGTCGAGCCGGCCGGCGGCACCTTTCTGGTCGCGCCGATGCGTCTGCTCACCGAACGCATCATCCGCCACGGCGTCGTCACCTTCGACGACGTGACGGCCGACCCGTCGATCCGTCCCGTCTATGAGGCGATCCTGAAGCGGGCGGGCACGCGCTCGATCATGTACGCGGCCGTCACCGTGGGCGAGGAGGTGCACGGCGCCTTCGCCATCTCGACCCTGCGCGAGCGACACTGGCGCGAGTCTGACGTGGCGCTGGCGCGCGCCGTGGCCGACCAGACGGGCATCGCCATCCGCCAGGCCGAACTCTATCAGCGGGCCGAGGCGACTTCGGCGCGCGAGGCGCTCATCAACCGCCTGAGCAAGGCCGTGCGCGCCTCGCTCGATCTGCCCGAGGTGCTGCACGCCGCGACGCACGAACTCGGCGCCGCCCTGCGCGCCTCGCGCGTCTACCTGCGCCCCTACGACCCGGCGCGCGAAGAGGCGACGCCGGTCGAGCACGAATACCTCGCGCCGGGCGTCGCCTCCATCGGCAACAGCAGGATCAGCTACCTCAACCCCATCGGCCAGTTCCTCATTCGCAACCTGCGCCCCCTCGTCATCGACGACGCGGAGCACCCACCCGCCGAGTCGCCCGACCTCGCCACGCAGGTGCGCGACCACGCGGCGCGCTACGGCGTGAGTTCGATGATCTTCTGCCCGCTCATCGTGCAGGGCGACTTCCGCGGCGCGCTCTGTATTCACCAGACGGGCGGCGCGCGCCACTGGGGCCGCGACGACGTGGCCTTGGTCGAGGCCGTCGCCGCGCAGCTCGCCGTCGGCATCGCGCAGGCCGAGTTGTTCGAGATGGTCGCCCGCGGCAAGCAGACATGGGAGGCGACCTTCGACGCGATGTCGGACGGCGTCTTCATCTTCGACGCCGGGCGGCAACTGGTGCGCGTCAACCGCGCGGGGGCGGAGATGGAGTCGGCCCCGCCGCGTGAGCTTTTGGGCCGGCGCTGCTGCGACATCCTGCGCTCGGGAGAGTCGCACGGCTGCCTCGTCGAGCGCGTGATGACCGAAAGGCGCGGCCTCACGCTCGAATACACGCCCGAACGTCTCGCCCGCCCGCTGCTCGTCACGGCCGAGCCGTTGCGTCTGAGCGGGCGCGAGATCGGCAGCGTCTGCACGGTGCGCGACCTCACGGAGCTGCGGCAGTTCGAGCGCCTCGCCCGCGAGCGGCAGACGCTCCTCGAGCACGTGCTGGAGAGCGCGCGCGAGTCGATCTGCGCGCTCGACCCCGAGGGGCGCTTCATGTGGTGCAACAGCGGCGCGACCGCGATGCTGGGCTACGCGCAGGACGATTTGATCGGCCGACACTTCTCCGAGGTCATGGACCCGGCCGACGAAGAGCTGGCGCGCGAGCGTTTCGCGCTCGCCCTCGGCGGCCAGCCGCAGACGACCGAGGCGCGAATCGTCACGCGCGACGGACACGTCCGCTACTCCGTCTCCGACACGACCCCACTCGTCATCGACGGCCGCACTACCGGCGTGCTCTCCATCTCACGCGACGTGACGGAGAAACGGCAGGAGCGCGAGCGCGCCGCGCAGGCCGACAAGCTGCGCGCCCTCGGTCAGCTCGCCTCGGGCGTCGCCCACGACTTCAATAACGCGCTCGCGGCCATCATGGGCCGCGCCGAGTTGCTACGCCGTTCGGCCTTCGATCCGGCCGCCGCCCGCGGCCTCGACGTGATCCTCACCGCCGCCGAGGATGCCGCCGCCACCGTCCGCCGCATCCGCGCCTTTGCCCGCCAGGCGCCCGGCGAGGAGATGGCCACCGTCGATGTGGCCGAGCTTTTGCGCGACTCGGTCGAGATCACCCGCACGCGCTGGGAGAACGAGGCCCGTGCGCGCGGCCTCTCCTACGACGTGCGTCTCGAAGCCTGTGAAGAGTGCGCGGCCAGCGGCAACGCCTCGGAGCTGCGCGAGGTCTTCGTCAATCTCATCGTCAACGCCCTCGACGCGATGTCCACGGGCGGCCGTCTCACGGTCGGCTGCCGCCCCGAGGGCGAGTGGGTGCGTGTGCTCTTCACGGATACGGGCGCGGGGATGACGGAGGAGGTGCGCGCGCGCGTCTTCGAGCCTTTCTACACGACGAAGGGGGCGCACGGTACGGGCCTCGGCCTCTTCGTCAGCTACGGCATCATCGAGCGGCATCGGGGGCAGATCGCGGTCGAGTCGGACGAGGGGCGCGGCAGCACTTTCGCCATCATGCTGCCGCGCGTGGCGGACGCAGTAGTCGTCGCCGCGCCGCAGCGAGGGCCGGCGCGCGTCGCGGGCGTGCTCCCCTTGCGCGTGCTCGTCGTGGACGACGAGGAGGTCGTGCGCGAAACGCTGGCCGACATGATCGGGGTGCTCGGACACTACGCGACACCGGCCGCTTCGGGGCGTGAGGCGCTCGACTTGCTCGACGGCGCGGAGTTCGACGTGATCTTCTCCGACCTCTCCATGCCCGGCATGGACGGCTGGGAACTGGCGCGCGAGGTGCGCCGCCGCCGCCACCGCGCGCGCATCTGCATCGTCACCGGCTATGGCAAAGACACCGCCCCACCCGACGCCGACGGCGAACAAAGCCCGGCCGACGCCGTCATCGGCAAGCCCTTCAACTTCGAGCAGGTCGAAGAAACATTAGCGCGCTTCAAAGACTGAGGGTGACTCTGAAAGGGGTAAGGGGTAAAGGGGACGGGGTAAGGGAGAAGAACTTGTCTTTTCCCTTACCCCTTTCCCTTTACCCCTTACCCCTTTGCTTTTTACTTCTCGCCGCGCTCGACTTCGACGGCTGTCTCCAGTTCGACAGAGAGTTTGTGGACGCCCACCTGATCGAATGGCTCGATGAGGCGCAGGGCTTCGTCGAGTATGCGCCGCTGGTGCTCGGGCCAGCCGGGGCGACCCGCGACGGAGCCGTAGTCGCCGGCGTAGAAGACGGCGCGCGGCGGACGGACGCGGTCGAAGGTCTCGCGCTCGACGCCGAGCGTCATCGTCGGGATGCGCGCGGCTTCGAGGGCGCGCGCGGCGAGCGACATCGTCTGGTGACACAGACGCGAGGCGGGGACGATCAGGGCGGCCTGCGCCCCGTAGCGCGTGACGCGCTCGACGAGGCGGGCGAGCGCCGTCTCGGCGAAGCGCGCGGCGTTGGGCGCGAAGCCGCAGAAGCTCCAGAAGACGGGGTTCAAACGTCCGATGATGCCGTTGCCCTCGAACTCCTGCAAGCGCGCGACGGGCACCTGCGAGTTCATGTCCTCGCGCACCGCCGCCGGGTCGTAGCCGCGCGCCGACCACTTCAAATCTTCGGCCCCGACCTCGATGGGAATCTCGCGGAAGGAAGGGTCGCCGCCGTAGAGTTCAGTGTCGAAGGGTTCGGTGCCGTCGATGTAGGCGCCGGCCGAGGTGATGAGCGCGAGGTTGAGCATCGGGAGCGCGCGGCGCGCGGGCGTGAATGGCGCGCGGGTGCTCTCGACCCAAGGGTAGTGCGCGCCGACCTCGCCGCCGCGCATCTCGTTCGTCAGCTTCCAGCGCGCGTATCGGTCGCGCCATTCGTCCATGCGCTCGATGATCTCCACCTGCGGCGTTCTCCTCACACTCGACATTTTAGTTGTCTTCCGGTCGCGCGGATTTTAATTCAGAACGCGGGGCTTATCAATTTAAGGGATGAGGGATGAATAAAGCTTTCACTTCATCCCTCATCCCTCATCCCTTATCCCTTTCCCTCATCCTTGTTCTCCGGGCGATGAGCAGTAGCGCCGCCGCTCCCGCCAGCATCGCCGCGACGAGCGCCCAGACCGAGTAGACGTGCAGACTGTTAAAGGCGACGCGCAGCGGGTCTGTGGCGGCCAGCTCGTCGATGGGTCGTCCCATCTGTGCGCGCAACGCCTGCATCCGCGCGGCGACGACCCACTGGCCCGCCGCGCACAGCGCGGTGAGGATGAGCAGCGACGCGGCCTCGCCCGCTACCGCGCGCCGAGACCTCGCGCCCCGGTCGAGCGGCAGGCTCAGCAGGAGCAGCAGGCCGATGACGGCGCCGCCCGTGTTGACGATGGCGAGCGTGCGCGAGACGACCGCCCCGGCCAGCTCGCGCGCGGGAAGCACCGCGAAGGCGGAGGGCGCCACCGCGAAGCTGAAGAAGACAGCCGCGCCGAGCCACAGCGCGATGAGCAACAGGCGCGCGTCGGCGACGAACGCAGCGCGCACTCGCGCCCAGCCAGTCCCGGCGCCGGCGCGGGCGGCGGCGGGCAGGACGCCGAGCCGCTGCGCGTGCTCGACCATCGAGGCGGAGGAGGAGATCGTCTCGCGGTTGTTTTCGGCGTTCATCACTCGTACTCCATCACTTCCGGCAGGAGGCGGATGATCGGCGGCACAAACTGCGGCGGCGTGACCTCGCGCGGGTCGGCCGCCGTGAGCAGCCACGAGAGCGCGCGTTCGAGTTGCGCCTGATAGTCCGCGAGGTCGAGCGACATAAAACGCTCGCAGCCGAGGCGCGCGAACTTCTCCGTCGCCGCCTGGTACATCCGCCGCGCCGCGCCGGGGCGCCCGATCTCCAGATGATGAAAGACCACGGCCGACTGAATCATCGCCTGAAGGAACAACTTCTCGCGCGGCCCCGCCTCGTCCACCCAGCGCTCTTCCCAGGCGTCGTGCGCCGCGTGGAACTCGCCCGCGTTGTAGAGGTCGATACCCGCGAGGTATTCGATTGGATACGCGGCGGCGTGCGCCTCCGTGTAAGCCGCGCCGTTATGTTCTTCAACAGTCATGCTAATTAACAAGTGATGAGTGATGAGTGATGAGTGATAAGAAAGAGAAAAACGGATTTTCTTATCACTCATCACTCATCACTCATCACTTCTATTAGTAGCGCGGGACGCGCCGGTCAACTTCCGCCGACCAGCGGTCGATGCCGCCGGCGAGATTGTGCATTCGCGCGAAGCCCTGTCGGGCGAGGACGGCGCAGACCTGCGCGCTGCGGATGCCGTGGTGACACATGACGACGGTCTCGCGCGCGGGGTCGAGCGTGTCGGCCCACTCGTGGAAGCGGCTGAGCGGCAGCAGTTCCGCGCCCTCGACGCGCGCCAGCTCGAACTCCTCCGGCTCGCGCACGTCGATCAACAACAAGTCGTCGCCGCGCTCCTTGCGCCCGGTAAACTCCGCCGGTGTCATCGTCGAGTAGTTCAACTGCCGCTCACCTCCGCGCCCAAAGCTACCAACCCGGCCGTGAGAACGCAAACGCGGCGCGCTTTATATCAGTTATCAGTTGAGGGAGAGGGAAATAGATTCACCGCAGAGGCGCCGCAGGACGCAGAGTTAGCGCCGCAGGGTTGAATCTACTTCGCTTCCACTCAAGTGAACATCGCTCTAAAGCGAAAGGGCG
>DASVES010000290.1:0-21855 GCA_036380435.1 Pyrinomonadaceae bacterium | reverse complement strand
GTAGTAGGGGAAGCGCGAGGAGCAGCCGATGCCGCTGACGAAGACGATCTTCTCGCGGGGGATGCCGAGTTCGGGCATCACCTTCTGGATGTTGTTGAGGATGGCGTAGTCGCCGCAGCCCGGACACCACCTGACCTCCTGATCGGAGGAGAAGTCGGCCTTCGTCAGCTTGCCCGGCGGAGGGGCGGGGGCGCCCGCGACGACCGACCCCGGCTCGCTCTCCGGCGACGGCCCGCCGCCCGAGACGTTCCCCCCGATGCCCGCCGCGCTCTTATCAACTTTTTTGTTCCCGTTACTCCCGTTGCCGCTGGTGCTCATCTCGATGAATCCTCTCCGAATGATTTCACAAAAGGGACTGACTCCCGTTTACTCTTTACGCGCGCGCGTAGCTCAATCAGGAACTCCGACCCGCGAACAGCTTGGCGACCGGATAACTGAAACCCGGCACGACCGTCTCTCCGTCGAGGGCGTCGTTCTCCGTGAGCGTCTCGATGTCGGTGAGCGAGCGGTAGACGGTGACGGCGTGGAGTTTCGGGCTGACGACCCACACGAGCCGGGTTCCGTACTCAAGCCACTCGGCCACCTTCTCCTCGACCTCTCTGACCGTGTCGTCGGGGCTTACGACTTCGACGGCCAAGTCGGGTGGGCCGGGGAAATAACCCTTCGACTCACCCACCTCATCGGCACGAGTGCGCGCGACGAAACTCGCGTCCGGCGCCCGCACCGTGTCGGGACTCGTTCTGAGTTTGAATCCCGTCTCGGCCGCGTAGACCTCGCCGAGATTTTTCTCTTCGACGTGCTGGCCGAGAGCGACGGTCAAACGCGCCGCGATTTTTCCGTGGTTCTGGCCCGCCGGTGACATCTGTCTCAGCTCTCCATTCACGAGCTCATAGCGGAAGCGCCCGCGCGGCAACTTCAGGAGTTCTTCCGCAGTCGTCAACTGAGTCGTGGTGCTCATCGCTTTCGACCTGCCCGACGCTTACAAGTACTCCTCGACCTTGCTGATGATCTCGCGAATCTGGAAGGGGCGGCCCTTGACCTTGGAGAAGGGCTGGGCATCGACGAGATAGCGTGCGCGGATCATCGTGCAGAGTTGACCGAGGTTCATCTCGGGGATGATGACGGTCTCGAAGTTGCCGAGCACTTCGCCGAGGTTGGCGGGGAAGGGATTCAAGTGGCGCAGGTGCGCCGCGGAGACCGGCTTGCCTTCCTCGCGCAGGCGTTCGACGGCCGAGGTGATCGACCCATACGTCGAGCCCCAGCCGAGGACGAGCACCTTGCCCGTGCGCTCACCGTAGACCTCCACGTCGGGCACGTCCTGCACGGCGCGGTCAACTTTGGCCTGCCGGAGCTTGACCATGAAGTGGTGGTTCTCCGGGTCGTAGTTGACGTTGCCCGTCAGGTGCTCCTTCTCGATGCCGCCGACGCGGTGTTCGAGTCCGGGCGTGCCGGGGATGGCCCAGGGGCGCGAGAGCGTGCGGTCGTCGCGCTCGTAGGGCATGAAGGAGGCGGGGTCGTCGGCGAAGCGCACGTCGATCTTCGGCAGGGCGTCGATGTCGGGGATGAGCCACGGCTCGGCGCCGTTGGCGAGGTAGCCGTCCGAGAGATAGAAGACCGGCGACATGTACTTGAAGGCGAGGCGGACGGCCTCAATCGCCATCGTGAAACAGTCGGCCGGTGTCGCGGGCGCAATCACAATCGCGGGGCACTCGCCGTTGCGGCCCCAGACGGCCTGAAAGAGATCGGCCTGCTCGGTCTTCGTCGGCAAGCCCGTCGAGGGGCCGCCGCGCTGAACGTTGATGATGACCAGCGGAAGCTCCGTCATCACGGCGAGTCCGATGGCCTCCTGCTTCAAGGCGACGCCCGGCCCCGACGTTCCAGTGAGTCCGATGTGGCCGGTGAAGGAAGCGCCGATGGCGGCGCAGACGGCGGCGATCTCGTCTTCGGCCTGAAAGGTCTTGACGCCGAAATTTTTGTGGCGCGCCAGCTCGTGCAGGATGTCGGAGGCCGGCGTGATGGGGTAGGAGCCGTAGAAGAGCGGGCGGCCCGAAAGCTCCGAAGCCGCGACGAAGCCGATGGCGGTGGCCTCGTTGCCCGTGATCTTGCGGTACTTGCCGGGCGCAATCGCCGCCTTCTTGACCGTGTAGTGGGTGGTGAAGACCTCGGTCGTGTCGGCGAAGTTGTAGCCGACTCTCAAGGCCACTTCGTTGGCGCGCGCCACCTCGGGCAGCTTCGAGAACTTCGCCTTGATCCATTCGAGCGTCTGCTCCATCGGCCGGTCGTAGAGCCAGTAGAGGACGCCGAGGGCGAAGAAGTTCTTGCAGCGATCCATCTCCTTGCGCGACAGTTTCACGCCGGCCTCTTGCAGCGCGCGCAGGTTGACCGTGGTGATCGGCAGGCGGTGGACGCGGTAGCCGCGCAGCGTGTCGTCTTCGAGCGGGTTCGTGGCGTAGTTGGCCTTCTTCAGGTTGTCCTTGTTGAACTCGTCGGTGTTGATGATGACGGTGCCGCCGTCTTCGAGGTCGGACAAATTCACTTTGAGCGCCGCCGGGTTCATGGCGACGAGCACGTTGGGCTGGTCGCCGGGCGTGCGAATGTCGCGGCTGGAGAAGTTGAGCTGGAAGCCGGAGACGCCGGGAAGACTGCCGGCGGGCGCGCGAATCTCGGCGGGGAAGTCGGGGAGCGTCGAGATGTCGTTGCCGAGCACGGCCGAGGTGTTCGTAAACTGTGTGCCGGTCAACTGCATGCCGTCGCCGGAGTCGCCGGCGAAGCGGATGGTGACGGTCTCGACCTCCTCGTGTTGACGCTCCTGCGGGGGGGCGGGCGGCTGGTCAATGATGGCGCTCATATTCGGCTTTCGTCCTTCTTGGTCGATGAAATTTTTACAGAGGGCGGCCGCCGGCCGGACGCGTCCCCGGCTCGCTCATGCGTCGCGGCTCGACTCGCGTTTGACACTTTTTTTGAGAACCTCTCGGGCGAGAGTCTACAGTCTTTCGACTCGAAAAAATTCTAGCACAGCGCGCGCGCCGCCCCTAACGGGCGCACGTCCCGCCGCGCGGCCGGCCTACACGACAAAGCTTCTCGCGCGACGCGCCATTTCGCGAACGGCGCCGCGCGAGAAGCTTTAAAGTGATGAAGACGCGCGGTGCGTCTAACTCACCGCGTCGGTGGCGGTCGTCACGCCGGAGCCGGACGAAGAGGTCGAGCCGGGGGCTTTGTCGCTCTTGTCGTTTTTGGCCGCGGAGGCGTAGGGGGAGGTCGAAGAGGAGCCGGAGGTTGAAGACGAGTTGGAGGTCGAGGCGGCGGAGGCGGCCGTCGAGGTCTCGGGCCTGGAGGCCGGCCGATCCAGTTCCTCG
This sequence comes from Pyrinomonadaceae bacterium, assembly GCA_036380435.1. GTDB lineage: Bacteria > Acidobacteriota > Blastocatellia > Pyrinomonadales > Pyrinomonadaceae > DASQDT01. The sequence goes on along the minus strand of DASVES010000290.1, from coordinate 18,499 downwards.
CGCTGTTGCATCATGCGGCAACTGCCCTCGAAGAGCGCGCCGTTCTCGATGACGAGCGCCGGCGTCTGGACGTTGCCCGTGACCTTGGCGACGCGGCCCATCTCGATGCGCTTGGAGGCGATGATGTCGCCGTTGACGGTGCCGTAGATTTGCGCGACGGCCACTTCGACGTTGGCGTCCACCTGCCCGTTGGTCGAGACGATGAGCGTGCCGTCCGAGGAGCTGACGCGGCCCGACAGGTGGCCATCGACGCGGAGCATCCCCTTGAAGCTCGCTTCGCCCGTCAGGCTCGTGCCGTTGCCGACGAAGCCCGTCAGCGTCCCGTCCTTGATCTCGCGGGCGAGCGACTCGCTCTCGGTGACGGCGCGCGACGCGTTGGGCGACGCGGCGGAGTAGTCTGACCCGGCCGCGCCCGTGTTGGAGGTGGGCGATGAAGATGAGCCGGCTGACGCGGAAGACCCCGAGCCGTAAGAGGAGGCGGGGCTGCTGCTGCTGCTGCCGGCGGCGTGCGGCGTGTGGTCAGCCGTGTCGTCGGTGTGCGGCTGGTCTTTCGGATTCTTTCCCGGTCTGAACATTTCCGTCTTCTCCCTGAAAACTTTTCGTGTGTGGGGTCTCGCCCCCACTTCGGGGGCCGGCGGCGGCGGCGGTGGCTGCCCGCTTCGTGGGCGGCGCGCCGCGCGTTCGGAGTCGAGACAAATACGCGCCGCGCGTGCGGCGCCCGCTCCGTCTTGCGGATGTAAGGCCGGTTTGGAGTGGCTTGGCGCGGCCGGCCCCTTCAGGTGCGGCCGCGCCTTCGACAAAAACCCTTCGGCAAGCGCCGCAAATATAGCCCCGCGGGCGCGGCGTGTCTAGTTAAATTCCCCCGACGCCTCTTGTAACGACGAATCGGGGCAGCGTTTCACGCCCCCGGCCGAGGGGGAGGAATTGACAACCGGCGGGCGACGAGACTACTGTGCCCGCGCCGTATCACACACACACACGCGGTCAGCGTTTACGTCATCAGTTGAAGGGGGTTCGGGGGATGGCAGGCGAGATGGTCGAGTTTGGGAGCAACGGCGCGACGGCGCGGGGCTATCTGTCTGTCTCCGAGGCGGGCCGTGGGCCGGGCGTCGTCGTCTTGCAGGAGTGGTGGGGACTCGTCCCGCACATCAAGGATGTGTGCGACCGCTTCGCGCGCGAGGGCTTCGTGGCGCTCGCGCCCGACCTCTACCACGGCGACGTGGCGCGCTCGCCCGACGAGGCCGGCAAGATGATGATGGCCCTCAACATCGAGCGGACGGAGAAAGACCTGCGCGGCGCGATAGACTACCTGCTCGGACACGAGGCCGTGGCGGGCGCCGTCGTCGGCGCCGTGGGCTTTTGCATGGGCGGCGTGCTCTCGCTCTACGCCGCGTCGGTGAACGAGCAGGTCGGCGCGTGCGTCGTCTTCTACGGCATCCACCCGAAGGTCGAGCCGCCGCTGGAACATTTGCGCGCGCCCGTGCTCGGACTCTACGCCGAGCGCGACGCGTCCGTTCCGCCCGCGGCGGTGCGCGAGCTTGAAGCGCGGCTCAGGGAACTCGGCAAGTCCGTCGAGATGCACATCTACCCCGACACCGACCACGGCTTTTTCAACGACACGCGGCCGGAAGTCTACGACGACGCCGCGGCCGAAGACGCGTGGCGGCGCACGGTCGCCTTCTTCCGCGAACACCTCGCGGCCGGCGAGGAGTGAGATCGTCGGCTCAATCAAACAGTACCGCGAGCGGAAGCCTCGCGGGTCTCGCGTGCGCGATGCGGGCCTCTCATTGTAGGCATACCCGCGAGGCTTCCGCTCGCGGTACTGTGCTTCAGGCAAATGAACGCAAAGGCGCGAAGGGGGATGTGGGGATGTGGCTGATTCAGTGGGCGAAGTCGCGCTCGACACATAATGAGTTCGGCGTGCCCATCCCTAACTTCGGCAAGGTCACCGACGCGCTCTACCGCGGCGCGCTCCCGGACGCGGCGGGTTACCGCGCTCTCGCCGACAAGCTCAAAGTGCGCCGCGTGTGCAGCATCATCGAACATGAGAGCGCGGAGGACGCGCGCACGGCGCTCGCCAACGGCATCGCCGAGTGGCACCACATCGCCTTCTCCGACCGCCACGTGCCGGAAGCCGAGAGCGTCCGCCGCTGGCTCGACTACGTGCGCTCGTCGGAAACCAACGGCGTCGTCTTCACACACTGTCGCGGCGGCCGCCACCGCACGGGCGTCCTCATCGGCGTCCTGCGCGTCACCGACCAGGGCTGGACGAAAGAGCAGGCTTACCAAGAGATGCGCCGCTACGGCTGGTACGCCGCCCTCGGCCACCAACCGCTCCTCGACTGGTTCTTCAACGATTTCAACCCGAAAGACTTTGAAAAGCAGTGATGAGTGATAAGTGATAAGAGAAGGGCAAACTGCTTTTCTTATCACTTATCACTTACCACTCATCACTGCTTTTCAAGCATCTGCGCGGCAATCTCCTTGAGGAGCTTGGCGCACACGGTGGCCGTGATGTTCTGAAAGTCGGCCACCGGGTTGTACTCGACGATGTCGGCGCCGACGATGCGGGCGCGGACGCTGTGAATTACGTCGAGCGCCTGCCGGGTCGTCAGTCCGCCCGGCTCGCGGTGCGAGACGCCGGGCGCGCACGACGGGTCGAGACCGTCCACGTCGAAGCTGATGTAGACGGGCGATTCAAAATCGAGTCTCACGCCGTCGCGCCAGTTCCTCATCTCCAGAATCTCGACGCCGAAGCGCGCGGCCTGCTCCCGCTGGTGGCCGTTCAACGTGCGGACGCCGACCTGCACGAGACGCCGCGCCAGCCCCTCCTCCATGATGCGCGCAAACGGCGAGGCGTGCGAGTGGCGGTTGCCCAGCAGCTCGTCGTAGAGGTCTGGGTGCGCGTCGAAGTGGAGGATGCTCAAGTTGGGGTGACGACGGGCGATGGCCCTGACGATGGGGTACGTGATCGAGTGGTCGCCGCCGAGCGAGACGGGGGAGAGGCCGCGCGCGAGCAGCGACGCGATTGAGCTTTCAATCGCCGAGAGCATGTCGGCGTCGGGCGCGCTCGTCACGTCGCCGGCGTCGTAGAAGGCGCCGGCGAGGTCTGTGCCGTTCTCGGCCCAGGAGTTCGAGTGGTCGGAGACTAACGCCTGACGGATGAGCGGCGGGGCGTCGGCCGCGCCGCGCAGGAACGAGGAGTTCTCGTCGAAGCGAAAGCCGACGAGGGCGAGTCGCGGTGGCGCGGCGTCCGTGTGGTCTGTCATGTTGCGATGATAGAACGCGCGCCGTCGCCGTGTCACAGCGCCGACCCGACAGGTGTTTCGGCGTCTTACTCTTTAACCGCCGCCAGCAGCCGCGCGCACTCGACGCCCCGCTCCCACCCTTCGCCGTGATCCTCAAACGACCACCACGCCGAGAGCACCAACCCGGCGATGCCCCAGCCGCGCACGCGCGCACGCTCCAGATTCAACTCGCGCGCGAGCAGTTCGACGCGCCGGCCGAGGACTTCAACGGGGCGGCGCATTTCGAGCAGCCCCGCCGGGTTGTGCATGAGCGCCGTGACCTCGAAGGCCGGCTCACCAACGACGCCCTTCGGGTCGATGGCCAGCCAGCGGTCGCGCCCGGCCGCGAGGATGTTGTAGTGGTGCAGGTCGCCGTGCAGGAGGACGGGCGCGGCGGCCGTCTCAAGCAACTCGGCGAACAGCGACTCCGCCTCACGGACGAGCGCGGGCGGGAACGGGCCGCTTCCGCCGCCGAAGCGCGCGCGTAATCTATTGAAGCCCGCGCCCCAGTCGGACACCCTCGGGAACTCATGCGCGTCGGGCGCGGGACGCCACAGTTCGCGCATCACCGAGGCGGCCGTCACGGTCGCCTCCTCGTCGTCGGTCTCCGTGACGAGTCCGGCCGAGAGCGGCGTGCCCGGCTCCAGCCGCTCGATGAGCAGCGCGCCGAGCTGCGTGTCCGCTTCAAGCAGACGCGCGCAACCGCGCCCGTCGTAGACGCGGAGCGCCGCGGCCTCCGTCTCCAACTCGCGGCAGGGGACGCCGACCTTCAGCACCGCCGGCGTCCGGTCGGCGCGCTCGGCGGCCATCACGTAGTTGTAGGAGAGCGGCGTGAAGGGGAGGCCCAAGCGGAGCGACCAGCGCGCGGCGCAGGCGTCGAGGATTGCCGGGAGCGCGTCGAGCCACTGCACCCCCGCACGCCCGTGGCAGGTGGTGACGTTTCGCCTCAACTCGTCGGGCACGTGGATGGCCGTCATGCTCTTCAACAATTCAAAGGTTCCGGGTCGTTCTTGAGTTGAGTGTGGTGTAAGTCGGTTCACCGCGGAGGCGCGGAGGACGCGGAGGGGGCGCGGAGGCTTGAACAGAATCAACCCTCTGCGTGAACTCTGCGGCCTCCGCGCCTCTGCGGTGAGTCAGCCCCCGCCACACTCAACCTAAGTTTGCTCTAACCGGGCGGCCGGTAGGCGGCGCCGAGTTCCGCGACGCGGCCGAGTTGGTTGATGCGCTCGCGCAGGGCGCTTGTGAAGCGTTCGACCTCGGCGTCGTCGGTGGCGCCGGAGGCGCGCAGCCCCGTGCGGATTTGCGCGTCGGTGATGCGGCCGACATAACCGTGGAGCCAGCGCACGTCCTCGACGCGGATGCCTTCGGTCGCATCCTCCGTCCGTTGTCCGAGGTAGCCCCACTCGACTATGCCGTCCTCTGTGACGCCCGTGATGAACTCCGGCGTCTGCGCCTCGTAAGCCTCGCTGTCCCACTTCTCGCGAAAGCCCACGGGCGCCCAGCGGCCCATCGTGGCGCCCCAGTCGATGATCAGGTAGCGCGCCTCCTGCCGGCCGTCCGGGAGGCGGTGCTGGAAGATGGCCGTGTTCGAGCCGCGGGCCACGTCGCGCACGTCCTTGTTGTCCCAGTTCGAGGTGAGCATGAAGACGATCTTGAGGCCCGCCAGCTCGCGCGTCCCCACGAACGGGTTGTCGTCCCAAGCCCACCCGTGCTCGTCGAACATCTTGACGACGCCCGGCTCGTCCAGCTCGAAGCGCGCGGGGCGGAAGCGACAGTCTTCGCCGACGCAGTCGCGCGCCCGCGTCAAGTCCTTCGCACCTTCGATCTCACCCTCGGCCAAGTAGTAGTTCGTCTCGACGTGATAACCGGCGGCCCAGACGACGCGCGAGGCGAAGGTCTCGGACTGCACCTCGTCGCCCCACTTGATGCGCCACACGCGGTTGCGTGCGTCGCGCACAGACATGCACGGACTCGACCCCGCGATGTGCTCCTCGACGAAGCGGAAGGGCGGCGCTGGGAAGCCCTCGCGCCCGCCGCGCCCGCCGGCGAAGTCGAGTTTTTCAACACGGCCGGGGTCGCGCCAGAGGGTCTTGCGCGGGGCGAGGGGCGCGGGCGGCGGCTCGGCCGTCTTGCGCTTGTAGAAGGAGGCGGCCCACCAATAGAAGTAGACGCAGAGCGTGCCGACGGCGACGCTGAAGACGGCCACCGCGATGATTGTCGTGGTCTTTGGCATATACGCGATTAAAGGATGCCCCACTATAACATCACGCCTCCGCGAAAGTTCATTTGCCAGAACCACAGTACCGCGAGCGGAAGCCTCGCGGGTCTCGCATGCGCGGGGCGGGCTGCTCGTCGCACGCGAGACCCGCGAGGCTTCCGTTCGCGGTACTGTATGAGCCGATGAAGTGGACGCTAAACTTCTTTCACCTTCGGACGTATCAAGGCGTGAACTATCATCCACTCTCGCGCGGCAGCTCGTCCGATGTCTACGATCCCGCGCGCACGACTTCAAAGAAGGTCTCATGGACGAACCGGAAAAACCTGCGGCGACGGACGCGTCGCCCGAGCGCACGCCGGACGGGGGCCGCGTCGGCCGCGCGCCGGGCCTGCTGCGTCAGGCCGTCTTCGGCTCCGAGCAGGACTTCACCAAAGGGCCTTTGGGGCGGGCGATCTTTCTGCTGGCCGTGCCGATGGTTCTGGAGATGTTGATGGAGTCGCTGTTCGGCGTCGTCAATGTCTTCTGGGTGGCGAGCCTCGGCGCGGAGGCGGTGGCCGCGGTGGGACTGACGGAGTCGATGCTGACCATCGTCTTCACGGTCGCGCTCGGCCTGAGCATGGCGACGACGGCGACCGTGGCGCGACGCATCGGCGAGAAGAACCCGGAGGCCGCGTCACGGGCGGCGGCGCAGTCGATTCTGCTCGGCTCGGCCGTGGCCGTTTGTATCGGCGTCATCGGCATCATCTTCGCGCCGCAACTTTTGCAACTGATGGGGGCCGAAGAGAGCGTGGTCGCCGTCGGGGCCAACTACCCGCGCATCATCTATGGCAGCAACATCGTCATCATGCTGCTGTTCCTCAACAACGCCGTCTTCCGCGGCGCGGGCGACGCCTCCATCGCCATGCGCGCCCTCTGGATCGCCAACGCCGTCAACCTCGTCCTCGACCCGTGCTTCATCTTCGGGTGGGGGCCGTTCCCCGAACTCGGCGTCACGGGTTCAGCCGTGGCGACGACCATCGGGCGCGGCGCCGGCGTCGTCTACCAGTTCTGGATGATGACGAGCGGGCGCGGGCGCGTTACCGTCAGCTTCCGCAGCCTGACGCCTGACTTCCCGCTCATGGCGAGCCTGCTGCGTCTCTCCGTGGGCGGGATGCTCCAGTTCCTCGTGGCGACGGCGAGTTGGGTCGCGCTCATCCGCATCGTCGCCTATTTCGGCAGCGCCGCGCTGGCCGGCTACACGGTCGCCGTGCGTATCTTCGTCTTCGCCATCCTGCCTTCGTGGGGGATGTCGAACGCGGCGGCCACGCTCGTCGGACAGAGCCTCGGGGCCGGCAAGCCCGAGCGCGCCGAGCGGGCCGTGTGGAAGACGGCGTTCGCCAACATGCTCTTTTTGCTCGGCGTGAGCCTCGTCTTCATTATCTTCGCCGAACAACTCGTCGGGATATTTACGACCGACCCGGCCGTTGTGCCCTACGGCGTGGACTGTCTGCGCTTCATCTCTTACGGCTATGTCTTCTACGCCTACGGCATGGTCATCGTGCAGTCCTTCAACGGCGCGGGCGACACCTTCACGCCCACCGTCATCAACATCATCTGCCTCTGGCTCGTCCAACTCCCGCTTGCCTACTACCTCTCGATGCGCGCCGGCATGGGCGCGCGCGGCGTCTTCTTCGCCATCACCATCGCCGAATCGCTCCTCGCCGTCGTCGCCGTCCTCGTCTTCCGCCGCGGCAAGTGGAAGGAGCGGAAGGTTTAAGGGCAGTGATAAGTGATGAGTGATGAGTGATAAGAAAATCCGTCTTCCTACTTATCACTCATCACTCATCACTTATCACTGCTCTTTGACGAACCGCGCCGCCGTGTTGTAGCTTTTGCCCGCGCCCGGCCCGGCTGTCCCTTTAGCTCTCCGCTGTCCGGCGCTAGGGAAGGTGCTTCCACGATGATCGTCGCCCTCGGCTCAACACGCGCGGCCAAGATCATGGCGGTGCGCGCGGCCTGCGCGCGCGCGGCCGGGGTGGACGCCGCGTGGAGGGGCGCGGAAGTTCTGGCGCGCGCCGTCGAGTCGGGCGTGCCGGCGATGCCGCTGAGCGACACGCACCTGATGCGCGGGGCGCGCGAGCGGGCCGAGGCCGTGCGCGCGCTGCTGTGGGAAACGGGGAGACCGGCCGACCTCTACGTCGGCCTCGAAGGCGGCTTCCACTCGATCACCTGCGAGGGCCGGCGTCACACGTTCCTGCGCGGCTGGGCCTACGCCACCGACGGCACGCGCGGCTTCTTCGGCGCGGCCCCGTCAATCGAGGTGCCCGCCGAGATCGTCCGCCGCGTCGAGGGGCAGAACCGCGAGCTGGGCGAGGTCATCGACGAGTTCTCTGGCGAGCACGACGTGCGTAGCCGGCAGGGCGCGTGGGGCATCCTCTCGCGCGACCTGCTGACGCGCTCGCAGAGCTTCGAGTCGGCGCTCGTCGCCGCGTTCGCGCCGTTCTACAACGCGCGGGTCTACCGGCAAACACCATAAGGGGAGAGACCGAAAGCCAGATGGAATATCTCGCATCACAGGGTCAGGACGAGCACCTCGCGCGGCTGCACACGCACGCCGGCTGGATCGAGGTCATCGCCGGCTCCATGTTCTCGGGCAAGAGCGAAGAACTCATCCGACGCCTGCGCCGGGCCAAGATCGCGCGTCAGCGGGTGCAGGTCTTCAAGCCCGAAATCGACGAGCGCTACTCGCGCGACCACATCGTCTCCCACTCCGAGATGCGCCACGAGTCGCGCGCGGTGCGCACCGCCGCCGAGATACGCGTGCTGGTGGAGCCGGCGACCGAGGTCGTCGGCATCGACGAGGGACAGTTCTTCGACTCCGACCTCGTCGCCGTCGTCAACGAGCTGGCCGACCGCGGCGTGCGCGTCATCGTCGCCGGCCTTGATCAGGACTACACGGGCTGCCCCTTCGGGCCGATGCCGCACCTTCTGGCCGTGGCCGAGTACATCACCAAGACACACGCCATCTGCGTCCGCTGCGGCCAGCCGGCCAACTACTCGCAGCGCACCGTCGAGGTCGAGGGCCAGGTCGTCGTCGGCGCCTCGGACGCCTACGAGGCCCGCTGCCGCCGCTGCTTCGTCCCCCACGCCGACGCCCCCACCAGCCACATCGAATGAGGCCGACGCCAACGCGGAAGATCAATGGTTGACATCGAACGTTTGGCCAGCCGCTACGACACCGACAAGGCGGAGCACACCGAGTACCTGCGAAATTACGCTCAGTACTTCGAGCCGCTCCGTGGCCGCGACATCCGCCTGCTCGAACTCGGCGTCTACCACGGCGGCTCGCTCCTGCTCTGGCGCGACTACTTCGAGCGCGGCCGCGTAGTCGGCCTCGACATCGAGCCTGTCAAAATCGAAGACACGACGGGCAGGATTCGCGTCTATCAGGGCCGGCAGGAGGACACCGCGCTGCTTGACCGCGTCGCCCGCGAGACGGCCCCCGAGGGCTTCGACATCGTCATCGACGACTGTTCGCACATCGGCGAGCCGACGCGCGCGAGCTTCTGGCACCTCTTCGATAATCACCTTAAGCCGGGCGGCCTCTACGTCGTCGAGGACTGGGGCACGGGCTACTGGGACGACTGGACGGACGGCGTCGGCTACGGTCGCGAACGCTCGCGTGCCCGGCCCGCCCTCTACCGCCTGACGCGGGCGCTCGCGCGTCTACAAAAGAACCGCACGGCCGCGCGCGTGCCCCTTGCCGCCGGCCTCCTGCGGCGGGCGAAGGCCGCGACCTTGCGGCCACAGTTCCACAGCCACGACTTCGGCATGGTCGGCTTCGTCAAAGAACTGATCGACGAACTCGGCGCCGCCGACATCACCAACCCCGAGCACGGGCGCGGCCCCCGGCGGCGGTCGAAGTTTCGCGAGATGCGTCTGTCACCGAGCCACCTCTTCGTCGTGAAGTCCTGACGGGGCCGCCCTCTCACCCGGCCCTCTTGCGCGGCAACGCCGCCCCCACGACCGTCCTCATCAGTTTGATATGCCGCGTGCGCCAGGTTGACCGGCTTCGGTCAGACTGGCAATCGCGCCCCCATGCCCCGCCACACAAATTCCACATTTACAAGGGCCTAAGCGTTTGGCACGCCTCTAGCTAAGGGAAGGCGGGCGTGAGTCCGCATGTGCTCTCGCCGTCATTAAAAAAACGCCCGCCTCGCTAAATATCTGTGACACCTCTTCAGGGCTTTTGACGAACGACTCGCTCGCGAACGAACAGAAAAATGAAAATCGGAAAGCAACATTACAGTCTCTTTACTTCTCTCCTGCTGGCCCTCGCGCTCTGCCTCGGCGGCGCGTCGGGCTTCGCCTCGGCCGCACAGACTGCGGGGTCGGGCCGCGGGAGCGGCGACGAAAACGAGAACACCGACGGCGCACGGGACGGCAAGGTGTCGGAGAGGCTGCGCGGGCGCGCGGCGACCGGCAGCGGCGCGCGGCTCGAAGTGATTATTCAACTCAACGGGATGATGAGCGGTGAACTCAATGCCTTGCTCAACCGCAACGGCGCACGCGTCAGGAAGGAGCTGCGCTCGCTCGGGATGGCCGCAGTCGAGCTGCCGGCGTCGGCCGTCGCGGAGCTGGAGAACTTCGACGAAGTGTCTTACGTCACGCCGGACGACGACACGCAGGTGCTCGGCCACGTCTCGCGCACGACCGGCGCGGATGCCGCGGCCGCGCAAACCTATAGCAGCGTCTCCGGGCTGGACGGCACGGGCGTCGGCATCGCCGTCGTCGATTCCGGCATCTACGACTCTCACTCTTCCTTCCTCGACGCCGCCGGCGCGAGCCGCGTCGTCGTCAACCAGAATTTCGTCGCCACCGAGTCGCGCAACGACGACCCCTACGGCCACGGCACGCACGTCGCCGCGCTGGCCGCCGGTGGTGACCGCGTCCAGACGGGCGCATACCGCGGCGTCGCCCCCGACGCCAAACTCATCGACCTGCGCGTGCTAGGCGCCGACGGCCGCGGCAAGACCTCTTATCTTCTCGCCGCGCTCGACTGGATCGCCGCCAACCACCGCACCCATAACGTGCGCGTCGTCAATCTCTCTCTGGGCAGCCCGGCCGTCGAGTCTTACCGAAACGACCCCGTGTGCCGCGCCGTCGAGCGTCTCTACGACCTCGACATCGTCGTCGTCGCCGCGGCCGGCAACAGCGGAAAGAACCTCCTCGGGCAGAAGGTCTACGGACAGATTCACTCGCCCGGCAACAGCCCCCACGCCATCACCGTCGGCGCCTCGAACACCATCGGCACCGACGCGCGCTCCGACGACACCGTCGCCACCTACAGCTCGCGCGGCCCCACCCGCAGCTTCTCGACGGACGCGTCCGGCGCCCGGCGCTACGATAACGTCCTCAAGCCCGACCTCGTCGCGCCCGGCAACAAGCTGGTCTCGGCCGAGGCGTACCCCAACTACCTGCGGACCACGAACACGTCGCTCGCCGGCTACGACGGCGCCGGCCAGCAGGACGACATGATGTACATGAGCGGCACGTCGATGGCGGCGCCGCTCGTCGCCGGCGCGGCGGCGCTGATGTTCGAGGTCAACCCGAAGCTGACCTCCGGCATGGTCAGAACACTGCTTCAGTACACGGCCACGCCCATCAAGGGCTACAACCTGTTGGAGCAGGGCGCGGGCCAGCTCAACGTCGCCGGCGCGTCCAAACTCGCCGACCTCGTGCGCCGCGACCTCGCCGCCACGGCCGCCGTCGGCACGGCGATGCTCTCGGCCGCGGCCCCGGCCCCGCAGTCCACCATCGCCGGCGTCAACTACACCTGGGCGCAGGGCATCACCTTCAACTACACCTCCGGCTCGGGCGTCGAGCTGATCACCAAGTTGCAGGAGGGATATCGTCCCACCTACTTCATACAGGACGACGTGAACCCCTCAGGCAACGGCACGCTGGTGAAGGATAATGGCAGGCTCACGGCCGGCGTCCTCCTCGGCAGGAACGTGATGACCAGCAGCGGCGGCACGCTCGGCACGGGCACGGCCATCCCCGTCAGCCTGCGCGGCAACGGCGTCCTGCTCTCCGACGGCGTCCTGCTCTCTGATGGCGCCCTCCTGAGCGACGGCGTCCTGCTCTCCGACGGCGTGTTGCTCTCCGACGGCGTGCTGCTCTCCGACGGCGTCCTGTTGAGCGATGTCACGCTGGGCACGTCCGTCATCGTCTACGGAGACTTGACGGGCTACATGGCCCCCTAGCGCGGTCAGGGCGTCAACTTACCGAAATTTACCGACCGTTTAGAGGCGGTCTCTGACCGCCGGCTCAAGCTGCGTCTCAGTTGAGCCGGCGGTTCAGAGACCGCCTCTAAACATTTGTCGGTCAGCGCAACCGCAAACCGCACGGGAGCGCGCCGCGCCGTCGCCTTGCCGTCCGTCGCCTTTCGAGCGGCCTCTTCGGACGCCGCGCGCATCTCCGCCCGCACCCGTTTTTGTGGTATCCTCAGCGCAGGTTCATCCCCCGGAAAATTTAAGCTCGGAAAACTTCTGCCTGTGATTGAGGAGAACACTGTCATGCGTCTGTCGAAAACGATCTTCGGCTCAACGGCCCTCGCCCTCGCGCTCTCCGGCGCGGCTTGCGGCGGCGCGGCGAACACGAATGTGGCCGTGAGCACCAATGCGACCGCCCCGAACGTCAACACCGCGCCATCCACGAACGCCGCCCCGGCCTCGCCGGCCGACACCGGCGCCGCCACGCGCGAGCCGGAACGCTACCGCGCCACCTACGTCTTCTCGGGGCAGACGACGGGCGCGACAACCGCGGCCGCGGCCACCACCATCGAGGTCGCGCGCGACGGCGCGAACCGCCGCTGGGCCTTCGACACCAAGACACCGATGCTCGGCAAGGTCGTCATCCTCGACCGCACCGACAAGCGTTACCTCATCCTCGAAGGCCAGAAGCGCTACGTCGAGCTGACGCCGCAGATGACCGGCTTCAACGTGCCGCGCACGATGACGCCCGGCATGATGGTCGAGCAGTTGCAGCGGCAGCCGAACGTCGAGCGCGTGGGCGAGGAGCAGGTGGCGAACCGCACGGCCGTCAAGTACCGCGTCGCCGGACAGGCGGCGACGGGCACGCCGGCCGGTCAGGTCGCTGGCGAGACGTTCTTCTGGATCGACAAGGAGACGGGCCTGCCGCTGAAGATGCAGGCGGCGACCGCCGCGTCGGGTCAGGTGCAGGGCGCGACGGGGGCCATCGGCGGGATGGAAGTGCGTGAGCTGACGACCACGGTCGATGCCGCCACCTTCGAGCTGCCCACCGGCTTCACGCCGATGACCGAGCAGGAGGTGCAGCAGTTGCAGCAGACCGGCGGCATGATCTTGCAGGCGATCATCGGGATGATGGGCGGCGCGGGCGGCGCACCGGCGGGCGCTCCGGCCCCGATGCCGACGACGCCACCGATGATGGCGTCTCCGTCGCCGACAGTCCGCTAAGATCGAGGGGAGTTTAAGAGATGAAGGCAGTTCTGGCTGGAGTCGTCGGCCTCGTGCTCGGCGGCGTGCTCACATACTTTCTTCTCGTCGGCGCGCCGCGCATGGAGAAGCCGCCGGGCCAGCCCGTGCGCGCGCCCGACGCGGGCGCCGCGCCTGCCGGCACGGCCGTGCTCTCGCTCGACGAGAATTTCTTCAACACGCTTCTCGGCACGCTCTTCGCCGAGGTGGGCACGCCGTCGTTCAACCTGTCGGCGGGAAACACCAGTGCGCCGTCGTCATGGTGGGTCGCTCCTGAGCCGGCGGGTGGCGGCTTCCGCTACGTCGAGGCGCAGGCGGGGGGCTGTCCCGGCCAGGTGGTGATCGTCGGCGAGCGCGGCGGGACGCGCACGGGCGTGCGTCTGCAAGCGGGCGAGATCACCTCGCCGCTCGTCTTCAACGGCAGTTACGCCGTCCCCCTCCTCGGCACCTGCGTCAACTTCAGCGGCACGGCCGACGCGCAGATCGCCACCTTCTTCCGTGCCGAGGAGCAGACGCTCTACGGGCAGATCAACGTCCGCACCGTCATCCTCGACAACGTCGCGGCGGCCTACGGCCCCGCCATCACCTCGCTCGTCCAGACGGCGCTCAACCGCTCCGTCAACCCGATCACCATCATGCGCGGCTCGCCGCTCACGATCTCGATGCCCATCAGCGCCGCCGGCGGCACGCTCCGCGGCGAGGCCCGCGACGTGCGCTCCGAAGTTCAGGACGGCACGCTCCGCCTCCACGTCACCTACGACTTCAAGGGCACGAAGGGGCAGCCGCCGCCTCAGCCCAGCTCGTAAGGCAAAACAAACTAAAGAAGGCAAAAGTGAAACTCGACGGGCGGCGCAACCACGCCGCCCGTCTTGCTTTCGAGGACTCACCGCAGACGCTTAAGCAGCGCCTGCTCAATCGACTCATTCATCCGCGCCATCTGATTGCTCCAGTCGTATTGGCGCGCAACGGCTATGCGGCGCGCCGACATCTCGGGCGCGCTGTCGGAGAGCGCCTCGCGCAGGGAGGCGACGAATTCCGCCGGGTCGCCGGCCAGCCTGACGAGACCGGGATGCTGCTCCGCAAAACGGCGCACTTCCGGCAGCGGCGTCGCCACCACCGGCAGACCCGCCGCCAAATATTCCTTGAGCTTCACCGGCATGATGGCGGCGGTGAATTGATTGATCAAATACGGCGCGACGCCGACATCGAACCGCACCATGTAATGCATCACGTCTTCGTGCGAGATGGCGTCGAGCAGCCGCACGTTGGGCAGGGCCGCCAGCGGCGTGACGTCGGTGAAGCGGGGGCCTACCAGCACAAACTGCAAATCCGGTGCGAGTTCCGCAACGCGCGCCAGCAGCGCGAGGTCAATCGAGTTGCGAAGGCTGCCTACGAAGCCGACGATTGGCCCCGGCAGAGCCGGAAATTTCTTATGCGCCTCCGCGCGCGACCGCCGCGCGCGCTCGAATTGCTCGACGTGGACGCCGCTCACCAGCAACTCTACGCGCGAGGTCACTTCCGCCGTCATCTCGTAGAGGTCGCGCGAGGTCACCAGCACCAGATCAGCCTCGGCGAGGAGCCGGCGCTCCGAATGCACCACCCTGCGCGCGCCCGGCGAGCTTTCCGACAGACGGTCGATGCAGTAGTAGACGACGAGCGCCGGATCGAGCGCGCCGATCACCTTGCGCGCAAGCGGCGTCGGCAGAAAGGTGATCACGATCAGCGGACCGCCGTCATCTCCCAGCCATGCGCGGACGGCGCGGACGAGCACACGCGTGTTCATGGAAACCGCGGCCCGCGAGTACGGGAACGGCAGCAACAGCGGCGAGAAAACGTCGATGCCGCTCACCACGCGCTTCGGTTTGCCGCGGGCCTCCCACCAGTTCCGAAAACGCGTCCAGAGCCGCGACGCGTCGTGCAGGGACGTGCGCCGGACACCCGTGTTCTCGACAAAGAGAACTCGGTTGCCGCCTTCGGCCAGGGCCACGGCGACTTCCTGCGGATTCTGTCTGTTGAATGACCAGTCGATAGAAGACAGGCAAACGATGGAGGCACCTCGGGGCATCGGCTCTCCTACCTCGCCGATCTCGATGCGACGGTGGCCGTCAGACCACCCGCCAGCTCGATGAGGCGCGTCCCGAGCGCGACGGCCCCGAAATATGGCAGGGCAACGAACGGGATGCCGATCTGGCGACGGTGCCGCAGCATGCGCAACCAGTCGAAGACGATGCGGCGTCCGACAATCGCCACCAGCGCGGGGGCGCCGAGTCGGCGGAAGAGGCGCGTCCCGCGAAGCACGCCGTCGTCGTCCAGTCGGTAGACCGTGACGCCGTCGTACCCGCGGTCGAAGTGCTTGCGCAGAAAGCCGAGACCGCCGTAGTCGGGACCGTGCGCGACCACCGCGCGCGGTTCGTAGAGGATGCGCGCGCCGGCCGCGCGGAGTTGGTGAAAGAGAAGGAAGCAGCCTCCGTTGCGGCGGATGCGTGGGTCCAGCGGATGCGCCAGAAACACCTCGCGCCGGAAGGCCACGTTGTTGAGGAGGATACCGGACGCCAGTCCCTCCTCATCGGCCAGGACGGTGGCGAAGTCGGGGACGGAGAACGTCCGCGCGGCCAACGACTCGCCGGTGTAACGGGTGCGCCCGCCGACAGCGACGACCTGAGGATCGAACGGCGCCAACAGCCTCTCCAGCCAGTCGGCCGCGGGCTCACAGTCGCCGTCGATCAGCGCAACGATGTCGCCCGCCGCCGCCGCCGCGCCGGCGTTCTTCGCGGCGAAGTAGTTGCTCGCCGGCGACGACACGAATTTCACCGACGGGTAGCGCCGGCGAAGCTCGCCGGCGTCGGCCTCGGTCACTTCACGGTCGAGGACGACGATACGCTCGATCAGCCCTTGCGGGTACGTCTGCCGGTCGAGACCGTCGAGCGTGCCGGTGAGGCCGTCGGCCAGAGAGCCGGCCGGGCAGTCGTGGCGCGTCGTGATCGTTTCGATGACAACGCTGACGAGAGGTCTGGTCATGGGAAGAGTCGTCGCGCCCTCCGGCGCAGTTGATTGGCCGCGAACGCGGCGGCCCAGGGCACTGCTTCGAGGCTCGCCACGCTCGACGCCGTGCGCCAGGCGAGTCGCAGCGGGTCGGAGACGCTGCGCGCGCGCCCGCGCGGCACGGCGAGGGCGAGATGCAGTGAGAGGTTGAAGAGCAGCCGCTGGAGCACGGCGCGCGCCGCCCCGTCAGTGGTCCGCGCAAGTTCAGCGGAGAAGAGTGAGATGCGCGCGGCGACCGCGCGGCCGAGGTCGAAGCTGATGCCCCCGGCGTGTACGGTGTATTCGGCCACGGGGCGGTCAACGTAATCCAGCCTGTGGCGCATAGCGATACGGAACCACGCGAGATAGTCTGCGGAAAGCTCGCTCGCCTCGGAGAAGCCGCCCGTCTCCTCGAGGCAGGAGCGGCGCACGAGTGCGGTGCAGGTCGGGACGAAGTTGCACCACGCGAGACTTTCGGCGGCTCGCCCGCGCCGCGGCGGCGCCACGCGGAACGACGTCAGCCCGGTGCGCGGCGCGTTATCATGCGGCGCCGTGACGTGGAGGGCGTCGCCGAAGACCAGCCCCACCTCGGGCGGGCGCATCAGCGGCACCTGCGCGGCGAGTTTGTCGGGAAGCCACGCGTCGTCCGAGTCGATGAAGGCGACCAGCTCGCCGCGCGCGCGGCGCAGGCCGAGGTTGCGCGCCGCGTAGACTCCGGCGTGCGCCTGTGTGACGAGCGTGAGCGCCGCGCCGAAACTCTCCACCACGCCGCGCGTACCGTCCGTGGAGCCGTCATCAACGACGATCAGCTCCAGTGGGCGGTAGGTCTGCGTCAGGACGCTCTCGATGGCGCGCGCGACCGACCCCTCCCGATTACGGACCGCGAGGATTGCGGAGACGAGCGGGGCGCGCACCTCGCGCCGTTGATCGCCTGATCTCACGACGCCTCGAATTTCCTCCGCCGCCTCTTCTCCATCCATCCGCTTACTCCACGCACGCACGCCTTAGAGATCAAAAGATACAGCCGCCATCCACCATCGTCCACTCAACACCCGCGACCTCTAAAGGAAAAGGGAGGGGGAAACTTTGCCGACGTGTTTCCGCACCAGTCCTTTCAGAACAGCGGCCCGGCGCGGAGGTGAACTCTAGGGCACACCCTTCTGCTGTGAATCATGGGTCAGCGCGCGAAGTCGCCTCCACACCGGCACGTAAAACAGGAGACGCAGCGCCAGCACGCCCGCCAGTTGAACAAGAGCCAAGGTCAAAGCGTTGAGTCGGCCGGCGATAACGAAGATGAGCAGGACGGCGGTGCTCGCCAGTTGCGCCAGATTATCCCACTTCAGCAAATCCAGACTCAGAGCGAGCGGTCTTAAAAATGCGCCGACGAGGAGCGCCCACGCGGCGATTAATAAAATATAGAACAACGGCAGGGCGTCAACATACTCCGGCCGGGTGAGCCGCAAGATCAAAAAGCGCCCCGCGAGGAGGGCGCAGACCGTCAACAGACCTCCCGCGACGAATGCCGACACGGTGTAGAGGCCGACAAGACGTTTGAATTGCTCCAACTTCCGCTTGGCCACGAGCAAAGTTATCTCCGGGGTGAGCGCGGTCTGAACATTGGTCAGTAAAAGCGCCAGGGGCGCCACCAGTTGCTTGGCGAGGCCGTACAAGGCGACCTGTGCGGGCGAGGAGAAGATGCCCAGCAGGAAGAGGTCGCCGGGGGAGTTCGCAATTTTAAGGTATCCCGTGACGTTACTATTGAACAGACACCTCATCAGCTCAGAGCGGTATGTGGCTAAGGACGTGGCGGCAAGTTTTAGATTAACGCCCGTGAGGTATGGCTTGACCAGTCGCAGAGCCAGCACCAGCGGCGGCACAGTCTGGACAAAGACGCCGACCGCGAAGGCCGCGACGATGGGCGTCAGGTGATAGCGGCTCGTCGTCGCCATGTACGCGATAAGAATTGTGAATGTGGCCAGACTGCCCAGAACCTGCGGCGCCACGAGGGACGTGAAGCGGTCATACATCCGCAGAATCGGCCCGGACACGTCGCTGAACGATGAAGCCAGAATCGTCCAGC
The DNA here is from genome assembly GCA_036380435.1 of Pyrinomonadaceae bacterium. Lineage (GTDB taxonomy): Bacteria > Acidobacteriota > Blastocatellia > Pyrinomonadales > Pyrinomonadaceae > DASQDT01. Next base: position 397 of record DASVES010000290.1, on the reverse strand, counting down.
CGTAGATGCCGAAAAGCGGGGCCAGCTCGGGGCTTTGGTAAAGGCGTCCGGCCAACCAGGGGGAGAAGACGAGGACGCTGACGAAAATCAGCAGGCCGGTGGTGGCGCTAACCCCCAGACAAAGGAGAAGAAGTCCCTGAAGCGCGCTTTCTTCCCGTCGCTCTCGGAGCAGCGGAAAGAAGCGGAACATCACGTCGCTCACGCGCAGCCCGATAAAAGAGTTCAGAAAGACGAAGAGGTTGACGACGATGAGCACGCGCCCATAATCCTCCATCCGGAGCGCCCTCGTCAGGAGCAGGGTTTGAGCTGATTTAATGGCCAGGGAGAGCACTGCCCCCAAAAGCCCGACCGAAAGGTTGCGACTGAAGCGGCGCCAGATAGAGCGATTCTCAGCGTC
>DASVES010000289.1:0-7130 GCA_036380435.1 Pyrinomonadaceae bacterium | reverse complement strand
CGAAGGCGGCGGCCTCTCCGTCGAGCTGCTTCTGCGGCGCAGCCTGCGACACCTGTCGAAAGGATGAAGTCGAAGAGGTCAGAGGTCAGAGGTCAGTAAAAAACTGTCTTCCACTAACCTCTGACCTCTAACCTCTGACCTCTGTTTTATGGACGAGCTTGAGCCTGTCAGCGTGCGCGAGCAGGGAGCGCCGGACGAGGAGCGGCAGTTTGAGCTGTCGCTTCGGCCGGCGCATCTGGCCGAGTACATCGGGCAGAAGAAGGTGACGGAGAATTTGCGCGTCTTCATCAGCGCCGCCCGCAAGCGTCGCGAGTCGCTCGACCACGTCCTTTTGTCCGGCCCGCCCGGTTTGGGGAAGACCACGCTCGGCAACATCATCGCCACCGAGATGGGCGCCGAGCTGCGTTCGACCGCCGGCCCCGTCATCGAAAAGCCCGGCGACCTCGCCGCCATGCTCACGAACCTGCAAGAGGGCGACGTTCTTTTCATCGACGAGATTCATCGCCTCCACCCGGCCATCGAAGAAGTGCTCTATCCGGCGATGGAGGACTATCAGCTCGACCTGATGATCGGACAGGGCACGGCCGCCCGCTCCATCAAGTTAGACCTGCCGAAGTTCACTTTAGTCGGCGCGACGACCCGCGCCGGTCTCATCACGGCGCCTTTGCGCGGACGCTTCGGCATCGTCTTCCATCTCACCGTCTACGCGCACGACGAACTCGAACTCATCGTCCGGCGCTCGGCCGAAATCCTCGGCACGGAAATCGACGACGACGGCGCGCGCGAGATCGCCCGACGCGCGCGCGGCACCCCGCGTATCGCCAACCGTCTGCTCCGTCGCGTGCGCGACTTCGCCGAGGTCGAGCACGACGGACGCATCACGAAGGTGGTGGCCGGCGACGCCCTCAACCGCATGGAGGTGGACACCTACGGCCTCGACGAGGTTGACCGCAAGCTCCTGCTCTCGATCATCGACCAGCACCACGGCGGCCCCGTCGGACTCTCCACACTGTCGGCCATGCTCCACGAGGAGAAGGAGTCAATCGAGGAGCTGATCGAGCCGTACCTCATCCAGATCGGCTTCCTCAACCGCACGCCCCGCGGGCGCGTCGCCACGCGCCTCGCCTACGAGCACTTCGGACTCCCCCCCACGGCCGCGCCGCCGCGCCCCGGCGCCCTCTTCGAGTCGGAATAATTTTCGTCAGCCGAGGTGTCCGTGGTGCCCGACAAGTCAAACAAGCTGCGCTGCCCAGTTGCACTGTTTGCCGCGTGTGTCGTCGTCGCGCCTTGCGTCGCTTCCACGCGGCGACATGAAGGCGTCTGCGCGCCGGCCGCCTCCGTCCCGCCGCAGCAGACGACGGGAGAAGGCGCGCGCGCTTCAGGTCAGAACACGCGCAAGCGTGGCGGGCAGAGCGCCGCCGCGAGGGCTTCCGCCGCACGCGAAAAACAGCGGGCCGTGTCCGCGCTCCTCGAAGCGGCCGACGCCGCGCGCGTCTTCGACGACCGTTTCTACTCCGCGAAAGTTCAGGCGCTCGCGGCCGACGCCCTCTGGCTCGCCGACGAGCGCGCCGCCCGCGCTCTCTTCCGACGCGCGTGGGAGGCGGCCACCGAAGCCGACCTCGCCGAGATGAAGGAGATGGCCGCCGAGTCGGGCGAAGACGGCAACTCGCCGCATCTTTTCACCGACGCGCGCGACGTGGTCATCTCAGCGGCGACGCGGCGCGACCCTCGTCTGGGCGAAACTTTCTTCGGCGAGTTGATGAAGAGTCAGAGCGAACTCGGCAGCGACCCGCGGCGGTCGGCCCAGACCTCTTATGCCGCGGGGCCATCCGAGGGCGTCAGTGTCGAAGGGTGGCAACGGCTTCAACTCGCCGAAAGGCTGCTTGCCGAGGGCGACCCGCAAAGGGCCGCCGCGCTCGCCGCGCCGGTCGTCGCCGAAGGGCCGAGCATCGACCTCGTCCACTTCCTGCTCGAACTGCGCGCACACGCCCCCACGGAAGCCGACGATCTCTTCCTCCGCCTGCTCCAAAGGATGCGCGGCGACGCGTCGGCGGACTCGGGTGACGTTCTTCTCCTCTCCTCCTACATTCTGACCCCGAACCTGTTGACGACAATCGACTCACACGGCACTGTTAATTTTCGCAACCTGTCTTTCAAGAATCCCGCGGCCGAACCGCCGCCGTCGCCGCGCGTCCTCGTCGCCTTCTTCGACACAGCGGCCGGCGTGCTCCTGCGCTCCGCCGCCCCGTCCCCAGACGCGGATGAAGTGAGCGCTGAATCCAAACTCCTCGGACTGTTTTTCACGACGCGGCGACTGCTGCCCTTCTTCGAGCGCGAGGCCCCGCGCCACGCCCCTCAGTTGCACGCGCGCCTTCAGTCGCTCGCCGCCGACATCGATGCCGAGCGACGCGGACATCTCTCGGCGCAGGCCGATGTGCGGAAGGTCACGTCGAACAATTCGACCGACCGGCTGGGGCCGACGCTCGACGCCATCTCCAAAGCGGATGAGGGGCCGGCGCGCGACCGTCTGCGCCTTCAGGCCGTACACAGGGCCGCCGAGCTTAAGATGTGGGAAAGGGCGCAGAGCTTCGCCGACTCCATCACGCAGCCGGAGGCGCGGCGCAAGGCGCTACTGCTCGTCACGGTCTACCAGCTCCTGAGCCTGCGAGGGGCTTACGCGGAGGGTGAGGAGCAGGATTTCGAGCTGGCCGCGAGCTTCGTCCGCGGCGCCGACGCCCCGCCGCTCGCGCTCGCCTTCGGCATGGCTCAGGCCGCCGAACTGGCCGCCAAAAGAAACAAGCCTGAACGGGCTAATGAACTCCTCGATCAGGCGTCGGCCCACGCCGGGCGGGCCGCGCAGGGCGGCGAGCAGCGCGCCGTCGCCTTCGCCGTGGTGGCGATAACTGCGGCGAGCATCGACGCGGCGCGCGCGTGGGACGCGCTCTCGGAGTTCGTCCGCGCCGCGAACGCGTTCGACGAATACGTCGGCGACGAAATCAGCTTCCGCTCCGACGCCAACTCCGAAGTTCTCGATGGCGACTACCTGAACGCAATCCGCGCGCAGCTCTCCACCTTCGACCTGACGAAAGTTTTTACCACGGTCGCGCGGCTCGACTTCGGCCGCGCACTGGAGCAGGCGCGCGCGCTCGAAGGCCGTGAGGCGCGCGCCTTCGCCACGGTCGCCGCCGCCCGCGCGCGACTCGAACGCGACACGCGCGGGATGCGCGGGGCGGGCGAAAAGCAGTAGACTGACGCTCGGGCCACCCGACCGAGCAACAGTTTTCGAGTCTTCCCTTCGGGCTTCCGAGCGATCATGCAGAGGGCTACCTTTTTCTCACGGCACAGGTGGGGCGTTCGCAACCGCGCACCGTGGACGACCATCCTCAGCCACACCCTCCACCAGTTCCACGAGAACGACCTCTTCACGCCCTCCGCGGCCATGAGCTACTTCGGGCTGCTCACGCTCTTCCCCGCGCTGATTCTCTTCCTCGCCCTCGGCAACCGCCTCGCCGCCGGCAGCGAGATGCTGCGGCAGATCGTCGAGGTCTACCCCGGCTCGGCCGAGTTTTTGCGCTCGAACGTGCGCTCGCTCACGGGCGTCTCGACGGGCGCGATAGTCAGTTGCTTCGTCGTCGTGCTGTGGGCCGGCTCGTGGGTCTTCGCCGTCGTCGAGCGCGCGCTCAACCGCCTGTGGGGGACGCAGCCGCGCGCCTTCCTCCACGGCCGCGCGCTCACGCTCGGGATGATCGGCCTCGTCGGCTGCGTGCTGCTCGTCTCGGTCTTCCTCACGTCGATCCTATTGGGGCTTGAGCAACTGGCCGAGCAATTGCCCATCCGCATCGTCAGCCGCTCGCGCTGGCTGGCGCTGGTCGGCAGCGGCATCTGGCAGACCGTCTACCTGCTGGCGAGCACGCTCGTCACGGTCGCCGTCTTCGCGCTCGTCTACCGGCTGGTGCCGAGCGGGCGCGTCACGCTGCGCGACACGCTGCCGAGCGCGGTCGTGGCCGGGATACTATGGGAGACCTCGAAGTACGTCTTCGCGTGGAGCCTCCAGTATTTTCACTACGACCAGATTTACGGCTCGGTGGGCGCCGTCGTCGCCATCCTGACGTGGAGCTACGTGTCGAGCCTGATCCTGATGTTCGGCGCGCAACTCTCGGTCGTCCTCCACCAGGAGCACCACGCCGCGGAGCTGGCGGCCGAGACGCCGGCCTCTCCGTCTTAGAATATTTACATGGATGGACAGGACATACAGGATGAAGAAAGGATGATTTGAAATTTCAGATTTGAGATTTCAAATCTTCTGATCCTGCCTGTCCTGTCCATCCATGTAAACTTCCTTCGCCTTCATGTTGATTTCCGCTTTCGACTACGAGCTGCCCGAAGAACTGATCGCGCAGCACCCGGCCGAGCGGCGCGACGCCTCGCGGATGCTGGTCGTCGAACGCTCCTCGGGGACGTGGCGCGATAGTCACTTCTCGGAGCTGCCTGCGGAGTTGCGCGCGGGCGACTGTCTGGTGGTCAACAACACGCGCGTCTTCCCGGCGCGTCTCATGGGGCGGCGCGTGCCCTCGGGCGGGCGCGTCGAGCTGCTGCTGGTGCGCGAGATGGTCGAGCGTGGGCCGGGCGTGTGGGAGGCTCTGACGCGGCCCGCGCGGAGGTTAGAGGTCGGCGCGCGGGTCGAGTTCGGCGGCGGCGACAGCAGTCGCCTCGTCGCGGAGGTCGTCGAGTCGTTCGCCGACGGGCGGCGCGCCTTGCGCTTCGAGCCGGCCGGAGACTTCGACGCGCTTCTCGAGGAGCTGGGCGAGATGCCGCTTCCGCCCTACATCCGGCGCGAAGGACAGCCGGACGCCGAGCGCGCCGAGGATCGCGAGCGATACCAGACGATGTTTGCGGCCCCGCGCGGCGCTATCGCCGCCCCGACCGCCGGCCTCCACTTCACGCCGCACGTTGCCGAACACTTACGCGCGCGCGGCCTCTCCATCGTCGAGCTGACGCTGCACGTCGGCTACGGCACCTTCGCGCCCGTGCGCGTTAAAGACTTGAGCGAGCACCGCGTCGAGCCGGAGCGTTTCGAGGTGGGCGAAGAGGCGGCCGACAACATCAACCGCGCGCGAAGCGGGGGCGGACGCGTCGTCGCCGTCGGGACGACGAGCGTCCGCGCGTTAGAGTCAGCGGCCGATGCTCAGGGGCGGGTGCGCGCCGGCCGCGGGGAGACCGGCCTCACAATCACGCCCGGTAGGGAGTTCCGCGCCGTCGATGCGCTCTTCACGAACTTCCACCTGCCCCGCTCGTCGCTCCTTGTCCTCGTCGCCGCCTTCGCCGGGCGCGAACTCATCCTCAACGCCTACGCCCACGCCGTCCGCGCCCGCTACCGCTTCTACAGCTACGGCGACTGCATGCTCATAAGTTAAAGCCGTAAATCGTCAATCGTGAATCGCGAATCGCGATCCGGAAGTCGTGAATCGGAGAAAGACGGCGTCTGGGTATTTACTATTTACGATTGACGATTTACGATTTACGAGTGGCTGTCCTGAAGAAGATACGTTCGCGGCTGTTCTCGGCGAGTGGCACGTCCGCACCTGGCGCAGAGGATGACGACGCGGCCGCGGCGGCCGGCGAGACGCGCTCGCTCGGCCTCGTCGCGCGGCCGCGTTACGACATTCGGCCGCTGACGACCGCGCAGCTCGACGAGTGCTGGCGGCTCGACCTGCGCTGCTTCATCGACGGCGAGGCGTACAGCCGCGAGACCTTCGAATACCTCCTGACCTCGCCCGACTCCGTCTCCTACCGCGCCGTCACGCCCGACGGCGCGATGGTCGGCTTCATCGTCGGCCTCGTCGAGCCGGACTCGACCGGCCACATCACCACGCTCGGCGTCGCCCCCGAGCACCGCCGCCGCCACATCGCCCACCGCATGATGGAGAATGCTGAACAGGGATTCCGCCGCCGCGAGGTACGCACCGTCCGCTTGGAAGTCCGCTCCATCAACGACTCGGCGCAGCTTCTCTACGCCGGCCTCGGCTACGTCGTCACCCAGCGCCTCCCACGCTACTACTCCAACGGCGGCGACGGCCTCCTGATGATCAAGTCATTAGTTTAAGAGCGCGTAAATCGTGAATCGTCAATCGAAACTGCCTGCTTCGATTGACGATTCACGATTTTCGATTTACGCGCTTTCAGATTTACGCGCTCTTACCCGTCTAGCTCTTCCGCAGTTCCGTGAGCACCTGCTTGGCGACCGCCTTCAGAGTGTCGAAGACGCCCGGCCCCTTGAAGGCGACGGCCTCGTGGACCGGCTCGTCCTTCCGCCTGAGTTCGGCGACGAGGTCTTCGATGGGCACGACGTTCGGCAAATCGCGCTTGTTGAGCTGCAACACGTAGGGAATCTTCGTGAGGTCGTAGCCGTTGGCCTGGAGGTTCTCTTCGAGGTTGTAGAGCGACTCGATGTTGGCGTCCATGCGCTCCTCCTGCGAGTCGGCGACGAAGACGACGCCGTCCACGCCCTTCAGGATGAGCTTGCGCGAGGCGTCGTAGAAGACCTGGCCCGGCACGGTGTAGAGGTGGAAGCGCGTCTTGAAGCCGCGCACCGTGCCGAGTTCGAGCGGCATGAAGTCGAAGAAGAGCGTGCGGTCGGTTTCGGTCGCGAGGCTGATGAGTTTGCCTTTCGAGGCGGGCGCGGTCGAGTCGTAGATGTATTGCAGGTTGGTCGTTTTGCCGCACAGCCCCGGCCCGTAATAGACGATCTTGCAATTGATTTCGCGTGATGCGTAATTGATAAACGTCATAGCGATTGGAATGACAGGCCCGCACAAGTTCTAACTTGTCACTTTCGCCGGTCGCCTCTGTTAACCTTGGTTAGTTGAATAAACTGTCAATGTCATCATCCGTGATGCCGGCGAAGAGCGAGTCGTCCTGCTCCCGCTTTTGCAACGAATCGCGTTCGACATCCTCAAAAATTATAGCCAGTTCGCGCGAGGCCTGTTTCACACGCAATTTAACCAGCCCGAGACTGGAACGGTCGTCAAAAACGACGACGAGCAGCATCCGCCCGATGATGCAAATGTGGATACTCTCGCGCTCGCCTTCGTGGGACAGCGTCGGAAACTCTTTTTCGCCAATGAGTTGCG
>DASVES010000288.1:0-12504 GCA_036380435.1 Pyrinomonadaceae bacterium | reverse complement strand
CGGCTGACCGCGGGTGTCTGGAACGTTTTCCTGAGTCTCCACGGGCAGAAGGTCGCGGGCGGGTCGCGCGCGCAGCAACTCCCGCAGACGGCGCTCCTCGTCCGCGCCGCCGCGCCGGAAGGCTCCACACAGGCGCAGGTCGCGAGGAGAGAGTCGCGCCTGGCTAAGTCGTTGACGGCATCGTCGTCTCGGCTGAGCGCCACGCATCTCCGCGCCGAAGAGGCGTTTGAAGTGATCGGGAAAGAGCTGGCGATGCTCGACGGCCTCGACGAGTTGATCTCGGTCGAGTCGGCGATTTCAGAGGCGCGAGTTCTGGTACGCGCCCCAAAACCGCCGGCCGCGGTGCACGGCCACGCCCCCGTCTCCCTGACGGCGCCGCGCGTCGAAGCACTCCCCGTCATGTTCAAGTTCGACAAGCTCCTCAAGGGGCCGGGCCTCAAACATTTCCAGGAGCGCGTCAGGGGCGAGTACGTGCGCCGGGCCGCGTCGGTCAGGACGGACGACGCCGCACCGGCGGCGCCGCACGCCGCTGACTATGTCTGGCGGGTCGAGCAGAGCCAGCCGCCGAGCCGCACGCCTTCGTGTGACACCGAGACGGAAGAGTTCACGTTTTAAAACACCCCGGTGAGCGTCCCGTAAACTCGGGAAATCTTTCGCGCTTCATTCAATGTGCCCCGCACGTCTCCCCTTTGGGGACGTGCGGGGCTTTGGTGCTTCCCGCCCGTGGCCGTAGAACTTTCCGACCCCCCTGTCGTATAATGCTGATGCAACGGCGTCCGGTAGCACCGGCTTGAAATTGTTGAAAGCCGTCGCGTCGGCCGGCGCGGAAGGCACAGGTAAATTGAGCGCCGTTCTCATCATTTCGTTCTTCCTTCTGGCAGCTATCTCTTTCGTCCTCTATCGCACGAAACGCCAATCGCTCAAGAGCGCGGCCGAGCAGGACTTCTTCCCCACGCCTGCGAGGGGGCTTTTTGAAGACGACTCGCGCGGCGCGGCGGGCGGCGACGGCGGGGGCGCGGGCCTTGCCTCTATTCCCTACACACACGCCGGAGACGCCGCGCGCTTGCGCGAGCGGGCCAGCCGCGGGGAGCTGGCGGCGCTCGGCGAGGCCCGCTTGACGGGCGACAAAAAACTCTACGACGAAGTGCTCGGCGCGCTCCTCAAGCGCGACCCCTCGGCCGAGAACGTGCGCGCCGTCGCCGCGCACGTGATAGCGGGCCGAGACCTTCGCGCCAGCCGGATGCTCGCCGGCGCACTGTTGACCCTCTGGAGACTTTCGCCCGACAACGTCCCGGTCACAGACTTTCTGCGCGTCGCCGCGCTCTCCGACGACGCGGGAGTTTATCGCGCGGCGGTCGAGGAGGTCGCCGAAGCCTGGGAGCAGGGACGCTTCCCCGGCAGGTCGGCCGAAGACCTGTGCCGTCTCTTCGAGAGCGAATACTGGGTGCTCGCGCCCGAGGCCATCCGCACGGGCGCCGGCTTCCGTCTCAAGCAACAACTCGCCGAGGTGCGTCGCCGTCTGTCGGCCGCGCCGCCACCGCGCGAGCGTCTCTCCACACAGCCGGATGAAGTCGAAGCCGGCGACACTCTGAGGTAAACCATGAACATTTTTGCTTTCGCCCCCTACCTGGTGGTCGGGTTCATTATCTTCGTGGCCCTGCTCATCATCTTGAGCTGCGTGCTCGCCAACATCGGCGCGCGCGAGATCGCGATCAAGGAGCGGCGCTACTTCGGCGCGAAGATGCCGCCCGGCCGCGTGGTCGCCACCGAGGGCGAGGTCGGCATTCAGGCCGACGTGCTCAAGCCGGGCCTCCACTTCATCAAGTGGCCCTTTGAGAAAGTCGTCCGCAAAGTCCCGCTCATCGAGATCGGGGCGGACGAACTCGGCGTCGTCGAGGCGATTGACGGCGAGCCGATGCAGGCCGGGAGTATCTTCGCCCCCGACCGCGCGCAGAACGCCCACAACAACTTCCAGGACCCCATCGCGTTCATCAAACGCGGCGGCGTCAAGGGCATCCAACTGCGCACGCTCCCGCCGGGCCTGTGGCCGATTCACCCGTACCTGTTTCGGGTCTCCGTCTCGAAGGCGACGCAGGTGCCGCCGGGCAAGGTCGGCGTCATCACCTCGGCCGACGGCGACCCGCTCGACGCCGGCCGCCTCCACGGCAAGGCTGTCGCCCACCACCGCAACTTTCAGGACGCCGAAGCCTTCATCGGCAGCGGCGGCCAGAAGGGGCCGCAGGTCGAAATCCTGACGCCCGGCACCTACCGCATCCTTACGCAGTCGATCTCGGTTGAGAATCCCAACGAGATGAAGCCGGGGCTGTTCACCGTCCGCCTCTACGACGCGACCGTGATTCACGAGAACCAGATCGGACTCGTCGAGGCTTTGGACGGCGCGCCGCTCGACCCGCGCGACTACGTCGCCACCCCGGTCACCGGCCACGACAATTTCCAGGACTGCAACGAGTTCATCTCGGGGGGCGGCCAGCGCGGGCCGCAGAAGGACATCCTCCTGCCCGGCACCTACTACATCAACCCGCTGGTCTTCAAGCTCATCCCCGAGTCGGCGAAGGAAGTGAAGCCGGGCGAGGTGGCCGTCATCGTCTCGAACGTCGGCAAAGACCCCGGCGAGGACATCCGCCGCGAGATGGCCAACAAGGTGCGCGAGCGGCTCGAACAGGAGGAGCGCGATCAGGTCTCGAAGGCCGCCGCCCGCCTCGACAAGCTCGAAGGCGAGAACCGCCGCCTCAACGAGATTCAGGAAGAACTCATCGCCAACGACCCGGCCGACCAGCGGCTCGATCAGGGCGCGCACGAGGCTTACGTCGTGCCCGAAGGCTTCCGCGGCATACAGGAGTCGGTCGTCGGCCCCGGCAAGTACTACATCAACACGCTGGCCATGTCGCCGATCATCATCCCGACGACGAACATGACGGTGGAGTGGACGGCCGAGGACGTGGACAACACCTTCGACCCCTTCGAGGTCATCTCCAAAGACGGCTTCACGATGAAGCTCGAAGTGCGCGTCGTCTTCCGCGTCAAACCTGAAGACGCGCCCTTCATGGTGGCGAAGATCGGCAACACCGACAAGCTCATCCAGAACGTGATGCACCCGCTCATCGACTCCATCTTCCGCAATCAGGCGTCGGAGTCGTCCGCGATGGCTTATCTCCAGAACCGCCACGAGGAGCAGGAGCGGGCCGAGGCGCGCGTGCGGATGCACCTGCTGAAGTATCACGTTGACGTGGTCAACGTCCTCATCTGCCACATCCATCTCCCCGAGGAGTTGATGAAGACGCAGACCGAGAAGATTCTCGCCGAGCAGCGCCAGAACATGTACAACGCGCAGCGCGAGGCCGAGGAGAAGCGCATCCAGCTTGAGAAGACGCGCGCCCACGCCGACAACCAGAAAGACCTGATGGCGGCGACCGTCGGCGTCGAGATTTCGACCCGGCGCTCCGAGCAGCGCAAGGCCGAGGCCGAGGGCGAGGCCCACTACATCCTCGCCACGGGTAAGGCCGAGGCCGAGAAGATGCGTCTGATGGGCGAGGCGCAGGGCGTCGCCTACCACGAGCAGGTCAACGCGCTCGGGCAGCAGGGCGTCGCCATCGTCGAGACCCTGAAGGTCATCGGCGAGAAGGGCGTCCGTATCACTCCCGACGTGTTGGCGACGGGCGGCGGCGCCGGCACGGAGGCGGGCGGCGGCATCGGCACACTTCTGCTGATGAACCTCTTCCGCGACCGCATCATGGATCAGCAGCCGACCGGCAACGGCACGAAGACGCCGGCCACGCAGAAGTAATCCCGCGAACGCATCCACACTTTCGCGTGCGCGTCGGCCATCCCGGAAACGGGGTGGCCGATTTTTTTGTCTGGAAGAGGGAACTGTTTGTGGAGTGTGAGTCTGCCGCGCATCACACGCTGGTAAAAATTGATCTATAAAAACTTCCGCCTCTCCCGCCAACCTTCCGCGCGCGAGCCGTGTCTATATCTGCGACCGTCGCAAAGGGCTTGATTGTGAACACAGGCGAAGACGAGTTAATCAGGCGGGCGCAGGGGGGCGACTCGGATGCCTTCTGCCAGATCGCGCGGACGCACCAGCGGCGCATCTACGCGCTCGCCCTCCACTACTGCCGCAGCCCCGAAGACGCCGAAGACCTCTCGCAAGAGGTCTGGCTCAAGGCTTACCGCAGCGTCCGAAGCTTCCGCGGCCAATCGAGCTTCTACACATGGCTCCGGCAGATTACCGTCAACACTTTTCTCAACCACCAGCGCGCCATGACTTACACCCTCGACAGCGAGAAGACGACCGTGAAGATGGAAGAACTCGGCGAGGCTGACGGCGCGAACGGCGCGGGCGTGCATCACGGAGCCGACGCCGAAGCCGACTTTCATCAGCGCCTCCTCGTCGGGCGCGTCATGCGCGCGCTCGGCGAGCTGACTCCGCAGCAGCGTCTCGCCTTCCTGCTCAAGCACCGCGAGGGGATGACCTATCAGGAGATCGCCGAGGCGTTCGGCTGCTCGGCGGGCGCGGTCAAGAAGTCGCTCTTCCGCGCCGTCTCGAAGCTGCGCGAGTCGTTGGGTGTGGGCGAGGCCGCGGCGGGGGCCGACTGCGTCGCGCTCGGCGCGGGCGGGCTTGCCTGTCCCGATGAGGAGGCGACATGCACGACTGCCTGAGACACGAAGACGGCCTGCTCGACCTAATCTTCGACGAGACGGGCGGCGTGGCGGCGCGTTCGCGTCTGCTCGCGGAGGTCGAGCGGTGCGAGGCGTGCGGAGAGCAGTTGCGCTCGATGGGGGCGGCGCTGCGTGTGTTCGACACGGCCGCGGAGTCGGCGCTCCCCGGCGAGAATTTCTGGGGCGGCTACGAAGAAAGATTGAGGACTCGCATGGCACAAGTCATCCCGCTAAACGGATTCGCGCGGGCGGGCGCGGGCTTACTGCGCGTGAACGCGCGCGCCGACTATCGTTTGACGCTTCTTGAGGATGAGGGCTTGGCGCGGCGTCTGGCGCGGCAACTGCGCGACGTGTCGCGCGAGTCGCAGCTCACGTGGCCCTCGTTCAAGGAGGAGCCGTTCGGCTTCGTCAAACGCTTCGTCGTGGCCTACGCCGAGTTCGTCTGGGCATTCATCTCGCAACGCAACGTCGCCGCGGCGGCCATGACCTCCTTCGTCGTCATGCTGTCGTTCATCGGCGTCGTCTTCGGACTCGAACGACTCCGTCTGTCCTACATGGAGCGACGGACGCCCGCGCGCAGCGACTACGAACTCATCGGGATGCTGCCCAACAACACGGCCGTCCCTGAGAAGCGCGAGGAGGACGCCGGCTCGCCCGGCCGGGCCAGAGGCGAGGGCGGCGGCATGAAGCCGAAGCAGGAGCGTCCGCAGGGCGGCGGCGGCGGCGGCCGCGAAGAGCAGACGCGCGCGTCGGAGGGGAAGACCCCGCCCGGTATCTTGCAGCCGCAGATCGTCGCGCCAAACCCGCACCCGCCGGCGGTGAAGAACCCGAGTCTCGCCGTCGTGCCGCACCTCGACGCCGACGCCGCACTCTTCCCGCCCGACTATCGGCCCATCCCCTACGGCGACCCGCGCTCTAACGCGAAGGAGTTGTCATCCGGCCCCGGCACGGGCGACGGCATCGGCGATGGCGATGGCGGCGGCATCGGTAAAGGCCGCGGCGGCGGTTACGGCCCCGGCGAAGACGGCAACACGGGCGGCGGCCGGCGCAAGATCGGCGGCGGCGGCCCCGGCGGCCCCGACGGGTTGCGCGGCGGCGCGGGCGAACGCGACGGCGTTCTAAGGGCGCGCGATGTGACGCGCCGCGCCGTCCTCGTCTCCAAGCCGGAGCCGGGCTTCACGGAGCAGGCGCGGCGCAACAACGTCACGGGCGTGGTCAAACTCCGCCTCGCCCTGCGCGCCGACGGCACGGTCTCGGACATCTCGGTCTTAAAGGGTCTGCCCGATGGGTTGACGGAGCGGGCGATTGAAGCGGCGAAGAAGATTCGCTTCACCCCCGCGCAGAGGGAGGGGCGGAACGCCTCTCAGTGGATAAGTGTCGAGTACAATTTCAACATCTACTGACCCGGAATCACAACACAACAGTACCGCGAGCGGTAGCGAGCGGGTCTACTCGTGTAAGTAGACCCGCTCGCTACCGCTCGCGGTACTGTGTCTACCGGCAGCTTACCGCGCGAGTGATTCCGCGACGCGGCGGATACGGCGGACGCCCTCCTGCAATCGTTCGAGCGAGGTCGCGTAGGAGATGCGGATGTAGCCCTCGGCTCCGAAGCCCGCGCCGTCGGTGACGACCGTCTGCGCGTCGTGCAAAAGTTTATCGGCGAACTCACCCGAGGTCTTCACGTCGCCACCGAAACAGCCGCGCACGTCGGGGAAGGCGTAGAAGGCGCCCTCCGGCTCGAAGCACTTGAGGCCCGGTATCTCGCGCAGCGCCCCGATGATCCAGTCGCGCCGGCTGCGATACTCTGTGAGCATTTCCTCGACGCATTCTTGCTGCCCCGTGAAGGCCGCGGCGGCCGCCGCCTGCGAGACCGACGACGGATTGCTCGTCGAGTGGCCCTGCACGTTGAGCATGTGCTTCGTCCAGGCGGCGGGCGCGAGCGAATAGCCGATGCGCCAGCCGGTCATCGCGTAGGTCTTCGAGAAGGAGCCGGCGACGCACAGGCGCGCGCGTATGTCGGCGGACAGGGTCGCCGCGCTGAATACCTGCGCCGGCGGGTAGACGAAGCGTAGATAACACTCGTCCGTGATGGCGTAGAGACGGCGCTCGACGACCCCTTCCAGAATCCTCTTAAACTCTTCCTGCGGATAGACGCGCCCCGAGGGGTTCGTCGGCGAGTTGAGGATGATGAGCTTGGTGCGCGGCGTAACGGCTCGCGCGACCTGCTCGGCCGTCAGGTGAAACTCTGTCTCCTCGGTGTCGATGAAGACGGAAGTGGCGCCGGCGAAGTTAACGATCTCGGGGAAGGTCACCCAGTAGGGCTTCGGAATCAGAACCTCGTCGCCGGGGCCGCAGAGCGAGACCACGGCGTTGAAGAGGGCCTGCTTGCCGCCGGCCGTTGCCATCACTTCCGAAGGCTGATAACTCGCGCCGAACTCGCGCTCGTAGTAGTCCATGATGGCCTGCTGAAGTTTGCGTGTGCCGGCGGTCGGCGTGTACTTCGTCTGACCGGCGCGCATCGCCTCGGCGGCGGCCTGCTTGATGTGGTCGGGCGTGTCGAAGTCAGGCTCACCCGCGCCGAGATCGACCACGTCAACTCCGGCCGCGCGCATGGCCAGCGCCGCCTGCATGGCGGCGAGCGTCGTGGAGGCGCGCATCCGTCCGACGTTCTCCGAGACGGGAAAATCTTTGCCTTCGGCCGGCTGCCGCGTGCTGGTCATCGGTTGACCTCAGTCTTCTGTGGATTGTTGACGCGAGATGGTAAACGCGTCGCGCCCGCGTGTGCAAGCGAGACGCATGGCCCACATGGGCGCGCCGACTTTCAAACGTCCCCGAGTTTCGCCTTCATGCGCGCCTCGACCGACGGCGGCACGAGGCCGTCGATGTTGCCGCCGAGTTTGAAGACCTCCTTGACGAGCCGCGAGCTGACGTAGGAGTAGTCCTCGGCGGCCATCATGAAGACGGTCTCGACGCGCGGCTCCTGCCGCCGGTTCATCAAAGCCATCTGCAACTCGTACTCGTAATCCGAGATGGCGCGGATGCCGCGCACAATCGCCTCCGCCCCGCGCTCGACGGCGTAGCGGACGAGCAGGCCATCGAAGGAATCGACGACGAGGCCGCACGAGCCGGACTCGACCTCGGATAGCGACTCTTCGAGCATCTCGCGCCGCTCCTCGACGGTGAACATGGGACTCTTGCCGGGGTTGACGACGACGGCGATGATGATCTCGTCGAAGAGCTTGCAGCCGCGCGCGATGATGTCGAGGTGGCCGTTGGTCACGGGGTCGAACGAACCGGGATAGATGGCGCGGCGCATAGGCGTTCGTGTCCGACCTGTGTACGGGATGAGAAGTCAGCGGCGAAGTTAACACAAAAGCGCTCGCCCGGTGAAGTTTTGATTATTTCGGCCAACGCGCGCGGGCGCGCCGGCCTTCAAAGGGCAGACCGCAAAAAACCGTAGCCTCGCCGGGGGTGGCCCTCCCCGTTATCAAATGTAACCGTCCCGAAGCCCCGTTACCCGTGAGAGGAGAAAAAGATGAAACGCTCGCAACTGAAAGTATTCGTCGCGGCCTTCCTGTGCCTGCTGGCCGCCGCGTCAATGGCCACCGCCGGCCAGCACCGCGCCCGCCGGGTGGCGGTGCTCCCCGAAGTGCAAAAGATTTATATCGGTGACATGGGCACGGCCGACGAGGCCGACCGCTTCCGCCTGCTGCTCGAAGAACAGCTCCTCAAAAGAAACTTCGCCGTCGTACTCAAGCCCGAGGACGCCGACGCCGTCCTGACCGGAGTGCTCGCGGTACGTACTTACGACGACAAGTCGGAGGCGCGCGCCACCGTCCGGCTCGTCTCACAGAACGGCGAGGTGCTGTGGGCGAAGGACTTCGGCCACAAGCGGTTCACCGTCAACCCGTTCAGCCTCCAGGAGCCGACCCGCCGGCGCGCCGAGGAGATAGCCGAGGCGCTGCGCCGCGACTTCAAGAGGCCCACCAAGAGCCAGCCTTGACACGCCCGCGCGGGCGATGTTTCAATGTTTGACCGTAGACAAACGTGGTGAGTTAAGGCGACTTGCGGCCACGTAAAATAAACCGCTAAACAGCTCGGCCGCGTCCCTCGAAGGAGAGACCGACGTTTAAAAGGCTTCCGAACGTCAAGGCCCCGCGTTGTTTGGCGCGGGGCTTCTTTTTATAGTAGTCAGTAGTCAGTTGTCAGTAGTCAGTTTTTTGTCTCGGGCTACTCGCCGCTGACTTTGAAAGGTTCAAGTTGGGGAACGGAAACAACTGACTACTGACAGCTGATTACTGACAACTTCCTTATGACCGATTTTCTCAAGACACTAAAAGAGCGCATCGTCGTTTTCGACGGTGCCATGGGGACGAACCTGCACGCGCAGGGGTTGACGGTGGAGGACTACGGCGGGCCGCAGTTCGAGAACTGCACGGAGAACCTGCTCGTCACGCGCCCCGACGCGGTCGAAAAGGTACACGTGGACTTCTTCGAGGCCGGCTGCGACGTGGTCGAGACGAACACGTTCGGCGCGAACCCCATCGTGCTCTCCGAGTTCCAGATCGCCCACCTGGCCTACGACCTCAACGTGTCGGCCGCGCGCATGGCCAAACGCATCGCCGCCGACTTCTCAACGAGCGCGCGCCCGCGCTGGGTCGCCGGCTCGATGGGGCCGGGCACGAAGCTCCCCACGCTCGGCCACACCACCTACGACGCGCTCAAGGCGTCTTATGCCGAGCAGGTGCGCGGGCTGTGGGACGGCGGCGTCGATCTCTTCATCGTCGAGACCTGTCAGGATTTGCTCCAGACGAAGGCGGCGCTCGCGGCCATCTTCTCTCACTTCGAGCGGGCGCGTGAGCGCCGGCCCGTCATCGCGCAGGTGACGATTGAAGTCTTCGGCACGATGCTCAACGGTACTGAGATTGGCGCCGCGCTCACCGCGCTCGAACCCCTCGCCATCGACATCATCGGCATGAACTGCGGCACCGGGCCGAAGCACATGACCGACAGTATCCGGCACCTCTGCGAGAACTCGCCCATCCCCGTCTCCGTGCTCCCGAACGCCGGCCTTCCCTCGATCAAGGACGGCGAAACGCACTACGACGAGACGCCCGAATCCTTCGTCGCGCAGATCGAACACTTCGCGCGCGACTTCGGCGTCAACGTCGTCGGCGGTTGCTGCGGCACCACCCCGGAGCATCTCAAGATGGTCGTCGAGCGGATGGAGCGGCTGTCGCCGAAGGAGCGCAACGCGCGGCTCGTCCCGTCGTGCGCTTCCATCTACTTCCAGCAGCCTTACGCGCAGGACACTTCTTTCCTCATCGTCGGCGAGCGCGTCAACGCCTCGGGGTCGAAGAAGATGAGGGAGCTTTTGAACGCCGAGGACTGGGACGGTCTCGTCTCGCTCGCGCGCGAGCAGGAGCGCGAGGGCGCGCATGTCCTCGATGTCAACGTCGATTACGTCGGCCGCGACGGCGTCGCCGACATGCACGAACTCATCTCGCGGCTCGTCACCAGCGTCAAAATCCCGATCATGCTCGACTCCACCGAGTGGGAGAAGATGGAGGCGGGCCTCAAACACGCCGGCGGCAAGTGCATCCTCAACTCGACGAACTACGAGGACGGCGAGCCGCGCTACAAAAAGGTTTTGGGGCTGGCGCAGGAGTACGGCGCGGGCGTCGTCGTCGGGACGATTGACGAGGAGGGCATGGCGCGCACGGCCGACGGCAAGCTCAGGATCGCCCGCCGCGCCTACGAGCAAGCGACTCAGGAACTCGGCTTCCCCGCGCACGACATCTTCTTCGACCCGCTCGCGCTCCCCATCTCGACCGGCATCGAAGAGGATCGTCGCAACGCGCTCGAAACCATCGAGTCGCTGCGCCGCATCAAGGCCGAGCTGCCCGGTTGTCACACCATCCTCGGTGTCTCAAACGTCTCCTTCGGACTCTCGCCCGCCTCGCGAGTCGCGCTCAACTCCATCTTTCTGCACGAGGCCGTCGAGGCCGGGCTTGATTCGGCCATCGTCAACGCCGGCAAGATCGTCCCGCTCAACCGCATCGGCGAGCGCGAGCGCGAAGTGGCGCTCGACCTCATCTACGACCGCCGCCGCTTCGAGGGCGACGTGTGCGTCTACGACCCGCTCGGCGAGTTCACCACGCTCTTCGCGGGCGTCTCCACGAAGAGCACGAAAGAGGACACGAGCAAGCTGCCCGTAGAGGAGCGCCTGAAGCATCACATCATCGACGGCGAGAAGCAGAATCTCGAAGACAATCTCAAGCTCGCGCTGGAGAGTCACCCGGCGCTCGACATCATCAACGAAATCCTGCTCGACGGCATGAAGACCGTGGGCGAACTCTTCGGCAGCGGCCAGATGCAACTGCCGTTCGTCTTGCAGTCGGCCGAGGTGATGAAGGCGGCCGTGCGCTTCCTCGAACCCTTCATGGAGAAGAAGGGCGGGGCGACGGCGAAGGGGACGATGGTGCTCGCCACCGTCAAGGGCGACGTTCACGACATCGGCAAGAACCTCGTGGACATCATCCTGACGAATAACGGCTACCGCGTCGTCAACCTCGGTATCAAGCAGCCCATCGACCAGATCATCTCCGCCTTCGACGAGCACGGCGCCGACGCCATCGGCATGTCGGGATTGCTCGTCAAATCCACGCTCGTCATGCGCGACAACCTCGAAATCCTCAACGAGCGCGGCATCAACGCGCCCGTCGTCCTCGGCGGCGCCGCGCTCACGCGCCGCTATGTTGAGGACGACCTGCGCGCCGTTTATAACGGCGGTCTCTTCTACGCCCGCGACGCCTTCGACGGCCTGCACCTGATGGATGAATTGACGGGCGGCGCCGGCGAATCGAAGAGGAACGGGCAGGGCGCGTCAAACGCCGCGGCTAAAGTAACGACAGCCGCAGTAGTAGCAGCAGCAGCGGCCGGCGCTTCGGCGCTCGAAGCAGACGCGGGCGACGACGCCGAAGACCTCGTCGGCGAGGACGCCAAGCTCGGCCTGCGTAAACCCGCCCGGCCGCGCGGCATCCTCGACCCCGAGGGTGACACGACGCACACCGTGCGCTCCGATGTGAACCCGAACGTACCCGTCCCGGCCGCCCCTTTCTACGGCTCGCGCGTCATCAAAGACATCTCGCTCGACGATGTGTTCGCCTTCGTCAACGAGACGGCGCTCTTCAAGGGGCAGTGGCAGTTCAAACAAGGGAAGCGCAGCGCCGAGGAGTATCGCGCCATCGTCGAGCGCGAAGTGCTCCCGGCCTACGAGGAATTAAAGGCGCGCTCGAAGCGCGAGGGGCTGCTCGTGCCGCGCGTCGTCTACGGCTACTTCCCGTGCCAAGCCGAAGGCAACGACCTCGTCATCTACCGCGACGACGAGCGCACCGAGCGCATGCGCTTTACGTTCCCGCGCCAGCCCGCCGGCAAGCGTCTGTGCCTCGCCGACTTCTTCGCCGCGAAGGACACGGGCCGCGTGGACGTGGTCGCCTTCCACCTCGTCACGGTCGGACGGCGCGCGAGCGAGTACGCGCAGGAGCTTTTCAAGTCAGACAACTACCGCGACTACCTTCTCTTCCACGGCCTCAGCGTCGAGTCGGCCGAAGCGCTCGCCGAACTCTGGCACCAGCGTATCCGCGAGGAACTGGGCATCGCCGGCCGCGACGCGCCGGAGGTGACGAAGCTCTTCCATCAGGGCTATCAGGGTTCGCGCTTCAGTTTCGGCTACCCGGCCTGCCCGAACCTCGAAGATCAGACGAAGCTCTTCGAGCTGCTGGAACCCGAGCGCATCGACGTGGAGCTGAGCGAGGAGTTCCA
>DASVES010000287.1:0-5790 GCA_036380435.1 Pyrinomonadaceae bacterium | reverse complement strand
TCGACGCGGTCAACGGTCTCCTTCGCGCGGTCGATGATCTCGGTGAGTCGGCCGCCGCCCCAACGTGGCCGCACGCCGTCGAGCAGGCTGGAGACTTTCTTCGCCGCGGCGTTGACCATCGGCGTCGAGGTCTTCTCGAAGCGGGAGGGCGTGACGGGCTTGGTTTCCATCCGCCCGGCCACCTCGTTGACGATGCGCAGGCCCGAGTCTTTGTCGCGGAAGTGCTGGCGCTTGTAGAGGCCGAGCAGGCCGACGATGCGCTCCATCGTGTTCGGATTGCTGTCGCCGGTGGCGGCCTGATAGACGAGTCGCGGCTCGCGCACGCACGCCTCGGCGGCGACCGCGAGCATCAAGGCGGCGACCGAATCGACGGGCGTGATGTCGAGTATCAGTTTCTCGTTGACGGGAATGAGCGTCTGCCCTTTGAGGGCGATGAAGATGAGCGGGGCCGTGGTGGTGAAGCCCTCGTTCCAGCCGGGGAAGGGGAACTCGGCGGCCGACTCGACGATGCTCGGCCGCACGATGGCCTTAACTATCCCCTCCTCGGCGGCGACTAATTGCTCGCCGAGGCTCTTGGTGTAGGTGTAGATGTTGGGCCAGCCCCAGAAGTGTGCGCGCTCGGTGCCGAGTTCCGTCAGGCGCTCGCGCGTCCACATCTTGCGCTCGCGGGCGACGGCAAGACCCATCGCGTCGAGGTCGTCCGCGTCGCGCCCCTCTTCGACGAGACGCTTGCGCGCAAGCTCGCGGAAGCGCGCGGCCGTCACGGCGTCACGCACCTCGTCGCGCACGCGCTCGGCCAGACGCTCGCTGTCTTTGATCTCCTGTTCGACGGAGAACTCGACGCCCGGCATCTCCTCCCGGCGCGGGAAGTAGCCGACGACGGGGTCGCTCTCCCACACGGGGCCGGAGCGGTTGCCGGCGACGAAGCAGGTCGAGACGTGCAGCAGCGCCGGCCGCTTCATCCGCTTCGCAAACGCGATGACGTTCTTCGTGCCGACGACGTTGGTCCGAAGCGCGCTCTCCAGCGGCGGGTTGAAGGTGACGTTGCCGGCGCTGTTGATGATGACCGAGATATCCGAGGCGACCGCCTGCGCCTCCTCTTCCGTCATCCCGAGATTGTCCTGCGCGATGTCGCCGTTGACGATTGAGACCTTGTCGCGGACGAAGCCCTCGAAGGCCGCGCCGTAGAGGTCGCGCAGCGGGTCGAAGGGCGGCGCGGTGATGACGTTGTTCCAGAAGCGCGTCTCCGACTCCTCCTGCGAGCGCGCGCGCACGGTGACGTAGACGCGCCCCACGCCGGGGAAGCGGTGCAACAGCATCGAGAGCGTCACCTTGCCCAAAAAGCCGGTGGCCCCGATGATGAAGACGTTGCGGCCGTTATAAATCTCTGTCGGAGATAATTTCATCTGTACACGAAGACGGCTTAACTGTTGATGGCGGAGAACAGCTTCGACAGCTCTAAACTGAATCCTTCAAGAACGCCCCCGCCGTCAAGCACATCCTGTTCGCCCAGAATGCGTACATCGAAAGGTGATGTGTATGCGGCGACAGTCCGCCGCCTCGGATTAAAGACCCATACGGCCCCCGCGCCGCCGGCGAAGTAGAGCGCGACCTTCTCGTCCATCTCCTGAGCGGTGTTGGTCGGGCTTAACACCTCGACGGCAAGGTCGGGGGCGAAGGGTAGAAATTTTTCCAGATTTTCCACTCCCTTCATCCGTTCGTGGCTGACGTAGGCGACATCGACGCCGAGCACGCTGTCAGGGTTGCGCTCGACGACGCACCCTGTCTCCGGGCCAACAACTATCCCGAGGTTATTGGCTTTCACGAACCTGGTTAATTCAACCACGAGTTCCGTACAGATAATCCCGTGAGTAAGGCCGGTGGGTGACATTATCTTCAGCTCCCCGCGGATGAGTTCCAAGACGCGCTTGTTCCCGCGCGCGTCTGGGTGAGGCATCACCAGCAGTTCGTCGGCCGTAATTAGTTTCGTGGTCGTGCTCATGTCTTAAACGCCTTGCTCACATCTTAACTCATGTCGCAGATGCCGATGATCGGCTGGTGGAGCATTGTAATCTCGGCGGAGCGGCCCATGTAACTGCGGGCCATCTCGATGGCTTCGGTCAGGTTGTCGGCGCGCTCCCAGCCGAGCATGGCGGGGACGTGGGCGTTCTCGGCGCCGGCGGCGATGATGCGGCCGGTGTGCTGGCGGCCATTCTCGCCCCAGTACCACATGAAGAAGGGGTGCGCGCCGTGGTAGGCGTTGCCGCGCCGGTACATCTCGATGTAGGAGGGGTTTTCGGCGAACTCGCGCTCGTACTTGTCGCGCAGGGTGTCCGAGTCGCGCGTCTCGGGCAGGAGACGGTTGAAGAACTCGATGTAGCTCGGGTGAAACTTGTGGTCGAACTGGTCATAGCAGGGGTGATTGATAATCATCACCCCGCCTTTTTTCAGGAGCGGCTTGTTGCGGTAGAAGTTGAAGTGGTAGCCGAGCGCCATCACCTGCACGAGCAGCGGGTTTAAGATCGAGTAGACGTTGTAGGGCGAGATGTCGGGGATGCCCGTGATGAGAATGTCGCACTGCCCCGTGACGGGGACGGCGTACTGCTCGAAGTTCTTCTCCAGAATCCGCGCGTGGGTCGGCTCGGTGCGGCCGGCGTGGCAGGCGATCATCTGGTACTGCGCGGGGAACGAGTGGAGGAGTTTGCGCCGCGCGCCGCGCGGCATGGCGCTCATGCCGCGCCGCATGGCCTCGAACTTGAGGCGGTCAAAGGCCGAGAAGTCGTCCTCGTTCTTTAAGAGGAAGTCCATCTCGGAGGTGTACATCCGGTTGTTGAGGGCCGTCTCGATGTGGAAGACGTTCATGTGCTCATCGACGAGCTTGCCGAGGCGGACGACCTTGTTGTTTAGCTCCGAGCGCGCGGGATCCATGTAGCTGTCGGAGGCGCGGATGGTCTTCGGCTCGTGGTGCGCGCGCAGAGACTCGTAGTCGCACAGGCCCACGGCGACCGACTTGTGCCCGCCGTCCATCGGGACGAGATTGATGTTGACGTAGATGAGAAGGTCTGACTCGACGGCGCGGCGGTTGACGCGCAGGGGTTCGTGGTGGCGCGTCTCGCCCAGCTTCACAAGACCTTCGTCCCACTCGGCGTCGTGGTTGTAGTAGCGGTCGGGATAGAACTCCGAGAAAATCTTCGGCCCCACCATCCGCTTCATCTCCCATTCCGTCATCTTCCGGTGGAGCGAGTTGGCGATGATGATGTGAACGTCGTCCACGCCGTTGGCGGCGAGCAGTTCGAGGACGACTTCGAGGATGGTCTGCCGCACGTCGGGCGTGGCCATCGGCGGGAGCGGCAAGCTTATGTCGTCCACGGCGACGGTGACGCGCATCCCCGGCTGGAGCTGCGCGTAAAGCGGCTCGCAGTCGTGTGGGTGATTGAGCGCGTAGCGAACGGCGGCCTCGCGGTTCGGCAAACCCTTGACGGGCGGGTTCGGGTAGATGACGCGCGTGCCGATGGGCAGGTCTTCGAGGATGAAGTCCTCGCC
The DNA here is from genome assembly GCA_036380435.1 of Pyrinomonadaceae bacterium. GTDB lineage: Bacteria > Acidobacteriota > Blastocatellia > Pyrinomonadales > Pyrinomonadaceae > DASQDT01. Next base: position 2,247 of record DASVES010000287.1, on the reverse strand, counting down.
CGAAGGGATGATGCGCGGCGCGCTGTCGCGGTCGATGTAGACGACCGACTCGTGGACTTTTCTTCGGAGTTGCAGGCTCATAAGCAAGTGATAAGTGATGAGTGATAAGTGATGAGTGACAGAAAAAGCATCTTATCACTCATCACTTATCACTTATCACTTCAAGTTCAGCACCGGCCAGTCGTGATGCAGCGCCGTCTGGCGCAGACGCATGTCGGGGTTGACGGCCGCGGGGTGGCCGACGATGGAGAGCATGGGCAGGTCGCTCATGCTGTCGGAGTAGGCGTAAGACTCCGAGAGGTTCAGCCCCTCGCGCTCGGCGAACTCGCGGATCCACTTCGCCTTTGTGGCCGACGCCAGCACCGGCGGCAGCAGCCGACCCGTCGCCACGCCGTTGACGAACTCCAGGCGGTTGGCGACGTAGTCGTCAATGCCGAGGTGGCGCATCAGCGGATCGACGGAGAAGGTGAGCGCGCCCGTGACGACCACCTGCCGCAGGCCCAAGCGGCGCGACTTCTCGATGAGGTCGAAGGTGCCGGGGAAGATGGCCGGCTTGAGCACGTTTTCGAACAGCTCGGCGGAGAAGAAGCGGAGGCGGTCTTCGGTCTCGCCGCGGTAGCGTTTGAAGAAGAGATCGTTGAAGACCTTGCGGCTGTACTGGTCGGTGACGGCGAAGAGCGGCAAGCTCATCACGGTGGCCGCGCTCTTCCGAAAGCTGCGCAGGAGGCCCTGCTGGTTGCGCGCGTAGAAGCTCAGCGTGTGCACGAGGTTCGTGCTCACGAGCGTGCCTTCGAGGTCGTAGAAAGCGGCTGCCGCCAAATGGTCGTCCTCCCCCAGCGTCCCTTCGTGTCGAATGGTTTTGTTTATCGAACCCCTATCGGCCCGGTTCAATTGTTCGCGTAGGGCTGCACTATACCTTATTCGGCGGCAAAAATGTATTTTGCCGGGCCGACGCCCGCGCGAAACCTTTTAGCGTGAGCGACTTAAACGCGACCGTCGCCCTTCGACACAAAGGCTGATGATATACTGCCGCGCGTCCGCGTGGACAAGAAGGATTGCCGCGCGGCGCGTCCGACTTCCCCCATGAGCCTTCGAAGAAAACTGAGACCCCTCGTCGCCGCCGTCATCGCCGCGCTCGCCCTCTCCTGCTCCGAGCGGGCCGAGAAGTCGGTTAACGCGCCGGCCGCCCCGCCCGGCGCCCCCGAGCTAATCGGGCGCGCTGACGCGCTCTACTTACTGCGCGAAGACACGGGCCGCGTGCGCGAAGCTGTCGCGCTGTTGCGGCGCGCGCGGACACTCGACGAGGGCGACTACGGCGCGCACTGGAAGCTCGCGAGGTCTTTACACTTCCTCGGCGAGACGCTGGCGGACTCGGGCGAGCGCGACGCGTCTTACAGCGAGGGCATCGCGGCGGGGCAACAGGCCGTGCGCGTCAACCCCGCGGGCGTCGAGGGGCACTACTGGCTGGGCGCCAATCTGGCCGGGCGCACGGAGGTGCAAGGCGTCATCGGCGACCTCGCCGCCGTGGGCGACGTGCGGCGGGAGATGGAGGCGGTCGTCGCGGCGGACGAAGGGTACGAACGCGGCGGCGCGTACCTGCACCTCGCGCGCGTGGAGATGGGGTTGCCGCGCGTGCTCGGCGGCGACCGGAAGCGTCCGGTGGAGCTGCTGGAGAAGGGGTTGAGGTTTGGGGGCGACAACGCGGGTCTGCGGCTGCAACTGGCCCGCGCCTTCCTCGCCGCCCGCCGCCGCGAAGACGCGCGGCGCGAGCTTGAGGCGCTTCTCGCAATGGAGCCGAATCCCGATTACGTCCCCGAACACCGCCGGGCCGTGGCCGAGGCGGAGCGGCTTTTGAAAGAGCGTTTTGAGAAGAAGGCGCGTTGACTTGTAAAGTCTGACGAAACACAGAACACGGATACGCGCGTGCCGAGCCCCGGAGGGGCGAAATAATGTAGCCCCGGTCGTAAGACCGGGGGACATACGCCCGAAAGAATTTGAAGCCCCGGAGGGGCGAAAGAGCCTTCAACGAGCAATGTGCTCAAGCTTGAGATTCTTTCGCCCCTCCGGGGCTTTTCTCTTTTCCCTCACGAATGTCCCACGGCTCACGCCGTGGGCTACACTCTTCCGCCCCTGACGGGGCTGGGCACGCGCGTTCTAGAACTTCAACTCGTCGCGCAAATAATGCAACGGCACGTGCTCGGCGTCGCGGCCCGAGGCGTGGAGCGCGTCGAGCATGCGCCCCGCCCC
>DASVES010000286.1:0-6394 GCA_036380435.1 Pyrinomonadaceae bacterium | reverse complement strand
TCGTCCTGCTCATCCCCGCCCCCGTCATCGCCGGTCTCTTCCCCGGCGCGTGGGCTTACAGTGTGGCCCGCATCTCTGCGAGGCGCGGCGTCGGGTGGGCGCTCGTCGTCGCCCCGTTCGCGTGGGTGGCGCTCGAATGGGCGCGGCTCGGTGCCATCGGACAGCTCTGGAACGCGCTCGCTTACTCGCAGGCGTTCACGCCCGCGCTGATTCAAAGCGCGCGCTGGGGCGGCGTCTACCTCGTCGGCTTTCTGATCGTATCGGTTAACTCGGCCGTCGCGTATCTGATTCTTCGCAGAAATGGACGCGCACTCTCCATCGCGGTTGGCGTTGCCTTACTCGTCGCCGCCGTCGTATTTCTCGCTTCATACACGAACCGCGTTCAGCAAGCGACCACGCCGAGCGTGGCCGTCGTCGCCGTGCAGCCGAACGTGGCGGCCGATTTCCCGCGCTCGGCCGGGGAGACGGCGCTGCTCCTGAACCGTCATCTCACGCTTGCGACGGATGCGTTGCGCGAACTTGACGGCGCACAGGTGGCGACGGCGGGCGCGGGTGACGACGTGCGGCGCGGACTACCGCGCGTCGTCGTATGGCCCGAATCGCCGATGAACTTCCGTTACGCGCGCGACGAGAACTTCCGCGACTTCGTGGCGGAGTTCGCGCGCGCCAACCGCGCCTCCGTCATCTTCAACGCGGTGGAGCCGGCGCCGATGGGCGGCGTCTATAACTCGGCGGTGATGGTGAATGAGGAGGGCCGGCTCGTCGCGCAGTATGATAAGATTCGCCTGCTGCCGTTCGGCGAGTACGTGCCGTTGCCGCGCTGGCTCCCGCCGGCATGGCTGTTGGATGGCCTCGTCGGCGACTTCGCCATGGGGAACGATTACCCGCTGATGCCCGTGGGCGACGCGCGCGCCGGCGTCTTCATCTGCTTCGAGTCGGCGTTCCCGTCCGTGGCGGGGCGCTTCGCGCGCGACGGGGCCGACGTGCTGGTGAACATCACGAACGACGGATATCTGGGCCAGACTCCCGTCGTCCGACAGCACCTCGCCAACGTCGTCTTCCGCGCCGTCGAGACCGGCAGGCCCGTCCTGCGTGTGACGAACACGGGGGTGAGCGCACACGTCACACCACGCGGCGAAGTTCTGGACGCGACGGGGACGTACCGGCCTGACGTGCGAACGTGGACGGTCGGGCGCGCCGTGAGCGGCAAGACTTTTTACGCGAGACAGGGCGACCTCTTCGTCGCCCTGTGTGCGGCAGCGGCCGCCGCCGGCCTGCTTTCCACGTTCAACTTCAGGCGCTCGCGCGCAACATAAGGTTCGAGCAAACTATTTTCTGTTGAGAGAGAAAAAAAATGTTAGAGACAGCATCAGTACAGGATTTACGCACGTCGTATGAAGACCTGCGGACGCGAGTCGAACAGCTCGGGAGGTTTCTTTGATGTCCCGGCGAAGCGCGAGGAGCTGAAGCGCATCGAGGCTCAGGCGTCGGCGCCCGACTTCTGGTCGGATCAGGAGGAGGCGCAGAAACTGATGGGCCGGCGGAGTCGTCTGGAGAAGTCGGCCGCCCGTCACGAGAAGTTCGAGTCGGAGATTTCCGACGCCTCCGTCCTCTTCGAGTTCGCCGAGGAGGAGGACGCCGACAGTCTCGGAGAGTTGCGCGCCCTCGTCGGGCGGTTGGAGCGCGAGATCAAAGAGGCGGAGACCGAGATGCTTCTGTCGGGCGAGTCGGACGCCCGCAACGCCATCTGCACCATCCACCCCGGCGCGGGCGGCACCGAGTCGCAGGACTGGGCCGAGATGCTCCTGAAGATGTATCTGAAGTGGGCCGAGCGGCGCGGCTTCGAGACGGAGATAATCGAGTACCAGCCGGGCGACGAGGCCGGACTCAAGAGCGTGACCTTCACCGTCAAGGGCGAATACGCCTACGGGCTGCTCGCGGCCGAGGCCGGCGTCCACCGGCTAGTGCGCATCTCGCCCTTCGATCAGGCGGCGCGCCGCCACACGAGTTTCGCTTCCCTCTTCGTCTATCCCGAAGTCGAGGAGGACATCGAGGTCGAGATTAACGAGAAGGACTTGCGCGTGGACACCTACCGCTCGACCGGCGCCGGCGGCCAGCACATCAACACCACCGACTCGGCCGTTCGCATCACGCATCTGCCGACGAACATCGTCGTCGCCTGCCAGAACCAGCGTTCACAACATCAGAATCGCGCCGTCGCCATGAACGTCCTGCGCGCGCGTCTCTACGAGCTGGAACTCGAAAAGCGTCGCGCCGCGACGGCCGAACTCGAAGCCAGCAAAGCCGACATCTCCTTCGGCTCACAGATCCGCAACTACGTGCTCGCGCCCTACCGGCTGGTGAAGGACGCGCGCACCAAGCTGGAGCGCGGCGATGTCGATTCGGTGCTCGCCGGCGACATCGACGACTTCATCCAGGCATACCTTCTGTCGCGCCGCGCGGCGTGACGAAATAGAGGTCATGGGACAGAGGTTAGAGGTCAGTGAAAGACCTGCTTTTAACTAACCTCTAACCTCTAACCTCTGACCTCTGAGTTTTTGGAGAAGCTATGGCGACAATGCAGACCGACGTGCGGGTGAAAACGACTGGCGCGACCGTGCGCCCCCCGTCGCAGGCGCCGCGCAACTCGCGCCGCAACGAGATCATCGCGATTGCGCTCCTCGCCGTGAGCGCTCTGCTCGTGTTGTGCATGCTCTCCTATAGCTCGTTCGACCCGTCGTGGAACGCGAGCGGGCAGGGGGAGGCGCGCAACCTCGTCGGCCGCGTGGGCGCCAACGTCTCGGCGGCGCTCTTCCAGACCTTCGGCTTCGCCGCGCTGCTCGTCCCCGCGCTGATGCTGGCCGCCGCCTGGCGTCGCTTCCGCACGCGCCGCATTCACGCGCCGCTCGCGCGCGTCGTCGGCCTCCTCCTGCTCGTCTTCGCCGTCGCCGCGCTGCTCGACCTCTACGTGCCGCGCGAGAGCTTCGGCAGCGGCTTCGAGTCGGGCGGCGTGGTCGGCGTGCTCGTCTCCGATGGGCTAAGCGGGATGGTCAACACCGTCGGCGCGACGATTCTACTCGCCGCGCTCGCCGCCACGGGTGTACTGCTCGCCACCAACTTCTCCTTCGCGCGCGCCTACGACCGTCTGGAGGCCGCCGCCAACGACCCCTCAAGCTCCGTCCACAAGGCGCGCGAACGCTTCAACGCGTGGCGCGCGGAGCGGCGGACGCGCGCCGAGCAGCGCGTCGAGTTGCGGCGCGCGGCCCGCGCCGAGAGGGAGAGCGTGCTTTTGGAAGCGCAGAAGACGTTGGCGGCCGACCTCGCCGCGCAGCCCACCATCGCCCCGGCGGACGCGTCCCCGAAGCGGCGCTCGCAGTCTCCTTCGGCCGCCGGCGCGATTCAGCGCGCCGCCGCGGCGGGCGCAGTCGCCGGTGAGAAGCCCACGCGTGAGGACGAGATTCGCGCCAAGCTGGAGCAGGCCGAGGCGGAACTGCGGGCCATCACACTGCATCCGACTTCAGCAGCGCCCGAAGCGCCGCTCAAGCGTGTACCCACTACCCGCGCCGCCGGGAAATCCACCAACGCCACGGCCGCGGAGGACGCGCCGCCTGCGCTGCGACGTAATGTTGTCCCACAGCCGTTGCCAGCCTCGCCTTACGTGGCGGGCCAGCCCGTCGTTGACGAGGCCGACATCGAAGAGATGCTGCGCGAGGCGGAGGTCGTCCGCACGGAGGGCGACCTGTTGGACGCCGCCGTGGCCCCGCCCGTGAAGCGTCGCGCCGCCGCCGGAGAGAGCCCGCAGGAGCCATCCACCCGCGTGGAGAAGAGTCTCGCCGCGCTCGAATACAAGTTGCCGCCGCTGGAGTTTTTGAACGCGCCGCCGCCGCGCACCGAGCAGGCCGACGAAGAGCTTTTGCAGATCGCCTCGCGCGTCGCCGAGAAGTGTCGCGAGTTCAACGTCACGGGACAGATCAAGCACATCTGCCCCGGCCCCGTCGTCACCACCTACGAGTTCAAGCCCGACCCCGGCGTCAAGTATTCGCGCGTCACGGGTCTCGTTGACGACCTCTGCATCGCGCTCGAAGCCGAGTCGATTCGCATCGACCGCCTGCCCGGCAAGCCGCACGTCGGCATCGAGGTGCCCAACCCGCGCCGCGAGACCATCCAACTGCGCGAGGTGCTGGAGTCGCGCCAGTTCCGCGACTCCGAATCGAAGCTCACGCTCGCGCTGGGCAAGACCATCGATGGGATGAACTACGTCGCCGACCTCACGCGCATGCCGCACCTTTTGATTGCGGGCGCCACCGGCACCGGCAAGTCTGTGTGTCTCAACTCGCTCGTCGTCTCCGTGCTCTACAAGGCGCGGCCCGACGAGGTGAAGTTCATCATGATCGACCCGAAGCGTCTGGAGCTTGGCCTTTACGCCGACATTCCGCACCTCGCCACGCCGATCATCACCGAGCCGAAGAAGGCCGCCAACGCCCTGAAGTGGGCGGTCGGCCAGATGGAGCAGCGTTACAAAGACCTCGCGCGCTGGGGCGTGCGCAACATCGACAGCTACAACACAGAGGTCGAGCGCCGCAACAACGTCCTCGATTACGGTGACAACGGCCAGCCGCACGAGTCGCTCCCCTACATCGTCATCATCATCGACGAGCTGGCCGACCTGATGATGACCTGCGGCTCCGATGTGGAGGAGGCCATCACGCGACTCGCGCAGATGGCACGCGCCGTCGGCATCCATCTCGTCCTCGCCACGCAGCGCCCCAGCGTCGATGTCATCACCGGACTGATCAAGGCCAACTTCCCCTCGCGCATCGCCTTCCGCGTCTCCTCGAAGGTTGACTCGCGCACGATCATCGACTCGAACGGCGCCGAGCAACTCCTCGGGCGCGGCGACATGCTCTTCCTGCCGCCCGGCTCCGCGCGCCTCGTGCGCGTCCACGGCGCTTACCTCGACGAGACCGAGGTGGCGCAGATCGTCGCTCACATCAAAGCGCAGAGCGCGCCGGTCTACGACCAGACCATCACGCAGTCTGAGGATGAAACGGGCGGGGCCGACGGCAACGGCGGCGAGCGCGACGAGCTATTCGATCAGGCGCTGCGCATCTGCTGCGAGATGAAGCGCGCCTCGACCTCCGTGCTCCAGCGTCGCCTCCGCATCGGTTACGGTCGCGCCGCCGCCATCCTCGACGGGTTGGAGCGCGACGGCTTCATCGGGCAGGCCGACGGCGCACGCCCCCGCCCCGTCTTAGGCCGTGCCTTCGAGACCATCGCCCACTGGGATGACCTGCAAGAGGGCGAGGCGGCGGAAGAAGACTACTGAAAACGGATGAGGGATGAAGGATGAGGGATGAGAAAGATTGATTCATTGACTCATCGATTCATTGATTCAATGAATCAATCTTTTTCATCCCTCATCCCTCGACCCCTTCCTGTCCGTGTTAAATATTTTGCAGCCGGCACGAAATTTCGGGCGAAACAGCGCTGTGACTTTTCCACAGCTTCTGTGGAAAAGTCTGTGAATAAATCGGGTTTCGGGGTTACAAGTTTCTGAAAAGTTTAGGCTTATAGCATTTTGCACACGAACGTGGCACCTGCCCGGCGGGAGGTCCCAAATTCTTTCCAAGCTGAGACTTACGCCCCATGAGGCGACGTGATTATTCAACTGCTGGCAGCCGCTTCGCGCTCTGCTGCTTTTTAACACTCGCCACCGCCCCCTCCTGTGTCCGCACGCCACGCCGCCAGCCGGCCGTGGGTCGCGGCGACGCACGACAGACCGCGCTCGCCGCCGCGACTCAGCCGGGGCCGCGCGTCAACATTAACAAGGCTTCGCGCGCAGAGTTGGAGCGGCTGCCGGGCGTCGGGCCGTCGTCGGCCGCGCGCATCGTCGAACACCGCGAGCGCTACGGCCCTTTCCGCAGGGCCGAGCACCTGCTGCTCGTGCGCGGCTTCAGCGACTCACGCTTCCGCGAGCTGCGCCCCCTGATCGCGGTCGATTAGATAGCTTGCGAATCAATGTGTGACGGACGCGCTGACAGTACCGCGAGCGGTAGCGAGCGGGTCACGCGTGCGCGAGGCGAGTCTTCAGCATAGTCGTACCCGCTCGCTACCGCTCGCGGTACTGTCAGTTATAAGCGTCCCTCCGAGCCTTGAACGAACTCTCCGAACTGCGCCGCGCCGCGCGCGAAATCTTCGACCACGCGCTCGCCGAGTCGGACGCGGGCCGCGCCGTGCGCCGCGCCGTCCGGCTCGACGGCGCACGTCTGAACATCTTCGACGATGAATTCGACCTCGACCGGCCAGCGCGCGTCTATTCCGTCGCTGCGGGTAAGGCCGCGCGCCCGATGGCCGCCGCGCTCGACGAGGCGCTCGGCGCTCGTCTCATCCGCGG
>DASVES010000285.1:0-18180 GCA_036380435.1 Pyrinomonadaceae bacterium | reverse complement strand
GGTCAGACGCCGCCGACGTATGTGATTCTCCAAATCCGCCCTTTGACGTCATCGGAGACGTACAGCGCTCCATCAGGGCCAACCGCCAGGCCCATGGGCCGGTGGGGCGCTTCGGTAGGAGCCGCAAGCGGCCCCGCGCCGGCAAAACCCGTCGCGAACTCTTCGTAGCGGCCCGCCGGCCTGGCCGCCTCGAACGGCACGAACGCCACCCGATAGCCCGCCTGCGTCGGCGTTCTGTCATGGGAACCGTGGAAGGCCACGAAGGCGCCGCCGCGGTACTTCGCCGGAAACGTCGAGCCACGATAGAACGTCATCCCGTTGGGAGCCCAGTGCGCGGGGAAGGTCAGGTCGGGTTGCTTCTTCTGCGCGCAGACGCCCTGCGCCTTCCCGCCGTCCCCGCCGTATTCCGGCGCGAGCACGTGCTTGCGCTGTTGAGGGTCGAAGTAGCAGTAGGGCCAGCCGAAGTCGTCGCCGCGGTTGATGCGCGCGAAGACTTCCGCGGGCAGTTCGTTGTTCTGCTCCGCGGTGTAGAGCTTCGGCCAGTGGGCGGCCAAATTGTCGCGCCCGTGCAAAGTGGCATACAGCGCCCCGTCCGCCCCGTTCACCGCCAGCGCGACGACGTTGCGGGTGCCGGTGGCGAAGCGTTCGGCGGGGGAGAAAGTCTGGCCGGTCTTGCCGGCGTCGTAACGCCAGATGCCCGCGTGTAGCTGAAGCTCCGGGCACGGCGAAATTCCCGGCGACTCCAGCGTGCGGTCCTTCTCCTGACACGAGTTCGTGATCGAACCTGAGTTCACGTACAGGACTCCGCCGGACGTGATCGCAAACGGGTGCATGATGTGGCCGCGCTCGGTCCACAAACCGCTCAAGATGACGTCAGGATTCCCCTGCGGGACCAGCCGGCCGCGACCGAGCCGGTAGCGCACGATTTTTCCGATGTCCTCGACGTACAGCGCGCCGCGATGCACGGCGATGCCGGTTCCGCCGCCCGCCTTCCCGTCCTGATGCGCGGGGCCGAAACGCTCGACCATATCGGCTCTGCCGTCGCGGTCGGTGTCGCGCAGGGCCACGATGTAACCACCCGGCGCGTTCTTCAGATTGGTGTACGTACTGCTCCAGGTGTTCACGTAAACGTCCCCGTTGGGCGCGGCGGTGAGATGACGCGCGCGCCCGAGGTTGTCGGCAAACACCGAGGCGCAAAATCCTGCGGGCAGCGTGAGACCGCCGTCGCCCTTATCGCAGCCCTTGCGCTCCTTAGCGGCGGCGGTTCCCTGTGCCTTGCCCGTCGTCCGGCCCCCCGGCGACAGAGCGACCGCACTTGTAACCAGGATTATCAAACAGACGATTTTCAGCGGTGAACGTTGGCTCATGTCCGTCTCCTTTTCTCCGTCACTTCCTCCCTGTGATTTTCGGCTGCTTCTCCGGTCATACCTTCCCCCGGCGCGATTTCTTCAGGCAGAATCGGAGGAAGTCCGATGAATGTTCAGACTGTTACTATCTCCACCTTGTTGTCGCGGCTCAGCCGTTTAGCGATGAACATCAGCATCACGATGCCGAGCGTGTTGGCGAGCGTGATGATCACCAGAACGTCCGGGTAATCGCTGAAATTCTGCACGGCGATAATCGTTGCGGCGGCGGTGTTACGCTGCGCCGTGCCTAAACCGCCGACATCCTCAAGATGATCTTTCCCCGCGCCCGTCAGATAACCTAAGCCGAACGCCGCCAGGACGAACGCCAAGCCGACGAGAATCGCGCCCGTACCGACGATGCCGAACATGCCGGGCAAATAGCCGATTAAAGTGGCCGCGATTAAAGCGTATAAAGTGATGTTGCCTAAGCGACCGACCCACGGCTGCACTCTTCTGGATAAAGCAGGCAGAAACTGCACAGCCAGCATTCCGACGACAATCGGCAGAAGCATCTGCGTCGTCAGCGATTTGGCGACCGCCCAGGCATCGACGGTCAAGTCCGACAAAATCAACGGCAGCACAATCGGCACATAAACGACCGTCCCGACGATCAAAAGCATCATCACCGCCGCGCCGAGCGCCAGGTTTTGTTCTGCCGTCTGCGTCAGCTTGATGAGAAACGGCGCGCCCGCGCACATCGAGAAAATCAGCAGTCCGCCTTTGAGCGTCGGCTCGAACGGCGCGACATAGAGCATCGACAACATCACGAGCGGCGCGACGATGAAGTTGGCGACGAGCATTTTTAGAACAAAAGGATAATTTTTCAAATGCCCGATAACGTCGGATAATTTCTGCGTCAAACCGACGTTCAGCATCGTGGAAATCACAAATATCGGCGTGATATACGGGATGATGCTTTTGAATAACTCAAACATTTAAGTTCACCTCGCGGCTATCTGTCTCTCCTGTGCCGGTTCAGCCATCTGAAAGCGGCTTCGGTGTTCTTGTCGTGAGCGCCGTCGAAGACGGTGACGCGCGCGTTTCCTGATTGCCGCCGGAAAAGTATTCTCAGACCTCCGTATGAAGGGTCTGACGTTTCGCTTCGCAAAGCGGGCGGGACCTGGGCCTCGCGCGTGAAGTATGCGACCTCCTCTTCCGTGAAGCGGTCTTGAGGCGCTGCCAGCAGGTTGAAGGCGCGCAGAGATTGGCCGATGGGTACTGGATCGTCGTTGTTGCGCCCGTCGCGGATGCCGTGGTTGATGTCAATCGGAACACCGCGGGCACGCTCAAGGTAGGTGAGCGCCGAACGCTTCCGGCACTCCGCCGCTGCCGGCGTCTCGCCTGTGGGTCTGCCGCCGCACGAAGCCGCAATCTGGCTGACATACTTCGTCCCCAAGCGCCTGCTCTCTTCGTACCACGCGTTCAAATCCGAGATCGGCACCCACGCCGACACGCCCGCCCAAATCTCAGGCTGACGTCCAGCCAGCAGCAGTCCCAGGTAGCCGCCGCCAGACCAGCCGACCGCGTAGATGCGGCTCTCGTCCACGCGGGCGTTCGCTTTCGCATAATCAATCGCGCTCAGAACATCTCCGATGACCAGCTCCGACCCCGTAGCCTGCGGTCTCGTATTCGCTCCCCTGAAGTTCGGGTGAATGAAGACCCAATCGTTGGCGACGCACCACTCGGAGTAGATGACGCTCTCGGCTTGTCGGTAATCTTCGCTCCAAGAATGCAGGGCGACGAGCAGTGGTCTCGGTTCATCCGTCTCGGGCTTGTAGAACATCATCGGCTGGCGCGTGTTGTCGGCGGAACTCACGTAGGTGATGCTTTGCACCGCCCTGTTCCACGTCCCGCCTGACTCGGTGACTTCGCCCGAAGCCACTCTCTCCGGGATCTTCAGCGGCGCAACGTCCGGCGTCGGACTCGGCGCGACGGATGAAGGGGTGGCCTGAGCCGTGTTGGCTGATGCGGGCGTCGCTTGAGTTGACGCGGCAGAACCGCGATTGCTGCTCGCATCCTCGGCCCTCTTCGTCGCCTGCGAACAAGCGGCGAGAGCTAAACAGGCGAGTAAGACGCCTACCCACGCACGCGCAGGTTTAGGTATCACGGTGACGAGTGAATTTTTTCGCGGGATGCTTCTCATGTGTCGTTACCGCCGCTTCCACTTCACTTCGATCTCAACTTCCTCATCCTCGCCCTCACGCTGATACTCGAACTCGACCGTAGATGCCGTTGAGGCCGCTCAGGTCGAACTGCTTCGCTTTAGTATGAACTGTCGCTGATCATCTCTCGCTCCTTTCAGCGATAACCTCTCCCTTTGGAGAATCACGTTCAATTTATCTCGGAGTCACCCATGACTTGATGTCCCAGCCTCCTCAATAGCCGCGAGCAGGCTGTCCAAGTCAGCCTCACCTTCGTACCGCACGCCGTTGATGAAAAACGCCGGCGTGTCGCTGACGCCGCTGGCGACGCCGCTCTCGAAATCTTCACGCACTCTTCCCAGGTGAACGCGCTCCCGCATTTCACGCTCGAAGCGTTCCAGGTCAAGACCTAATTCCTGCGCGTAGCGCTTCAGGTGAACGTCATCGATGGCAGGACTGCGCTCGCATAACAAATCATGCATCTCCCAAAAGCGCCCTTGCGCTCCGGCGGCTTCCGCCGCTTCCGCCGCCCGGAGCGCGTGCGGGTGTTTCTCGGCGGCGGGCGAGTGGCGGAACACGTAGCACAACGCACCGTGCAGCCACCGTTTGATCTTCATTATTACGGGGAAGGCTTCGGCGCAATGCTCACACTCGAAGTCGCCGTATTCGAGCAGCGTGACAGCCGCTTCCATAGAGCCCTGCGCGTGATCGCGCGCGCCGACCGGCAAAACGAGGCATGACACGCCGCCTTCTTTCACGAGCGCACCGTCCATCTTTAGCTCTCCTCAATGTCTGTCGTCTTTTTCTTGTTGGCGCTTTGGTAAAAGCGCCGCAAACTGCCAGCGCCGAAAATCGCCGGCGACTCGCAGCCGCTCCACTGGGAGGAGAGATTGCAACTCTAGCCGAGTCCACATCGGCAGTCTTTTCTCATCTTGACTTTTATTTTCTAATCTTGACTCTTTCTCGTGTGAGCCTGAATGGATGGCAGGGCGGGCGAGCCTTTGCTCAGGGAGGGTTTAAGGTTGGGGAAGTTTCTTGGGGGAGGGAGTTGAAACGGCACAAACGGACTTCGACTAAGTTTCGTCGCGGTAGGCTTTCGGCGTCACGCCCGTCAGCTTGTGGAAGAGCGTGGTGAAATGACTTTGGTTCTGGAAGCCGACCGTCAGCCCGACCTCTACCAGAGGCAGTTCATCGTCTGCCAGCAATCTCTTGGCTTTCTCCACCCGGCAGTTGATGACATACCTGTGCGGCGGGATGCCGGTTGACTGTCTGAACGCGCGGGAGAAGTAATGCGGATTCATCCCCGCGACACGAGCGATTTCGGCGAGCGTTAAATCTTCAGTCAAATTGTCGTTGATATACTCGATCACCCGCCGCAGCTTGTAAGCGGGAAGGGCGGCGTTGTCGCTGTGAGTCTTGGGAACATTCGCCGCGTACTTGCCGAGCAGGTGAGCCGCCAGCGCGACGGCGAGCGATTCGCCGTAAAGCCGGCCGGAAAGGCAGCCCGTTTCGAGTTCCGCCTTGAGCGCCAAGCCGATGTGTTCGATCTGCGGATCGCGTATTCCGAGATGCCTGACCAATTCAATAGGGATTGCCACACCCGCTTCGCTCGCCACGCGCTCGACGAATGACGGATCGAGCGCCATCATCAGAAACTCCGTCTCATCCCGACTGTAACCTCCCAAGAGCGTGCCTTGCGGGACAATGTCGATGCTGCCGCGCGTCATGCGCCTGGTCTGCGGGTGTCCGCCGAGAAACCATTCCAATTTTGCCGGACGCAGATGCAAGGCGACGAGATGGCTGGTCGCGACGCGTTCCGGGAATTCTGCGGGCGGCAGGCGATGATGTTCCACAAGGAGTCCGCCCCAAGCGCAGGCAGTGCTCGTCAAAGAAGGCTCGTCGGAAGGGAACAATGGCTTGGAGGTTCCGTCCTTGACGGAGACTAAAATCCTATCTTGTGAAAATGTGCGACGGCCGTCACCACCCTTGGTCAGAGCTTTTCCGCGCCCGCCTGCCGTTCTTACCTTAATCATGTCCTCCTCCCTTCCTTCCGGCGAGAGAGCTTGGAGGTTTCGCGTTCTTGGGATTGCGCTGCGTCCAAGAAAGCCGACGTACACAACGTTCACGCCATTAAGGGTGTTGGCTGGAGAAAGATTAAGGCTGGAACGTAGGCTTCTAGGTAGGTGCTGTCCTACGTTGAAGGATTAAAGTTTCAGCAGGAAACAAGCTTAATGACGGGGAGTCTATGCCCTGCATAGTAGGGAGTCAAGGTTATACTCCCGAATTCGTGCATAGCCATGTGCGCGGAAGTGCGACATGGCAGTGCCGGTGTGATAAAGTGACGCAATATTGAAGCCGTTACTGTTCTTTCAGAACCCAGCTTGCGACATCAGGACTTGCCTTCACGACGCATCTTCCCCTGCTACAGCTTGTGTTCCCCGCGCGAACGGAAAGCAAGGAGATGCGATGCCTAAATCAGCCAGACCACCCACACCCCAGAATAAGATTCTCGCTGCCCTGCCGACTAAAGAATATAACCGCCTGCTTCCACATTTAAAGCTGGTCTCTATGCCCGTCGGAGAGACTCTTTACGAGATGGAAGGCCGCATCAAATATGTCTACTTCTTAAACGGTGCCGTCGTCTCGCTCGTCACCCACATGGAAGGGGGGACGAGTGTCGAAGTCGGCTTAGTAGGAAATGAGGGAATGGTCGGTCTCTCCGTCGTGATGGGAGACGACGTCTCTCAAAATCATGCCATCGTGCAGATCCCGGACGGGGCGATGCGGATGGGCACAGGGAAGCTCAAGGAAGAACTCAAGCGCGGCGGCAAACTGCAAAGCCTGCTGCTGCGCTATTCGCTGGCGCTGCTCAAGCAGGTCTCCCAGTCGGCGGCCTGCAACCGCAATCATAATCTCGGCGAGAGATTAGCGCGCTGGCTGTTGTTGTGTCAGGATCGTGTTGGAGGAGTTGAGCTTAGGCTGACGCAAGAGTTCCTCGCGCAGACGCTCGGCACGCGCCGCTCCCGGGTCAGCGAGGCGGCGATCATCCTGCAAAACGCCGGGCTGATTCGCTACTCACGCGGGGTAATTACTATCCTCGATAGGGGAGGATTGGAAGAGTTCGTTTGTGAGTGCTACCAGGTAGTCAAGGCAGAGTCCGACCGCTTATTAAGCTGGTAAGACAAAAACCGATCAATCTTTCAGCTCAATGGCTGACCTTTGTCGCCCCCAGTTATCTGGGGAGGCGCGTTGTAAACGGCGCTTTCCATACGGTGGATCGCGGCTGCGTCGCTGTCCTATACGTTAGGAAAGCGCTACTAATAACCGCATGCCGAACGGAGGTGGAAAGATGGATAGCAAGTCTAAGCAGAAGAAGCAAAGGGAAGGGCTGCCGACTGGCGCGGGGGGCGAAGACAGGATCGAAGCGAAGATAGACAGAGACCTGCAAGATTCTTTCCCGGCGAGCGACCCGCCCGGCTGGGTGCTCGGAGTGAAACGACGTAAGGCGGAGAAGGAAGAGGAAGACGCCGGCGGCTCATCCACTGCCGCAACGGGTGACGCCGGTGGGGAAAAAGTTTCGTGAGCGCCTTGGGCGAAAATACGGGCAAGAAACTGCGTCGCTACCTGATCGCGGTCTGGTCGGTAGGGGCGGTATTCGTGCTGACGATGTTCGCCACGCGCTACGTCGAGATGGATGTCTCGTCGGCCTACCTTGCCGCCGTCATGTTCAGCGCGTGGCGCGGCGGGCTGGGCGCGGGGCTGCTCGCCACCGCGCTCTCGGCGGTCGTCGGCGCTTTCTTCTTTTTTCCGCCGGCGTATTCTTTCAAAGTTAACGGGGAGGACTTGCTTGAACTCGGCGTCTTCACACTGGCGGCGCTCATCATCAGTTCTCTCAGCGCGGCGCGTGAAAGGGCGCTCGCGCTCGAACAGCAGGCGCGGCGTGAAGCCGAGGCCGCCAACGTTGTCAAGGACGAGTTCCTCGCCGCCGTCTCGCACGAGCTGCGCACGCCGCTGACGACGATTAAGACTTTGACGCGCGTGCTCTTGAGGAAGAATCCGACCGAAGAAGAGCGGCGCGAGTACCTCGAAGACATCGCCTCGGAGTGCGAACGGCAGATTGACCTCGTGCACAACCTGCTCGACCTGTCGCGCGTTAAAGTGGGCGGCGTCGAGATTAGGGCTGCGCGAGTTGACGTGGGCGAGGCGTTGCGGGCTTGCGAGAAGATCGAGCGCGCCGCAGCCGTCGAGCGCAATCAGGAGCTCGTAGTCGGACCAGTCTCCGACCTGCCGCCCGTCCGCGCCGACAAGAGCGCGCTCCGCCGCGCGCTCTGCGCCGTCGTCGAGAACGCGATCAAGTACACGCCCGACGGCGGGCGCATAATCTTGCGCGCCCGCCGTGACGAAGACGGCGGGCGCGTCGCGATTGAGGTCGAAGACACCGGCGTCGGGATACGCACCGAAGACTTGCCGCGCATCTTCGACCGCTTCTATCGCGGCCGCGCCGGGGCGGGTGACGGCGCCGGCCACCTGGACGAGCAGGAAGTGCCCGGCATCGGTCTCGGCCTTCACCTGGCGAGCGTGCTCGTCGAAGGAATGGGCGGCTCGATTGAGGCGAGCAGCCGGGTCGGACGCGGCAGCACTTTTACTTTGCGGCTCCCGGTGTGGCGGGATGAAACTGATGATGAAGCTAATGTTGACGAGGGTGGGTGGGCGACAAGCTCTGTCAAAGCGCCTGCTGAGTCCCTGGCGAGTGGCGCTGTGAAGCGAGAGGGGTTGTCAAATGGCTAAACGACTGCTGGTCGTGGACGACGAGGCGAAACTGTTGCGCGCCGTCGCCGTCACCCTGCGGGAAGAAGGCTACGAGGTGACGACCGCTCGGAGCGGCGCCGAGGCGCTCGTCTCGATCCAGAGAGGCGTGCCGGACTTAATCATCAGTGACATACGGATGCCCGGCATGGACGGCTATCAACTCGCGCGCGCACTGCGCTCGAACCCGCGCACCGAACTCATCCCCATCATCTTCCTCACCGCGAAAGGCGAGCGGAAAGATCGCATCGCGGGCCTCCGCACGGGCGTTGACGCGTACCTCACAAAGCCTTTCGACCCGGAGGAGCTGCTCGCCGTCGTCTCTAATCTCCTCAGCCGCGCCGAGCGCACCGGCGCCGAACTCGCGCGGCTCGTGAGCACCGCGAAAGGCGAAGAGAGTTCGCCGTCGCACTACGCTCCCGACGAAGATTTCACCGACGCCGAAGCCCGCGTCGCACGTCTGGTCGCCGACGGCTTGAGCAACAAAGAGATCGCCGCCGAGCTGGGGTTGAGCGTCCGCACCGTCGAAGGGCACATCAGCAACATCCTCTCTAAAAAAGGCTGGAGCAACCGCGTCGAGATCGCGCGCCACGTGCTCGGGCGCGGTGCGTCCGGCTAACCTGCCGCCCACTCTGGCGCGGCTTTGTCTCCGCCCTTCAGCTTCTTCACCTCATCAACTCCCTTCATATTTACCGGCTACTTCATTCATGAATTCGACGCTGGCGGGCGTCCCCCACTCTCCGTCGGTGCAACCCTAAGCGGAAGCGGAGCACGTGAAAACACCTAGACGAGTCGGGTGATGTCACGGTTTTTCGCCAGCCCCGCATCCACTAAGCTGAAGATGGTTAATTCAGCAGGCAGCAGGAGGTTGGACAGATGATTCATGCTTTGGTTGCGACGCGGGCATACGGCGAAACACGGCGCAGGATGCTGACACGCCGTTGCCCGCAATGCGGGCACAATCAGCTTACTTCGGAGGGGGAATTGTTCGAGGCCGTGGCGTGCGAGAGGTGCGCGGCCACCATCCCGCCGAAGCAAGCCCCTAAGCAATCAGGGGGGAAGGGGTGACGAGCGCCTTACGGCGGCGCGCGGGCGCGAAGGTCAGAGAGACTCGGGCGCGCCGCAAGCGGGGGAGGTGGTCAATTGAGTCGGAGAATTAACACACCGGGAGGGCGAAAGGGACGGCGCGGCAGCCTCATCCGGGTCTTGAGCGCGGCGGCCTTCGTCTCCGCCCTGCTCTACTGGGAGCAGACCGCGCTCCTTTACGTGCTTTCGACGCTCGCCATGTGCGGGCTGCTGCTCGTCGTCGCGTTCTCGGACTTGGAAGGTAGGGATAAGGAGTTAACCGAGTCAACTCTAAATGAAAGGGCGGCCGTAGCCGATGACAACAAGTTGACAACTACTCCCTCCCTCGATCAGGCGCGCGGCGCGACAAAACGAAAGCGTCAGGATGCAGCTTGAAGGCCCTGGCGGGATCAGGTTGTTGATGAAGACGGAGGCGGTATGGATTTCAAGTCAATCATCGTGGCGGTGATTCTGCTGGTACTCCTGTTCGCATGGTACGCGTGGCTGGAGGCGAGCGAGCGCCGCCGGAGTAGGGTTGAGAAAACGAGAAGCCCTTTTAACGGCAAGGGCGACGGGCGACGCGCAAGGAGGGATGGTGAGTTATGGGAAACCGAATGAAAGTGTTGATCGCATACGACGGCTCGGCTTACGCCGACGCCGCGCTGGATGACTTGCGCCGCGCCGGTCTGCCGCGCGAGGCCGAGGCCCTGATCGTCTCGGTGGGCGACGGCCTGGTGAGCACCTCTACACCGATGGCCGAGGTCGCCGGAACCGCGCTGACAGCGCGCAGGGTGACCTCGGCCATCGCTGTGGCAAAGGAGCAGGCCGCGCGGCTGCTCGCAGAGGCGCGGGGGTTTGCGACGGAAGCGAGCAGGCGCGTCCGATCATACTTCCCCGGCTGGGAAGTGCGCGCCGAGGTCTTAGAGGGTTCACCCTCTCGGGAGTTGCTGCGAAAGGCCGAAGAGTGGCGACCGGACCTGGTCGTGGTCGGCTCGCAGGGGCGCTCTGCCTTGGGGCGATTCTTCCTCGGCAGCGTGTCGAAAGCGCTCGCCACCAATGCTCGCTGCTCGGTTCGCGTCGGACGGCGCGGGGTCGAGAAAAACGATGTGGCTCCGCCGCGCATCATCGTCGGCGTGGACGGGTCGCGCGGCGCGGCGCGGGCGGTACGTGCCGTGGGGATGCGCGCGTGGCCTGACGGAACCGAGGTCCGCCTTATCGTGGTGGACGACGGGAGCGGCCCCACGAGGATAACCGACATCAAGCCGAGGTTGGAGGAACTGTACACGGGCTGCAATGAAGGCCCGCCCGTGAACGCGCACCTGATGGCAGAAGGGGCGCGGGTGGTGTTGCTCGATGAAGGGTTGGACGCATCGGTCGTCATCAGGGAAGGTGACCCGCGGCGCGTGCTGATAGACGAGGCGCGCGAGTGGGCAGCCGACTCCATCTTCGTCGGCTCACACGGGCTGGATCACCCGGACGAGAGATCGGGCTTGGGCGGCGTTTCGGCGGCGCTGGTGACGAACGCGACCTGCTCGGTCGAGGTCGTGCGCTCGGGATTGCTCATAAAAATAGAGGGAGGGGAGTGAGATGAACCCGATCTTTGGATGGATTATTGCCGAGACGACGGCAAGGACGACGCTGGAGATGTTGACGAGGTGGTGTCCGAAGTGCGGGCGCTGGGCAGGTCGTGCCGAAAGAGAAGTTGATGAGCGAGGTTAAGCGCGCACGCTGCGGGGCGAGAGTGCCGCCCGTACCTGGGCTAAAAAGGTGACACTGATAAATCGGGAGAAGTTTGCGGGTCATGTTAGAGATAGCTGTCGGGACATTGTCGCTCTTCTTCGGCTGGCTGTGCTTCGACCACGTGTCGAGAGTGCGTGCGCTCTACTCTAAGGATCGCTCCACGCGATCACGATCCTACGGGGAAAAGCCACTGACGATCTTCCACTTCGCGCTCGGCGTGCTCTTCGTCCTCGACGGGCTGGCGCTGCTGGCCCTTGCGGCCTACGAGCGGCTTCACGTCGCAGACGGCTTAGAGAATATTGTCGATTTAGAGATAATGTTGATACCCGCCATTGTGTTCATAACTACTGTGGCTCTTATGCGGACGGCTACGGGTTCGCGCCGGGACAAACAGAAGGCCGAAGCGGCGGAAGTCCGGGCAGGGGATGACGCGGATTTATTCGTCGCCGGCAAGTAAGTTCGGGCGTAAACTTCTCTCTTACGATAGTAGTAGGGCGCACGCATGAGATGATTTCGCGCGGGGGACGCCGCAAACCAAGTCTCCCATGTGAAATTTATGAAAACGTGTTGTGATACTGAAGAACAGCTAATGATGTAGTCAACGCGCCGGGTCTCAGATTATCCCGGAGAGGCGCGGAAAGGTCTCAAGGTCATGTCCACCATCAGCGAAGCGTTTCTCCCCGGCGTCGGGCGCAAGTTTCAGGTAGAGACTATAAGCGGTGACCGGCTGGTCGTCGTGATCCACGACGACGGCACGCGCGAGCTGTATCACTTCACGCGCCGCAATCTGGAGCGCCCGGCCTCGGTCTTGAGGCTCTCCGACGGCGAGGCGCGGCAGATCGCCGGGATTATCGGCGGGCTGACATACGTGCCGCGAAGCCTCCCGATGGCGGAGGTCATCTTAGGAGACCTCGTGCTGGAGTGGTTCACGATTGAAAAAGGAGCGGCGTGCGTGGGCAGAACTATCCGCGACCTTCAGGTTCGCACCGCGACGGGCGCGTCCATCGTCTCGATACTTGAAGCAGACCAAACGAAGCGCCTCAACCCTGAAGCCGACACCGTCTTGAACGAAGGCGCAACGCTCATCCTCGCGGGCGACCGCAGCACGATCAACGCCGTCAAGCGCCTGCTGGTCGAAGGAAGGGCGGGTTGAGCCGGTGGATAATATCATCTTAGAAATCGGCCTGGCGCTGGTGCTGATTGCTTTCGCTGTCGTGCTCGCCCACAGACTCGGCCTGTCCAACATCCCATTCCTGATCATCATCGGCATGGCGGTCGGGCCTCACGCCCCGCAGTTCGGCGTCTTCGACTTCCGCTTCATCGAGACCGGTTCGCTGATCGAATACATGGGGCGCATCGGCGTCCTGTTCCTGCTCTTCTACCTCGGCCTGGAATCCAACGTCTCGCGTTTGATCGAAGCGGGGCGCTCAATCCTCGTGGGCGGTACGATCTACGTCAGCATCAATTTCACCGTCGGGTTCACCTTCGGCTATCTCGCGGGCTTTCCTCTGCGCGAGGCGCTGATTATCGCCGGCTTGACGACCGTTTCGTCGAGCGCCATCGTCGCCAAAGTCCTCTTCGACTACCGGCGCATGGCGAATCCCGAAACCCAAATCGTACTCGGCATCACGATGTTCGAGGACGTTTTTCTCGCCGTCTATCTGTCACTCATCTCCGGCATCGTGCTGAGCGGCGCGACCTCGCTCGGCGGAGTTCTCTCGTCTGGCGGCATCGCGCTCGGCTTCATCATCGGCCTGATGGTGGCCGGGAGGTGGGCGACGCCACTCCTGAACCGCCTTCTGAGCATCTCCTCGAACGAGGTCTTCGTCGTCGTGGTTTTCGCCTGCCTGTTCCTCCTCGCCGGACTCGGCGAGACCATTCACGTCGCCGAATCTATCGGCGCGCTGCTTCTGGGGTTGATCCTCGGCGAGACCGAGCACAGCGAGCGAATGGAGCGACTCGTCGTGCCGTTCCGCGATTTCTTCGGCGCGATCTTCTTTTTCGGCTTCGGTCTTTCGATTGACCCGTTCACTTTGGGAGGAGCGGCGTGGCTGGCTACGGGTGCGGCGCTGCTTTCGCTCGTCGGCGTCATCATCGCCGGATTGATTGTCGGCAGGCGCGCCAAACTGTCAACCGTCGGCTCGCTCAACACCGGGTTCACTTTGCTCGCGCGCGGCGAGTTTTCCATCATCATCGTCAACCTTGCTCTCGCCGGCGGCTTGATGGCGGTCTTGCAGCCGTTCGCCGCTCTGTATGTGTTGATTCTGGCGAGCGCTTCGCCGTTATTGGCGAAAGAGTCAGAGCGCATTTACGCTCTGTTTGCGAAGCTCTTCGGCCGTCTTGGCAAGATGAAGACGCCAGACGAAGAAGTCGAAGAAGCGCAAGTATGAATCGCCGCGGGGTCCTCCCAAAGGAGCATCCCGCGGCGATCATCCGGGAAGCGTTCATCGACGTACCGAGCCCGCCTGCCACAAACGACCTGAAAATATTCGCGCCCGCCCTGTCGCACCGGGAAAGCTCACACACAAAGAGTCAAGATTAGAAAATAAAAGTCAAGATGAGAAAAGACTGCCCCGTTCGGATTCGGCTAATCTGCTGCATCCGTTTCCAGCAGGATCGAGAGGGCTGCGGGTAGCAATTCGGCCGGCCGGGGAGGTGGTCTGCCGCATCTGGAGAACACCAGGCCCCGGCGAATCGTCAATCCGGCACACTACTTCGGAGACTACAATCGAGTGCGCGTGACAGGAAATCGGCAAAAGAAACAGAAGCTCGCAGATCCGTGGCCTGCGCGGAGAGGCCCCGCCTTGAAATTCAAGCTCCTGCTACTCGCTTCGTTCGCGTGTCTGTTGATTCCCGTCGCGGCCGCCGCGCGGCAACAAGCGCCGGAGTTGCTCACCTACGACGAACTCGTCCAACTCTACGAGCAGGAGACACCGCCTGAGGCTTTGCAGAACAAGCTACGTCTTCTGCTGACGACGCCGTTCGTCAGCAACGCCGCGACGGCGCGCGGGGTGAGGCCGCTCCTGCCGAGCACGGCGAAGCTCGGACAGCTCCTGCGGGTCGCCCTGTGGAACATCGAGCGCGGACTAGAGTACGAAGCCATCAGGCTCGCGTTCACCGACGCGGCAGCCTTCGCCCGACTAATAGATTCGTCCGAATACCCCCGAGGAAGTGAAAAGCGGGGACTGATCTTGCAGCAGGTTCAGCTTCTGAAGCAGGCGGACGTGATCGTGCTCAACGAAGTGGACTTCGGGATGAGGCGCACGGACTACCGCAACGTGGCCGAGGATTTGGCGTCTGCGCTTGGGATGAACTACGCCTACGGCGTCGAGTTCGTCGAGGTTGACCCGATTGCGCTGGGGCTGGAAAAGTTTGAAGAACTGCCGCCGGAAGACGCCGCCAAACTCATCGCGGAGATCAGCGTTAACCGAGGGCGCTACCGGGGACTGCACGGCAACGCCATCCTCAGCCGCTTCCCGTTAGAGAACGTCCGGCTCGAACCATTCGAGCAACAGCCGCACGATTGGTACAAAGACGAACTGGAAAGCGTCAGACCGCTCGAAGCCGGCAAGCGCAAGGCGGGCGAGCTGGTGTTTCAGGAAAAAATTCGACGGGAAGTACGGCGCGGGGGGCGCATGATGTTGACGGCTGAGATCGCCGACGAGCGCATCCCCGGCGGGCGGCTGGTCGTCGTCGCCACGCATCTGGAAGACAAGACCAAGCCCGAAGGTCGCCGCAAACAGCTCGAAGAACTTCTCGCGCGGATCAAAGACACTGCCGGCACGGTCGTCGTTGCCGGTGATATGAACACCTCGACGCAGGACGGAACGCCGCTTTCGGCGGAGCGTCTGTTGAAGAAACGGCTCGGCAGCAGAGATTTCTGGATCAAGCAGGGACTGGGAATCCTGACCGGCATCAAGCTGCCGACAATGCTGCTCGGGGGCTTGAACACCTACCGCAAGCAGGCCGACCCGACCGTGCGCAGCATCCCGCTCGTCGCCTCTAACCCCGAAGCCGGGTTCTTCGACCGCCTGAAAGACTTCCGCTTCGCGGACGGGGGCGCCTTCGATTTTCGCGGCGAGCGCGGACGCTCCGTCGGCGAAAAGGACGACACCTTGGCGAACTCGAACCAGCGGGGCGATAAGGGGTTCATTACGACATACGAGGTGGAGCGCACAGTGGCGTTCGTCGGCAAGTTCAAACTCGACTGGATTTTCGTCAAACCATTCGCGCTCACGGAACCCGACGACGATGAACAGCCGCACCGCTTCGCCCCGCACTTCGGGCGGACGCTGAAGAGCCTAAACGACGCCCTGACGGATCGCATCTCCGACCACGCGCCCATGATGGTTGACCTGCCGCTCGATGAGCCGCGGCCCGCTAGAGGTAAGCGAAGGCGCGCCGTAGCAACGAAAGGGAATTAAACATTTCATTCGAGGAGAAACTACATGAGTAGCGCAAGAGAGACTGAACCGACGAGCCGGAGCAGCGGCAATTCCATCTGGCAGAACGAGCGCGTCAGGCGGTTGATACTCTACGCCGCGGTGTTGCTCGTGGTCTTTCTGGTCGGACTCGTCCCCATGTGGATGACGGCGCGTGAGCGCGCCCGCGAGCGTGACGCGGCGCAAGCCGCGCTACGCATCAGCACCTTGCAGAACACTTTGGCGAACGCCGCGATTGACGCCAGACGCGGCGAGTATGAGCCTGCCCGCCAAGCCGCCAGCGATTTCTTCACGAACTTGCGAGCGGAGATCGAGCGCGGGCGCGATTCAGTCTTCAACGAGACGCAACAAAACACTCTGCGTTCGATATTTATTGACACGCGCGACGACACGATCACGCTGCTGGCGCGCAGCGACCCGGCCTCCGCCGACCGGCTGGCTGACCTCTATAACAAGTACCGTCAGGCGGTAGGGGGCGCGCCGCCACGTTAAGGTGGGGCGCCGGGCGTGAGTTGTCGAGCTGCCTCATAGGCTGGTGATTCGGCAGACCGAAGGCAGTAAGGCTTCCGGTTCCAGTAACGGTAAGGCGAACGCTCAGGTGAGCGTTCGCCTTTGCTCCTATTCAGTTGACTTCGTGCTCAGGGGAGGCGATGAGCACCACCTTACAACGCGAAAGAAAAGAGCAGGCGAGTGTGCCGCCCGTGCGCGAACTTGCCGACCAAGCCTTTTCGCGGGCGGCCGGTGCTCCCCTCGTCGCAGGCAACAGCGTTCGTCTCCTCATAGACGCGCGCGAAAATTACCCGGCGTGGCTCGAAGCCATCGGCGCGGCGGAGCGATACATCCACTTCGAGAGCTACATCATTCACGAAGACGAAACGGGATGGATGTTCGCCGACGCGCTGACCGCCAAAGCGCGGGAGGGCGTGCGCGTGCGGCTCATCTACGACTGGATGGGCGGCTTCGGTAAGACTTCGCGCAAGTTCTGGAATCATTTGCGCGCGGGCGGCGTCGAAGTGCGTTGTTACAACCCGCCGCGCCTTGATTCTCCGTTCGGCTGGCTCTCGCGCGACCACCGCAAGATGCTCGGGGTTGACGGGCAGGTAGGTTTCATCACGGGCTTGTGCGTCGGGCGGATGTGGGTCGGCGTCCCCGAAAAGCGGATCGAACCGTGGCGCGACACGGGAGTAGAAGTGCGCGGGCCGGCGGTCGCGGACATTGAGCAGGCGTTCGCGCAAGTCTGGGCGATGATGGGTGAACCGATTCCCGAACAGGAGCTAACCGACAGAGGCGCGCCCGCACCGGCTGGTGATATGAGGTTGCGCGTCGTGGCGAGCGTGCCTTCGACGGCGGGGATGCTGCGTTTGGATCAGCTCGTCGCGGCGCTGGCGAGGAATCGTTTGTGGCTGACGGACGCCTACTACGCCGGAACCACCTCCTACGTGCAGGCTTTGAGAGCGGCAGCGCGAGACGGCATTGACGTGCGCCTGCTCGTCCCGAACGGGACTGACATCCCGCTCCTCAGACCTTTATCGAGGGCGGGTTATCGTCCCCTTCTGGAAGCCGGAGTGAGAGTATTCGAGTGGAACGGCACGATGCTGCACGCGAAGACGGCGGTCGCCGACTCTCGTTGGGCGCGGGTGGGTTCGACGAATCTCAACATCGCCAGTTGGTTCGGCAACTGCGAGCTGGACGCCGTTGTTGAAGACGAATCTTTCGCGCGTTTGATGGAAGAGACCTATCTACAAGATTTGGAGAACTCAACCGAGGTCGTTTTGGACGCGAAACGGAAGGTGCGTGCGCCCGGCGAGCCGCCTCACCCCCATCCGGTAATGACGAGCGGCGGTGGAAGCGGCGGGCGCGCGGCAGCCGGGGCGATCCGCATCGGCAACGCCATCGGCGCGGCGTTCACCGACCGGCGCGTGCTCGAACCCGTCGAGGCGCGCATCATGGTTACTGCCGGCGCGCTGCTACTGGCGTTGGCGATTCTCTTCTGGTTCTTCCCGCGCCTGCTTGTGTATCCGGTTACCGTCATCCTTCTTTGGATCGCCCTCTCGCTTCTTTACAGAGGCTACAAGCTGCACCGCCGAAAAGGTAAGCAGGAAACCGGCGCGCTTGATGAGCGAGCTGCGCCGCACCGAGTTGCGGAAGCTCCTCAAGAGATTGAGTCGAAGAGAGAGTAAGCCGGGCGGAAGATGATCTCACGCGCGACGAAGGAAAAAGTAGCCGCCCCATGATTGGAGCAATGAGATGTTAAAGCTTGCTTTGGTGACCCTATATCTTCTCGCCTTGACTGCCTGCGCGTCGCGGCAGGCAGAACGGCAAGACGCGTCTCAACCCGCGCCCGTGAGGACTGAATCCAACGTGGTAACGGGAGGCGAGGGCACTCCGATCGTTGGGCAGACGATTTACGTGCCCGTCTATTCGCACATCTACGCCCGTGATAAAAGCCGCGTGATCAACTTAAGCGCCACGCTCAGCATCCGGAACACGGATGCTCAAAATCCTATAAGCATCGCCTCGGTGCGCTACTACGGCACGAATGGTGCGCTGGTTAGGGAGTACCTGAACAAGGCGATCAGT
>DASVES010000284.1:0-18257 GCA_036380435.1 Pyrinomonadaceae bacterium | reverse complement strand
GGCTGACCTTTCCGGGTTAAGCCCGGAGATTTCACAGTCGACTTGCGGTGGCCGCCTACGCGCCCTTTACGCCCAGTAAATCCGAACAACGCTTGCTCCCCCCGTATTACCGCGGCTGCTGGCACGGAGTTAGCCGGGGCTTACAAGTGGTACCGTCATCATGAAGGGTATTAGCCCCCACTTATTCTTCCCACTCTTATGAAGTTTACACACCGAAATGCTTCATCCTTCACGCGGCGTTGCTGGGTCAGGCTTGCGCCCATTGCCCAAAATTCCCGACTGCTGCCTCCCGTAGGAGTCTGACCCGTGTGTCAGTGTCAGTGTGGCCGACCGCCCTCTCAGGCCGGCTACGGATCGAAGCCTCGGTAGGCCGTTACCCTACCGACTAGCTAATCCGCCGCGGGCTCCTCTTTAGGCGCGAGGTGGGCCCGAAAGCCCGTCCCCCGCTTTAACAACTGTCACCCGAAGGTGCCGCTGCGTTATGCGGTATTAGCGACCGTTTCCGGTCGTTATTCCCCACCCAAAGGCAGATTACCCACGTGTTACTCACCCGTGCGCCACTCTACTTTCTCCCCGAAGGGAGATTTCGCGTACGACTTGCATGTCTGAGGCACGCCGCCAGCGTTGATTCTGAGCCAGGATCAAACTCTCGTTAGAATTTGTTCTCTGGAACATCATCGTACTGGTTAGTACATTGTCCGATGATGACTCTTTCGAGTTTTGAGTACGCGGACTTTATCGTCCACGTCGCTCTCAAAGGTCATCCTATTGGGACACGCTCTATCTAGTTTTCAAAGATCGCTTTCACTCAACTTCAGCGAATCCGGATTTAGATGTCTCAGGATTCTTCCGGTTGCCCTAAGGACGATTATTTTTCGTCTCAAGGAAACGGTGACTTTACCGCAGCCCTACTTGCTTGTCAAGCATGGGTCGAGTTTTGATGCTTCAAAGGCCGTCCGGTTGCCTGCCGATGAAACAGCCGCTCCCTCTCGCGTAAAGGCTTTGAAAGAGAAGCGGCTTGGTAAAGCGCTTTTGAATTTCTGAGATGTCAACCGCCGTGTTTCAGGCGAATGGGCATTATAAGCATAATCAATAATTTGTCAACTGCCCTCGCAAGAAAAATGTGTGGCCCGTGAAACCATCCAAATTTCAACCATCAAGCGGCAATGAGGCCCGCTGATCGCGCCCCTTTACCTGCCCTTTTGAATCTTCGGCAACTCGTCCAGCGACTCGACTTTGAGCAGCCCTCTGGAGTCGATGTATGCTTTGAACCTAACGTCTCTTGTTTGTCCGTTGTCCCTGATCTTAACGGTGAAGATTTTGTTATCACCCTGTCCTTCTACTCTGAGCGGCAGGAGACCATCGAGGTCTGGGCTGCGGTAGGCGGTGTAATGCTCTTGTCGATCCTTGTCGTAACCGAGGACGAAGATGCGATCAAACTCCGGGGCGTCGGTTTCAGTCTTATCACGCGTACTGCTCTTCTCCAGAATCACCCAACTGCCGGGTCTCGTCTCTTTCGCGGCGTCCTTATCGACGTGCGTGGTGGCCGACGCGTCCTCGCCCTCGCCGTCAAGCCTCTGCCACGCGACGAACTCCCGGCCGGTGCGGTAGAAGATGATGTCGCTGGGGACTGTCAACTCTACCTGCTTGCCCAGAACCCAGCCGGCCGGCGCCGGGGAAAGCGTGGCGGGCAGTCTCACCTTGTACCAAAGCTCGTCGGGGTCTTCGGTCTCTTTTGGCTCGGCGTCTTCCCTGCCGCGCCGCGCCGACCTCCCCTGCGCGACGCCCGACTTCGGCGCGTCGTCACTCTCGGAAGTCTCCGAGGTTTTCGGTTTCGCCACACGCTTCCAACCAATGATGTAGAAGCGCGCGCCGCTCTCCAACTTCATCAGGATGTTGTCATTGCCGCCCCGGTCGGGGGTGAAGCGGATGTTGGTGTTCGCGCGAAGTTGGCCGGAAGCCTGGGGTGGAACGCCTTGGTCTTCCTTGGCGAGCTGGCGAGACCGCTCGATCATGTTTTCCGGAATGATGTTTCTCGCCTCGACCCAGCCCTCGATGCTCTCGGCGTCGCGCGTCCGCACGTGCAGCCAACGCTCCCCGTTTTCCGCCGTGATCGAATCCAAAATCTCCAGCACGTCGCCACGCACGACCTCTTTCAGGTCGGCGGCGACCACGGCCATAGAGCTGCGCACCTGCGCCCGACGGGCGATGACCACGCCCGTCTCCTCCTTGCCGGCCAACGCCCCGCACCCACTCGTGAAGGATAGGACGGCGAGCAGAAGTAACAAGCACTGTTGCTTCAGCATCCTCATCAAGCCACCTCGTAACATCATCGGCACCTGCTCTGCCGGCATCCTTCCTTTGATAACGTTTCGTCTCTTTATCTGAAGCCAATCTCGCTTCACGAAAGGTGATTTGGCGAGATTGCTCTCAATTATCGCGCGGCCTCCGCGGGGAGGGGCTGCTCTTTTCATTGTAGCCGAATTTTTTAAGCAGGTCTCTTTGAGATTTATCCAGCGAGTCGCTGACGACGACTCGCGTGCGCGTCCCCGTCGCTTCGAGTCGGAGGCCGAACGGCGCCAGTTCAGCGGCAAGGTCGATGTCGGCTTGACCCTCCACGTAACGCCTGGCGAAATCCTGCATACCGCCAACACCGCCCAGGGCATTCAACACCGCGCGGCTCCCGTCTTCGCGTGCGGTCTTTAAGCCGTGCCGGCGAAACAACGTCCGGTACACGTCGTCCAAAGAATTCTTCCCGCCGCTCCGCCGCGTTAGCGTGAGGTCGTATAGGAAGGCGACGAGCATTCCCTTGTCGTAGATGAAGGACGGGGCGAGCGTCCAGCGCCTGCGGGAGGCTTCGACGAGAGAGATTTTGTCGGCGACCCGAGCCGCCTTGTAGCCGTCGTATGCGCGGCCTATGGCGTTGAGGTAATCCTGAAAGGTGAGTTGGTTCCGCCGCAGGCCATGTCGCATCGACTCGTATAGCGTGAAGCCTTCGTAGAACCAGTCGTACTCGCCGTCGAGCGAGAGTCCATTCGGCACCCAGAGGTGGAGCAACTCGTGTGCGAGTATGCCATCCAGACGAGAAAGCGCGAACGTCTTCGATGGCAGGCGTCCGGAGAGGATGACGACCGTGCCGCCGCGCGTCTCGGCGCTCCACGACTGCGCGGGTGTCGCCAGTGGGAAGGGCAAGACAAAAATGCGCGCACGCCTGAGGGGCACGCCGCCCATCAACTCTTCGTACTCCTTGAGAATGTCAGTCGCACTGCTTGCTGCTACGTCGTCGCCGAAGGCCCACTCGCCCGTGATGACAGAAGCAAACTCCATCTCCCCGCGGCGCGAAGGGTTGCTGCGGAGATCGCGCCCGAGGAGGAAGACGGACAGCGTCGCATCGGCGATCTCGTATGTCCCTTCAGAGTTCACGACCTCGGTCGTCGAAACCGACCATCCGGGCGGGAGCGCGAGACGAACTCTCGCGTCACGGAGGGGGCCGGGTAGTACGTCGGCGAGCATCAATAGTCCACGTTCGTCTGTGAGCCAGGAGACGTGCGCGGCGTCCGAAGCGTTGGCCGGCGGGTTGAGCCTGATTTCGTAGCTGAAGCGCGTGGCTTCGCGCACCGCCTCGAACTCGCCGGGCGCGCGCTTGCGGACGGCTACTTCTTTGCCTTCCGCGTCCGCGAGGGTCAGGTTTTCGATCCTCTCGCCGAGACCGAGCGCGCCCCCGTAGACGTTGAGGAACGACCACGTCCGCGCTCCATTCGTGCGCGCGCCCTCGACACGCAGGCGCGGCGGGTTGAGCGTGGCGACACTGAGTTTTATGTCGAGCGTCTGGGCATGTGACGAAGTAATGCCGAGTATGAGAAGGAGTGGTATGAGATAGAGTTTTCCAAACTTGCTGGGCATATGACTACGGTTTATAGCATTTATCAGTTGAGTGTGTCGGGAGACTGACTCACCGCGGAGGCGCAACGGCAAGGATGAGGGCGGAGGGATGAGGGATGAAGTGGGAGCAATTATTCATCCCTCATCCTTCATCCTTGCCTTTGCGCCGCTGGGGTGAATCACATTTCGTTTTCCCTCAAGTGACAATCGCCCTAGAAGTACCTGAGAGTGTAGGTGAAGCGCACCCCTCTCCCGATCTCCGGCGCGAGGTCTTTGATGAAGGAGAGGTGGTTGCGGTAGAGACGGTCGCCGAGGTTGAAGGCGTTGACGGCGAAGATTTGCGCGTAGTGGGGGCGCGCGAGGGTGTAGGAGGCGACCACGTCGAAGAGTGCGTAGCCGGGCGTGCGCGTCTCGGTCGGGAACAGTTGATCCTGATCTTTTACGAAGACCGCCTCGGGGCGCAGGCTCAAGCCCTTGTAGCGCCAGTCGATGCCGAAGCGAGCGCGCATCGGCGGGATACGCGGCAGCGGTGTGTCCGACGCCTTCAACTGCGCGTCAACGGCGTCGAAGCCGAAAGTGAGCCACAGGTTCTCGCGGGGGGCCAACTCAAGGTTCAGCTCCGTCCCCATGAATCGGCTATCCTCCTGCCCGTAGCGCGCCTCGATGAGGTTGTCCTCGATGGCACCCGTGGGCGCGAGGAAGACGAAGTCCTTGATGTTGTAGTAGTAGAAGTTCGCCGCGCCGCGGACGCGTTTCGACTCGTGGCGCAGAGAGAAATCAACGCCGTCGTTGCTCTCGCGCGTGAGCAGCGGGTTGCCGATCTCGAAGGTCAGGTTGCCGACGTGCGGGCCGTTGTTGTAAAGCTCTTCGAGGGCGGGCGCGCGGTACGAGTGCGTGTAGTTGGCGACGAAAGCGCCGTTCGTCCAGAGCTGGACGCGGACGCCGGCCGCGCCCGAGAAGCCGGTGTAGGAGCGCGCGAGCAGGCCGTCGGGGTTGTAGGAGTTGTGCTCGACGCGCCCGCCGAACTGGAATTTGACGCGCTCGAAGTCGATGACCTCAAGGCCGAAGACGGCGAAGTTGTTCTGTGTGGTGGGCGGCGCCAGCGCTTCCGCGCCGACCGTGTCGTAGTCGCGGTGGAAGCCGGAAAAGCCGAAGCTGCCCGAAAGGCTTCCACGCTTGCGCTGGTCGAAGACGCCGCGGTACATGAACAGCTTGTTGCTGAACTGTGTGTTGACTTCTTCGCCCTCAAGCTCCCTATGCCCGTAGTCGCTGTAATCGACAGTCATGCGGAAGCCGCTGACAGGCGTGTCGAGGTCGCGGAAGCCGCCGTTGAACTTGAAGTCTTGCCGCTTCGTCTTGATGCTCACGTCCGAGCCGGTCTCCTCGCCGCCGGTCTCGAAGAACGAAGCGAACGGGATGCCGTAGCGGCGACGGTCGTAACCATATGTGAAATTGAGGAAGTTCTTCTCTTCGTATCTCCCGACACCAAGCGTGCCGCTGCCGGAGCGTGAGAACGATTGCTCGACGCGCCCGAGCGGCGTGTTGTAGTCGCCCGTGCGCTGCGCGGAGCCGTTGCCCCAGAGCATCCACTTTCCCGTGCCGTACTCCAGCCCGCCGCTCGCGCCGCCCTGATTGTTCGTCGTGCCGCCGACGCCCGTTAGATAGCCGCGCCAGCCGTCGTGCGCGTAGTCGTGGCCCGTCACGGCGTTGACGACGCCGCCGACGGCGCTGCTGCCGTAGAGCAATGTGGCCGGGCCTTTGACGACCTCCAGTCGTTCGAGCGAGAGCACGTCAATCGGCTCGGCGTGGTCGGCCGACTGCGAGGCGAGCGAACCCGTGGATGCGCCGTCCTGCGTGATGAGCACGCGGTCGCCGTCGAAGCCGCGAATGACGGGGCGCGAGGAACCCGGCCCGAAACTACGTTTCGCCACGCCCGGCTCTTTGTCGAGCACCTCGCCGATGGACGGGTGACTCTCCTCCGTGAGCCTGATGGTGTCGAGCGTGGTGACCGATTGAAGCGACTCGAAGGTGCTCTGCTCGGTGCCGGTCGCCGTCACCGTAATCTCCTCGCGGAGGCCGGAGAGACTCAACTTGATGTCGAGTGTGGCGGGCGCGCCGGCCGCGACCGTCACCGTCTCCGTGGCGTCCGGGAAACCTTCCATGTGCGCGAGCACCGTGTAGGCGCCGGGCGGTACGGGCGTGAACTCGTAAGCCCCGTTCTCGTCCGTCTGAACCGAACGCCTCAGTTGCACGACCGTGACGATGGCGTTATGCAGGGCCGTGCCGCCCTCGGCAAGCGTCACCGTCCCCTTGATGGCGCCGTTGGTCTGCGGGAGGCTGTAGAGACTTCCGCCCATCTGTGCGAGCGCGCGGGCCGGGGCGAATAACAAGACGACCGCGGCCAACAAGCATGTGAGAGATATTTTCCGCTTCATATGACTCCTGAATGAAAAGCACCGAACTGATGTTTCAACGTCCGGGTGGCGACACGCGAAATAACTCTTTTGTGGAGAGCGCCCCACTCGAAAGCAGAGCGTTTCGGACGCAGCCACCACACCGGGCGACTGCGTCTCCCCTTCGGCCATGCGGCTTCGAGTTCGAGTTATCTTTCAGCGTCGCGACAGGCGAGCCGGGACTGATACGTAGGTTGGAGTATTCAGGCGAGCGGAGGCGCGCGGCCCTGCGGGACGGAGAACGCGCGCGCGTTGCTGGAGAGGGCCGGCGGCAGACGGTAAGGTTGACACTCCTGCCGCGTTGGGCCGACCGGCGTCGAAACCCTGTGGAAGTCCGTGACGAAGTTGCGCTGGAGGCGACACAGCACGCACTGCGCGTCTCCGCCGGCCTCGCTCTGGCGACCGAGGTCTTCCCGGCCGCTCACGCCGATTTCCTGCTCCGCGCCCGGCGCGACGGCTCGCGCGAAGCGATGGCAGTGCGTGGCGTTGACGAGGAAGGCGTGCGCGAACAGGACGAGCAGCAAGACGGACGCCGCGGGCGACCACCTGCCGAAATTGCCTCTGAGACCTCTTCCGCGCAATCGTGAACTTCCTGAGTTGTGAAAACCTTACAAAAGTGCCGGAATTATAGCAATAAGAACCGCCGATTGAAACGCCCTTCTTTGATGTCTCGGGGCCGCGCACGGATGGCTCGAACTGCCGAGGAACAAGCAACACTTCGGCGGCGTATCTACTTTTGCACAGACGCCGGTAGTTTTCGACTCGGGCAGCCGCCGACGCCGGCATTGACACGCCACGACGGGCGTCGATAGAATGCCGCACACGCGTTGGATTTCCCCGCGTGCCTCGCACACCGAAAGGACCAAGGTTGTGAGCCTCGTCAAAATCATCGTCATCACGATTGCCGTCATCCTGAGCATTCTCTTCTTCGGGCGCTTCCTGTTCTAAGCCCTCTGACGGCATGGCCTCCAACGGCGCAGCGAACCCACAGATTGCCGATTCGCCGCGCTCCGCCCGCCTCCTATTCGTCACGGCCACACTCTTCGCCGCCCTCGTCTCCGCACACCTACACGCACGCGCGCAGACCGACGCCGCCCCGCCGGACGAAACGATTCGCGTCAACACCGACCTCGTCAGCGTCCCCGTCATCATCACCGACCGGCGCGCACGGCGCGTCGCTGGCCTGACCGCCGCCGACTTTGAAATCATCGACGAGGGCAGCGGCGTGGAGATTTCCTACTTCGCCGTCGGCGCCGAGCGCGTGGCTCTCGTCTTCCTCCTCGACGCCTCGGGCAGCACGCGCGACATCATCGCGGGCCAGCGCGAGGCTGCCCTCGCCCTCTTCTCGCGCTTCGGCAAGCGTTCGCGCGTCTCCGTCATCCACTTTCAGGAGCGGCCCGCTCTGTCGCTCCCCTTCACCGCCGACCTCGAAGCGGCGCGCGCCGCCTTCCGCTTCGTCGCTCTACCCGACCGCCGCACGGCCATCTTCGACGCCGCTCTCGCCGCCGTCCGCGTCTTCGACACCCCCGGCGCCGACCCGGCCGAGCGCCGCATCGTCATCCTCATCAGCGACGGCCTCGACACGGCCAGCCGCGTCCGCCCCTCGGCCGTCATCGACGAGGCGCGCGCGCGGGGCGTCGCCTTCTACGTGATCCACACGCCGCTCTTCTGGATTCAGGGCGGCCGTCTCGGGCCGCGCCCGACCGCGAAGGGCTTCCGCGACCTCGCTCTAAAGACGGGCGGTCAACTCTTCGTCGTCGGCGACGCGGAAACATCTTCCGGCGCACAAACGCCGCACGACTTCTGGCCCGTCTTCCGCGCCATCGAAGACGACCTCCGCGCTCAGTACGTCCTCGGCTACTACGCGGGTGAAGCGCAGCGCACCGGCCTCCCGCGCCGCGTCGAAGTGCGTCTCAAGACACGGGACGCGGGCAAACTCCGTGTCCGCGCGCTCCGCGACACATACGTTCTCGAACGCCGACCCGAAGGCGGCGGCGCTCCACCCCCGAGCGCCACGCCGGAGCCTTGAGCGCGGCCCCTGCTTATAGAAGAATCAACATGGATGGGCAGGATGGATAGGATGAAGACAAAGCAGATTTGAGCTTTCAACTCTTCTCATCCCGCACATCCTATCCATCCATGTTAATAATTCTTTCGCCATGACGGGCTGAGGACTTGCCCGGCCCCAGATATAGTTTTGATAACGTGCTCTGAATATTTCTTAGTCGGACAATGGAAGGCGACACGAACTTATGACTGAACCGAACACGGTCGGCTTGAAGCCGATTCGACGAGCGCTCCTGAGCGTCTCGGACAAGGCGGGACTGATCGACTTCGCGCGCGCTCTGCGCGGTCACGGCGTCGAGATTTTAAGCACGGGCGGCACGGCGCGCGCCTTGCGCGAGGCCGGCGTCGAGGTGCGCGACGTGTCGGACTTGACCGGCTTCCCCGAAATGCTCGACGGGCGCGTGAAGACGCTCCACCCGCGCGTCCACGGCGGCCTGCTCGGCGTGCGCGCGAACCCCGAGCACGCCGCCTCCATGCGCGAGCACGGCATCGAGCCAATCGACATGGTCGTCGTCAGCCTCTACCCCTTCGAGCAGACGGTCGAGCGCGAGGGCGTCACGCTCGCGGAGGCCGTCGAGCAGATCGACATCGGCGGCCCGGCGATGATTCGCTCCGCCGCCAAAAATTATGGCGACGTGGCTGTCGTTTCGTCCCCCTACTCTTACGAGAAAATCGTGGATGAACTGAAAGCGCAACGAGGGTCGCTCTCCCTCCTGACGCGTGCCCGCCTCGCCCGACAGGCATTCATGCTTACAGCGGAGTATGACCGTGCCATTTTCAGCTTCCTCGCTTCAACGCTGCCCGGCCTGGCAAAAAACAGGATGCAGACCGGAGACCTGATCTCGGAGGACGTTCAATGCATGAGTGAGGACTTTACCGTCACGGACTATGACAAGCTACAAGCTGTCGAGTTGCGCGTCGAAGCCCAGGGATCATTCCCGAAAAACATCACTCTGCTCTGCGAGAAGAAAACTGATCTACGCTACGGCGAGAACCCGCACCAAAAGGCAGCGCTCTTTGTCACTAGCGAGAGCGGAGGCGTCTCCGCCGCTGAAGTCCTCGGCGGCAAGGAGATGTCTTACAACAACTACGTGGACGCCGACGCCGCATGGCAACTCGTCTGCGACTTCGAGGAGACGGCCTGCGCCATCATCAAGCACACTAACCCCGCGGGCGTCGGCACGGCCGCGACCACCGAGGCGGCCTACAGGCTCGCGCTCGCCACCGACCCGGTCTCCGCCTTCGGCGGCGTCGTCGCTTTCAACCGCACTCTCGACGAGACGGCGGCGCGCGCCCTGACAGAGATTTTCACCGAGGTCGTCGTCGCGCCCGACTACGAGGACGGCGCGCTGGAAGTGTTGAAGTCGAAAAAGAACCTGCGCGTGCTGCGCGCCGGCCCGGCCGAGCCGCCCGAGGGCCTCGACTTCAAACGCATCACGGGCGGCATCCTCATCCAGACGCGCGACGCTCATCGGCTCGCGCCCGACCAGCTCAAGGTCGTTACCAGACGCGCCCCGACCGAGGAAGAGACGAGGGCGCTCCTCTTCGCCTGGACGGTCTGCAAGCACACGAAGTCGAACGCCATCGTCTACGCGCGCGAGGGTCAGACCGTGGGCGTCGGCGCGGGGCAGATGTCGCGCGTCGATTCCGCGCGCCTCGGCGCCATGCGCGCGCAACTCACGCTGGCCGGCTCCGTCGTCGCCTCCGACGCCTTCTTCCCCTTCCGCGACGGTCTCGACGAAGCGGCCCGTCACGGCGTCACGGCCGTCATCCAACCCGGCGGCTCCGTCCGCGACGACGAGGTCATCGCCGCCGCCGACGAGCACGGCCTCGCGATGGTCTTCACGGGCCTGCGCCACTTCAGGCACTGAAGCTAATAGCTGAAAGCTAACAGCTAATAGCTAACAGCTCCTGTCCGCTTGCCCTCGCGCCCGTCCATCACGGATACTTAACGCTCCGAACAGGCTTGCGAACTTGTCTCTCCAGCAGCACCTGTCACGTCTTTGATTTCGGTATGGAGAAGTAGATGTCTGACATCCAACCTGTGAACGAACAGAACAACGACACCATCCGCTGCCGCTACTGCGGGC
The DNA here is from genome assembly GCA_036380435.1 of Pyrinomonadaceae bacterium. Taxonomy (GTDB): domain Bacteria; phylum Acidobacteriota; class Blastocatellia; order Pyrinomonadales; family Pyrinomonadaceae; genus DASQDT01. The sequence goes on along the minus strand of DASVES010000284.1, from coordinate 7,765 downwards.
AGTTGAACCAGACGCGCGACAACAGCAACGCTCAGGCGCGGTGCGGCCGCTGCCGCCTGACGCTCTCAGGCGAGCCCCACAAAAAATTCGCCGAACTCGACAAGCACGAGTACATCCACCCGGCCGACAGCCGCGCCCTTGCCGCCCTCAAGACCATCCCCGGCATCGACTCGGCGCTCAAGAAGCTTTTGGAAGTGACCGGCGAGTCGGCCATCCGCATCATCTTCACGGCGAGCGCCGTCAAGGTCACGCCGAAGCAGTGCCCCGACCTCTACGCCAAGCTCCAGATCGCCTGCTCCACGCTCGGCGTGGACATGCCGGAGCTGTTCGTCCAGCAGAACCCCGTCGTCAACGCCTTCACCGGCGGCGTCAAGCGCCCCGTCATTGTCCTCCACTCCGCGCTCATCGAACGCCTCAACGACGAGGAGACGCTGGCGGTGCTCGCCCACGAGGTCGGCCACATCCACGCCGAGCACGTCCTTTACCTGACGGCGGCGCATCTGCTGGAACTGCTCGCCAACGCGGCCATCTCCACCACGCCCCTCGCCGGCATCATCGCGCAGCTCATCTCGGGCACGATGCGCGCGGCCATCCTCGCGTGGGCGCGTCGCGCCGAGCTTTCGTGCGACCGCGCGGCGCTGCTCGTCGTGCAAGACCCGGACGTGATCGGCCGCGCCATGATGAAACTCTGCGGCGGCACCTTCGCCTCGCGCGTCGATTACGATCAGTTTCTCGAACAGGCGCGCGACTTCCAGAAGAACTACGACCAGAAGGCGCTCGACCGCTTCTGGGCCGACATCATCAATGCCGGCTTGACGCACCCCTTCCCCGTCTGGCGCGTCTCCGAGATTCTCAAGTGGGTGGAGAGCGGCGAGTACCAGCGCGTGATGTCGGGCCAGCCGGCGAGCGCCGCCGCGTGATGGGCGCAGTGCGCCGAGGTGTGTGAGACATGGTGACCATTACATTTCCTGACCGCGAAACGGAGAAGCGCGCCTTAGCCTTTCTGATCGGGCGCTTCTCCGGCCATGTGCTCAACTCAGGTGAGCACCTGATTCCCGCGGCTGCGCTGGAGGCTCTCGCCGACCAACATATCCCGTTCATGGTAAAGGGCAAAACAACCTAGAACCGCTCAAGGTTTTATCAAGAGGCGAAGATGAAGAGAGTTGTGCTCGGCCTTCTGCCCGCTCTGTGCCTGCTCTTTGTCGCCGCGCCGGCGCAGAAGAAGCGGCAAGCCGCGAAAGACCCTTGCCCCGGTGAGTACACCCAGTACGAGATGAACGTCTGCGCCCACAAGGAATTTCAGGCCGCCGACGCCGCCCTCAACCGAATTTACAACCAGTTCTCCTCCAAGCTCGACGAAGGCCGGCGCGCGAAGCTGAAGGAGGCGGAGCTGGCTTGGATAAAGTACCGCGACGGCAACTGCGAGTTCGTATCGTCCGAATACGAGGGCGGCTCCATGCGGCCGATGATTCACTCGTTCTGTCTCGCGGACGTGACCCGTGCGCGCACTGCCGAGTTGAAGGCGCAGCTCAAGGAACTGGAGCGGGAATGAATCCATTCGAGGAAACTTTCAATGCTGCTTGAGAACAAATTCGGGATCGTCTTCGGCGTCGCCAACAAGCGCAGCATCGCGTGGGCGACGGCGCAGGCATGCACGGAGGCCGGCGCGCGCCTCGCGTTCAACTACCAGAGCGAGCGTTTGAAGGAGAACGTGGAGAGCTTGACGGCCGGGACAGATGCGCCGCTCATCCAGTGTGACGTGACGAAGCCCGAAGAGGTCGAACAGGCGTTCAGTGTGGTGCGCGAGCGTTTCGGGCGGCTCGACTTCCTCGTCCACAGCCTCGCCTTTGCGCCCCGCGAGGCGCTCGAAGGCGAGTACGTCGAGACCACGCACGACGCCTTTCTCATGGCGCTCGACATCAGCGCCTACTCGCTCGTCACGCTCGCCCGCGCCGCCGCTCCCCTGATGACCGAGGGCGGGAGCATCATCTCGATGACCTACTACGGCGCCGAGAAGGTCGTCCCACATTACAACGTCATGGGCGTGGCGAAGGCCGCGCTGGAAGCGAGCACGCGCTACCTCGCCTCTGACCTCGGCCCCCGCAACATTCGCGTCAACGCCGTCAGCGCCGGCCCCATCAACACCCTCGCCGCCCGCGGCGTCGGCAACCTCTCGACGATGCTCAAGCACCACGCCGAGCACTCGCCCCTCAAACGCAACGTCGAGGCCCGCGAGGTTGGCAACGCCGCGCTCTTCCTCCTCAGCCCCCTCTCCTCCGGCATCACCGGCGAGGTGCTCCACGTCGATTGCGGTTACAACATCATGGCATTCTGAAAACAGAGGTCAGAGGTCAGAGGTTAGAGGTCAGTAAAAAACTGTCTTCCACTAACCTCTGACCTCTAACCTCTGACCTCTTTTTTTATGGCTCACACGAAGGCAAAGCACAAGACGGAGGCGGCCGGGCGGGCGGTGACGCAGGACGAGCAGTTGCTGGAGTCGCCGCGGGCGGACGAGTTCAAGCGTTCGGACACGTGGCGTGTCTTCCGCATCATGGGCGAGTTCGTCGAAGGGTTCGACGAGCTGGCGACCGTCACGCGCGGCGTGTCGCTCTTCGGCTCGGCGCGCACGCCGGCCGACAGCCCCATGTACGAGGCGGCGCGCGAGACGGCGGCGCTCCTCGCCCGCGAGGGCTTCGCCGTCATCACCGGCGGCGGCCCCGGCATCATGGAGGCCGCCAACCGCGGCGCGCTCGACGCCGGTGGACTCTCCATCGGCTGCAACATCGAGCTGCCCTTCGAACAGCGCCCCAACCCCTACCAGACGCGCTCCATCACCTTCGACTACTTCTTTGTCCGCAAGACGATGTTCATCAAGTACAGCACCGCCTTCATCATCTTCCCCGGCGGCTTCGGCACGCTCGACGAGTTGTTCGAGGCGCTCACGCTCATCCAGACGCGCAAGATCAGGAACTTCCCCGTCGTGCTCTACGGCTCACAGTACTGGGAGTTGTTGCTGAGGTGGACGAAGGAAGTGCTGCTTGCGGAGGGGATGATTTCGGAGACCGACCTGAATCTCCTGCACCTCACGGATTCGCCGGAGGAGGCTGTGCGTATCGTCGTCGAGAGCCAGAACTCTCTGCGCCAGCTCGACGACGCGAGCGCCTACGACTACTGATCCGTCGCCTCACCCTGCGACTCGGCGTGTCGCTCGGCGGCGCGCGCCCCGTAGGGCGTCATCACCACGTCGTTGAGCCATTCGAGGTAGGGCGCGGAGCCGATGGCGACGGGCAGCGCGATGATTTCCGGCGTGTCGTAGGTGTGCAGGGCGCGCACCTCACGCTCCAGCTCCGCGAAGCAGGCCCGCGTCGTCTTGGCGAAGAGCAGCACCTCCGGCTCACGGTGCACCTTCCCTTCCCAGCGATAGACCGATTCGATCTCCGGCAGAATCTGGACGCACGCGGCGAGGTGAGAGCCGACGAGCATCTCTGCCAGACGCGAAGCCTCCTCGCGACTCCCCGCGGTCATCACCACCATAATGGCCCCCGAATCAGTCTCGTCCATGCCGAACCTCCGCAGTAGTGATAAGTGATGAGTGATAAGTGATGAGAAGCTGTTAGCTGTTGGCTAATCGCTAAGAGCTAACAGCCCCCGTTCTTTCTTATCACTCATCACTTATCACTCATCACTTGTCGTTTCTTCCTCGGCGGTCGCCCCCGTGAGCGGCGTGGTGTCCTGACCGAAGAAAGAGACGTAGATTTCCTGCGCGCGGTCGAGGTCGCGCTCGTCCACGAGCACGAGCGCGCCGGGGGCGGTGGTCGAAAGCAGGGGCGAGAAGGCGTCCATCCCGCCCGACTGGAGAACCGCGCGGATGCCGTTCTGCGTCAGGATGTCAACGATCATCTCGGCCTCGGCCGGCGACCCGATGTTGTGCAGCGGCACGAAGCGCGCCTCGCTGTGGTCGCGCAGCGTGTTCTCCGGCGTCAGCCGCTCGACCAGCTCCGTGTTGTCGTCGGGACACACGCTGATCCCGGCCTCGTACTCCGACTCGCAGACAGGACAGAACATTAAAAACCCCTCTCGGCTCCGACGTTTTTATTACACGGCCGGCATTATAGCTCAAAAGGCAAAAGTAAAAAGGCAAAAGGCAAAAGTGAGGAAGCGTGGCCTCTTCACTTTTGCCTTTTGCCTTTTTACTTTTGCCTTATTTCGTCGCTCGCACTGCGCGCTCGAACGGAATCTCCTCGAAGTGGGTCATGCGCTTGAACTCTCGGAAGCGGCGGTTGATCTCGTCCTGCGTGAGTCGGGAAACGCGGTCGGTGCCGAACTCCTCGACGTTGAAGGAGGCCATCACGGAGCCGAAGGTCATGGCGCGGCGCATTGTCTCCTCGTCGATCTCGTCGTGGCTGGCGAGATAGCCCATGAAGCCGCCCGCGAAGGTGTCGCCGGCGCCCGTCGGGTCGAAGACCGACTCCAGCGGATAGGCCGGGATGGCGAAGTAGGTCTCGGGTGTGAACATCGCCGCCCCGAACTCGCCGCGCTTGACGACGAGCGCCCGCGGCCCCCACGACAGAATCTCGCGCGCCGCGCGAATGAGGTTCGGCTCGCCCGCGAGCTGACGCGCCTCGGCGTCGTTGATAATCACGACGTGGACGCCGGCGATGGAGCGTTTGACCTGCTCGGGGACGGTGTTGATCCAGTAGTTCATCGTGTCGAGCGCGACCAGTTGTGCGCCCGCCACCTGCGCGCGCACTTCCGACTGAAGGTCGGGCTGGATGTTGCCGAGGAAGACGAGGCGCGCCTGCTTCGACGCGTCCGAGAGCTTCGGCTTGAAGTCGGCGAAGACGTTCAACTGCGTGTCGAGCGTGTGCGCGGTGTTGAGGTCGAAGTCGTAACGGCCGCGCCAGAAGAAGGTCTGGCCGTCGGGGACGCGCTCGATGTCGTCCGTGTTGATGTGTTGGCGCTCGAAGACGGCCATCTCTTCCGCGCCGAAGTCGCCGCCGACGACACCGACCACGCGCACGTCCGCAAAGAAACTCGCCGCCAGAGAGAAGTGCGTGGCCGAGCCGCCGAGCATCCTCTCACGCTTACCGAAGGGCGTCTCGACCGCGTCGAACGCCACCGAACCTACAACCAGCAATGACACTTTAATCTGATTCTCCTGCGAATAAGTTTTGAGAGCGAAGAACTAAGGATTCGATCTTACGGTTGCGAGGCCGTCTTAAGCTGTGGCTTGCGGCTGTCGTCGCGGGCCGCAGCACCGCCGGCCTTCGCGCCGCCGAGCTTGCGCAACTCCTCCTCCGCGCGCCCGCGGAAGTCGCTTTCGGGGAACTCCTCGACGATGCGCGACAGATAAGCGCGAGCCTCGTCGCGCAGCTTGTCGGCCGGCGCCGTGGACTTCTGCTTGCCCTTGCCCTCGGCGAGATAGACGTTGCTCATCCCGGCGATGTAGAGGGCTTCGTCAGTGCGCGTGAAACCAGGGTAGCCGGCGACGATCTCCTCGGCGCGGGTGGCGGCGGCGACGTATGCCTTCTTCATCTTGAAGTAGTGCTTGGCGACCTCAAGATTGTGCAGGGCTTCCTTCTCAAGCTCCGCGTCGGCGATGACGGTCGGGTCCGGCCCCTTCGTCGCCCCTCCGCCCTGCGCCCTCGCGCCGCCCGCGCTGAACACCAACAGCGCCAATCCACAGCACGTCAGAAAAAACTTCTTCATCTCGACACCTCTTTCAATGGTGATAAGTGATGAGTGATGAGTGATAAGAAAGAAAAGAAGCTGTTAGCCTTTAGCTGTTGGCTGTTAGCTAATCGCTAAGAGCTAACTGCTTCTTATCACTTATCACTTATCACTTATCACTTCCTCTGGTACTTTTTGATGATCGCTTCGAGCTTTTTCGTTGTCGCCTCGGGCCAAAGGTCGGGGGCGGTGAAGATGGCGTTTTTGAGGGCGGAGCCGCAGGCGCAGGAACGCGTCTGGCCGCTGAGGCGGCGGACGGCTTCGCGCATCACGTTCTGCGCGTTGCGAACATTCTTGTTGAGATACTCGACGACCGCTTCGACCGAGACGGCGTCGTGGTCTTCGTGCCAGCAGTCGTAGTCGGTGACGAGCGCGAGCGTCGAGTAGCAGATTTCGGCCTCGCGGGCGAGCTTCGCCTCCTGCAAGTTCGTCATCCCGATCACGTCCATGCCCCAACCGCGGTAGACGTTCGACTCGGCTTTGGTCGAGAACGCCGGCCCCTCCATGCACAGGTAGGTGCCGCCGCGATGAACATTGACCCCGGCGGCGCGGCACGACTCCTCGACCACGCCGCCGAGTTCGTCGCACACCGGGTGCGCGAAGGTGATGTGGGCGACGATGCCTTCGCCGAAGAAGGTTGACTCGTGGGCGCGTGCGCGCGTGCGGTCGAAGAACTGCGCGGGGATGACCATGTCGAGCGGCGCGTACTGCTCCTGCAAGGAGCCGACGGCCGAGGCCGAAAGGATGCGCTCGACGCCGAGCAGCTTCATGGCGTAGATGTTAGCGCGGAAGGGCAACTCCGTCGGCAGCAGTTTGTGCCCGCGCCCGTGACGCGGCAGGAAGGCCACGCGGACGCCTTCGAGCGTGCCCGTGATGAAGGCGTCGGACGGCGGGCCGAAGGGCGTATCGACCTTCAACTCCTCCACGTCCTTTAGCTCCTCCATCTGGTAAAGGCCGCTCCCGCCGATGATTCCGATCTTCGCAGTCGTCATGTCGTTTCGCTTCTTCGCCTCACTCTCCGGGAATGAATCCGTCCTGCCCTTCCACGAACCCTTCAGCGCGCAGCCGTCCGTCTTCTTCGACGACGCGGCAGAGCGGCGCTTCGGGGTCGTGATAGAACAGGCACAGCCAGTTTTCGCGCGCGGCCTGCGGCAGCAGACGTTTCTTCGCCTCAAGCGTTTCGACCGGGTAGAGGTCGTAGCCCATGACCCACGCGAAGGGGACGTGTGCGCGCGTCGGGACGAGGTCGGCGAAGCAGAAGAGCGTCCGCCCCGCACGCTCAAGACGCACGCACTGCATCGTGCGCGAATGTCCCGGCACCGTCTCGACCGACAGCCCCGGCACGACCTCGTATGCGTCCGGTTTCAGCTCCAGTTGGCCGGACTCCGCGAGCGGCCGCCAGTTCTCCGGCAGGTAGCTCGCTCGGTCGCGCTCGTGCGGGTGCTCGGCGTGCTCGTGCTCGGCCGCGGAGACGAAGTAGCGCGCGTTGGGGAAAGTCGGGACGACGCGGCCGTCGTCGCCGAGCGTCGTGTTCCCGCCCGCGTGGTCGAAGTGCAGGTGCGTGTTGACGACGATTGTAATCGTCTCGGGCGCGCAACCCGTGAGCGCGCGCAGCGACTCGCCGAGCGGGCGCGCGCGTTCGACGCCGTACATCTCCGCCTGTCGAGCAGACCACTTGTCGCCCATCCCGGTCTCGACGAGGATGCGCTCGCCCGCGGCCTCGACGTAGAGGCAGTTCGCGCTCAGTCGAACGCGATTCTCCTCATCGGGCGGGCAGTAGCGCGACCACAGAGAGCGCGGCACGACGCCGAACATCGCCCCGCCGTCGAGACGAAACTCCGCGTCCGGCACCATCTCTACACGGTAATCGCCGAATTGCACAATGTGAACCGGGGAGTCAGGAGTCAGAATAAACAGACAAGATAATATGTTAGGCTCTGCTCTCCAGTGGAGTTGCTTTTGTAATAGCCAGACCAATACGTGAATCCGCCATCCCGTAATAAAGAAGCCGCTGTTCTTGGAAAGAAACTAGTCC
>DASVES010000283.1:0-5707 GCA_036380435.1 Pyrinomonadaceae bacterium | reverse complement strand
GGGTGAGTTCCTCCGGGTCGGCCTGCTCCATCTGTCGCGCCGCGATGGCCGTCGTCATCTCGACGATGGTCGGAACGTTGAAGAGCACGCGCAGAGGAAGCTGCACCTGAAAGACGCCGTCAATACGCGAGGCGAGTTGCGTGAGCATCAGCGAGTGCCCGCCCAACTCGAAGAAGTTGTCGTGAACGCCGACGCGCTCGACGCCGAGGAGTTCGCGCCACATCGTCGCGAGTTCCGCTTCCGCTGATGTCCGCGGCCCGACCAGAGGCGTCGTCAGACGCGACCTGTCCTCGTCGGGCGGAGGCAACCGGCGTCGGTCGATCTTCCCGCTCTCCGTCAGCGGGAAAGACTCCATGAATACGAAGGCCGCCGGCGCCATGTACTCGGGCAGCGACATTTGCAGGAAGCCGCGCAGCTCGGTGATGTTGACCTGCGCGCCGGGGGCGAGGGTCAGGTAAGCAACCAGCCTCTTGTTGCCGGGCGTGTCCTCACGCGCGAGGACGACAGCCTCGCGCACCTGCGCGTGCCGGGACAAGGTTGTTTCAATCTCCCCCAACTCGATGCGGAAGCCGCGAATCTTCACCTGCGCGTCGGTGCGCCCGAGGTATTCGATCTGGCCTTCGGGGCGGAACCGGGCGATGTCTCCGGTCTTGTAGAGCCGCGCGCCGGGCTGCGGGCCGAACGGGTCGGGGATGAATTTCTCGGCCGTCAACTCCGCCCAGCCCAGATAGCCTCGCGCCAGATTGACGCCGCCGATGTGTAACTCGCCGGGCACGCCGACGGGCACGGGGCGCAGGTCCGTATCGAGCAGGTAGATTTGTGTGTTCGAGATGGGCCGTCCGATGGGAACCGTCTGAGCATCGTTCCCGCGTTCGCACCGCCAGCTCGTCACGTCGATGGCCGCCTCCGTCGGGCCGTACAGGTTATGAAGTTGGGCCTGGCAGCGTTCGTAAAATCGACTCACAAGTTCGGCGGGCAACGCCTCTCCGCTACACACGACGTGGCGCAGCCGCTCGCACGCTTCGACCCCTTTCTCTTCCAGAAAAATCCTCAGCATCGAGGGAACGAAATGCGTGACCGTGATCTTCTCTTCAACTATCAACTCGACGAGATATGAACTGTCCTGATGGCCGCCGGGCCGCGCAACGACGAGGCGCGCTCCGTACATCAGCGGCCAAAGAAACTCCCACACCGACACGTCGAAGCCGAAGGGCGTTTTCTGTAAGACACTGTCCGCCGCCGTCAGACCGAAGGCGTCCTGCATCCAAAGCAGTCGATTTAAAATGGCCTCGTGGGTGTTCATCACACCTTTGGGTTTGCCAGTCGAGCCGGACGTGTAGATCACGTATGCCACGTTGCCGCCCGACACCGTGCAGCCCGTTGGCTCGCCGCCCTCCTCGGCAATCGAATCCCAGCACGAGTCAACGCACAGGACGTGCGCGCTGGCGGCGGGGAGTTGCTCCGCCAACGCATCTTGAGTCAGCACGACCGGCGGACGCGCCTCCTCCAACATCCTGTCAAGGCGCTCGTGCGGATACGAGGGATCGAGTGGCAGGTAAGCCCCGCCGGCTTTGAGCACGCCGAGAATCGACACGACCATCTCAAGGGAGCGCTCCATGTGAAGGCCAACCAGCGTCTCCGGCCCCACCCCCAGCCGCCGCAGACGACGTGCGAGCATGTTCGCCCGCGCGTCCAGCTCACCGTAGGTCAGGCGCTCTCCCTCGAAGCAGACCGCAACGCTGTCGGGCGCTCGCCCCACCTGTGCATCGAACAACTCAAGGACGGACGTGTAGGGCGAATACTCGCGCCGCGTGTCGTTCCACTCAAAGAGGAGCCGGCGAAGTTCGACCTCCGTTAACAACGTCACCGCCTTCAGGGGCTGGAAGGGATCGCGGGCGAAAACCTCCAGCGTCGTCCGCAGGTGCCCGAGCATGTCCCCGACGACCGCGTCGTCAAAGCGCCGCGCGTCGTAGACCAGCCTGAGCGTCAACTCCGATGCCGTCCCCGGCTCCGCGCCCAGCGCCAGCGGGAAGTTGATTAAATCGTCCGAGCGGATTTCGCTCAGCCTGAGTTCAGCCTCCTCTTCCCAAGCTCCGGCGCCGAAAGCGGAGTTGGTCGGATAATTCTCAAAGACGACGACGCTCTCGAACAACGGCATGCCCCTCGGCACGTCGCTCCACCCCTGAATCTGTGCGACGGTGACGTAATCGTACTGCCGCGCCTCGGCCTGCGCGTCCTGCAACTCCTTCAGCCAATCGATAATCACCGCGTCGGGGTTGAGCTGCACGCGCACGGGCAGGGTGTTGATGAAATTACCGAGGATGGTTTCGACGCCCGCGAGCGCGGCCGGGCGACCCGACACCGTGGCTCCGAACATGACATCCTCCTGCCCGCTATAACGACCGAGGAGCAGCGCCCATGCCCCCTGAATCATGGTGTTGAGGGTCAACTGATTCCGCCGGGCCAGCGAGGTTAACTCCCGTGTCAGCGCGGCGGGGAGTATCGTCTCCTGTCTATCGTGGCGGCTCGCCTGATCGAGGCCGCCAGTCGGCGCGCGGTCGAGCCAGAGCGGCGTCGGCGTTGAAAGCCCCCGCAGCGCCCCTCGCCAGAAGCTCTCGGCGGCCGAAAGTGGCTGCCTCTGCAACCACTCGATGTAATCGCCGAAGGGCCGGACCGGGTCGAGGCGCGGGGTCTCGCCGCGCCGCAAGGATTTGTAGAGCGTGAGCGCTTCCTGAAACAGCAGCGCCCCCGACCACCCGTCGAGGAGCAAATGGTGGTAACTCCAGACGAACTGATAGTCCTGCTCCGCGCGGCGGAAGAGGGCGGCACGCATGAGCGGGGCTTCGTTGAGGGCCATGCCCCGCGCACGGTCTTGTCGCAGATATTGACGAAGGCGTTCTTCTCCTTCGGCCGCCGGCAGACCCCGCCAGTCGTCCTCCACGCATCCGAAACTCGCCTCACGCACGACGTACTGCATGGGTTCCCTCAAACCCTCCCAGACAAAAGCCGTGCGCAGTATAGAGTGGCGTTCGATCAGACGCTGCCAGGCCGACTTGAAGGCGCCCACGTCGAGCGGCCCGCTGACCGCGCAGGTCAATTGCTCGACGTAGACCGCAGTGTCTACGTTCAACAGGGCGTGGAAGAGTATCCCCTGCTGCATCGGCGAGAGGGGGTAAATATCTTCGATTGAATCCTTCGTGGAGTTCATGCCAATTCACCGCGCGACGCACTGATTTTCGATAACAGATGATCCAACTCGGTCTGATTGAGCTTCGACTTCGGAAAGTCCGAAGGGGTATAGCCGGCCGTCGTCTCGGCCCCGCGGCAGTAGTCGGCGAGCAGGCGCACGGACTCCATGAACCCCTCGGCCAGTGCTTCGACGGTTTCGCGCCGGTGGAGATTCGAGTCATACGTCCAGTTCGAGACGAGGCTCCCGTCGGTGACGTAGGTATTAACTTCAAACATAAAGCCACGACTTTCACTCGGGCTGCGTTCGCGCCGCGCTTCATCCTCGCAGAGGGTGAAGGGTGCGGCCTCGTCCAACGCCTGATCGACATTGCCGAAATAGTTGAATAAGACTTCGGGACTGGCAAGCTCGCCCACACTGCGCGCGGTCTGTGCGTCGCGGCAAAGGTAACGCAGGAGGCCGTAGCCGAGGCCGTGATTAGGGACGCGGCGCAATTGTTCCTTGATTGCCTTGAGTTGTTCGCCGGGGTGCGCTTCGCCCGGCAGCGTCAAACGGACAGGGAACAGGGCCGTGAACCAACCCACGGTGCGCGTAAAATCGACATCGCCGAAGATGTCCTGCCGCCCGTGGCTCTCCACGCAGACCATTAAAGAATTGTTGGCAGTCCAACGCGCGAAGCTCCGCGCCAGCGCCGTGAGGAGCACGTCGTTGACCTGCACGCGGTAGGAGCGCGGCGCGTCGTAGAGCAATCCGGCCGTCGCTTCCGCCCCGAGCGACACCGAGACCGTGCGCGCCGAATCCGCGTGGCCGCTCTCGCCCCGTCCCTCGAAGTCGATGGGAAGCGGCTCGCTCAAAGTCCCCGTCTCCCACAGCCAGTAGGCGGCCTCCTGCCGCACGGCCTCCGTCTGCGCGTAGTCGGACAGCCGTTGCGCCCAGTATTGATAAGAGGTGGTCTTAGGAGGAAGCCGGGGGGTTCGTCCCTCCGCGAGTTCTTCGTAACAGAGTTGTAGGTCTTCAAATAAAACGCGCCACGAGACACCGTCCACGGCCAGTTGGTGGATGGCCACGTGCAGCCGGTCGGGCAGCCCTCTTTCTGAGCGGAAGGCCGTGACTCTCATCAGCGGGCCGTGAAACAAATTCAGCGTGGCCTGCGCTTCGGCGGCCGCGGCCGAAACGGCCTCGCGGTATTCCTCATCGGTCGCGGAGGGCAGCACCACTAAAGAGACCGGCACAGGCTCGTCGGCGGCCGCGTGCCACTGTTGCCAGCCAGTCTCAGTCCGCGCGAAGCGCAGGCGCAGCGCGTCGTGATGCGCCAACAGCAGCCTCACGGACTCTTCGAGCGCGGAGATGTTCAAGCCCCCGCGAACCTCCAACAGCACCGACTGGTTGGAGTGGTGTGGGTCGGGCAAATCTTTTTCAAAGAACCAATGCTGCACGGGCGTCAGCGGGACGCTTCCCGTGACCGCGCCCTGCTCAGTCCGCAACACGGGCGCGGGGCCGGCAGCGGACGCCAGAGCGGCAATCGTCTGATGCTGGAATAGCTGGCGCGGGATGAGTTCAAAACCCGCACGGTTGGCGCGAGCGACGGCCTGAATGCCGAGGATCGAATCGCCGCCCAACTCGAAAAAGTTGTCGTTGATTCCGACGCTCTCCATGCCCAGCACTTCCGCCCAGATGTCCGCCAAAACTTTTTCCGCGCGACTGCGCGGCGCGGCATGTTCCGCGCCGTCCGGGCGCGTTGACCTGTCGGGCGCGGGCAGCGCCTTCCGGTCTACTTTGCCGTTCGGCGTCAGGGGCCACTCGCGCAACATGACGAAGGCCGAAGGCATCATGTATTCCGGCAACCGCTCGCGTAAGTATTCGCGCAGCTCAGTCGTGGTGATTGACTCAGCCTCCGCGCCGCTTGAGAGGTAGGCCACCAGACGCCTGTCGCCCGGCGCGTCTTCCCTGAGCAGCACGACCGCCTGACTGACGCCTTCGCACCCGTTCAGCACGCTCTCAACTTCTCCCAACTCGATGCGATGGCCGCGCAGCTTCACCTGCTGATCCACACGTCCTACGACTTCCATCCCGCCGTCCGAGCGGTAGCGCGCCACGTCCCCCGTCCGGTACAGCCTCGCCCCCGCCTCCTCCCCGTGCGGATGTGGCACGAACCTCTCCGCCGTCAGCTCCGGCCGGTTCAGATACCCTCGCGCCAGCCCCTCTCCACCAATGTACAACTCCCCCACCACCCCCACCGGCGCCGGCTCCAACTCAGCGTCGAGCACGTACATCTGCGTGTTGGCTATCGGCCCTCCAACGCTCACCAACCCCTCACCCGCCCCCGCCTCCACCCGCCCCACCGCCGACCAGATGGTCGTCTCCGTCGGCCCGTAGAGGTTCCACACCGCCGCGCCGCGCCCCGCCAACTCAGCGGCCAGCGAGCGCGCCAACGCCTCGCCCCCACACAGAATCTTCAACCCCGCGCTCCCCGCCCACCCCGACTCGACGAGCAGCCTCCACGTCGCCGGCGTCGCCTGC
>DASVES010000282.1:0-4726 GCA_036380435.1 Pyrinomonadaceae bacterium | reverse complement strand
TGAGACGGCGGTCAGAGACCGCCTCTAAACGTTCGTTTGTTGTTTTACTTTGCGGGCCGAGTTTAGAACCCGCGCGAGCTGCACATGCCGCAGTGGTCGCAGGGCTTGTCGCCGGGTTCGAGATTGCACGTCTTCTCGCGCTCGAAGAAATCGACCATCTCCGAGACGGCCTCATCAATGCCGAAACGCTCCTGACTCGGGTGCTCGGTGGCGGGGACGTAAGTTCCGCTCAGCCAGAGAGAGGAGGCGCGCGTCTGGCCGCTCGCGGCGTCGGGGTCAGCCCCGCAGCCGTGTGTTGTGTTTCCTGCCGAACTTGCGCGGCTCGTCTCGCTCGTCGCTCGCGTGCCCGATTCGGGCGACCCCTCGTGGCCGATGTGCGACTCGATGTGCGCGAGCCGGCGGCGGATGTCGGCAAGCCCGTCGCGCACCGCCGAGAGGTCGCCGGCGTCGGCGACGTGTGAGCCGGTGCGGGCCGCGCCCGCCTCACCAGCTTGCGAGGCGAGGCGACGCGCGACGCGCTCGGCCAACGCGCGAATCTGTTCCTGTTCGCTACTGCTCATTCAAACAAGGGTTTCCGTATCGGCTCGTCCGCTAGCAAGTCGATGTGATCAACGACGCCGACAATCGCGGAATCGATTGCCGCGCCCGCCTCGCCCGTCGCGGCAGTCGAGGCGCCCCACCCCTCCTGCACGATCAGCACCATGTCGCCCGCGCCGGCGTCCACCGAGTCGAGCGCCAGAATGGTCGCGCCCGTCTCCTCGCCGGCGGGGGTCACGGGCTGGCACATCATCACGCGCGCGCCGTCGTAGCGCGCGTTCTTCTGCGTCGCCACGACGTTGCCGAGCACACGCGCCAGAATCAACTCCGCCCCCCATTGCCGCGCGTCACGTGCGCGTCGGAATCGACGATGGCGACGATGGTGCAGTCAGTCGGCGTGTCCTCGCGCCGGAACGGGAAGCTCGCCTCCTTGCCGCGGCACCAGAAGACGAGATCGGACGCGCCCGCGCCGATGGCGTCGAGCGCGACCAGCGGCGCGCCCTGCGGCCGGAGGTTCGCGTCGAGCGATTGGACGACGAGCAGCTTGCGCCCCTCCAGCGAATCATTCTTCACCGACGCCACCACGCTGCCAATGACCCGTGCAAGTTGCATAAGAGCGGTTAGCTGTTAGCGATTAGCTGTAAGCTAAAAGCTGTTCTTTGTCCGTGGTCAGTTGTCCCCGTCGCCCAGCTTGAATCTTCCCAACGACAGCGGCGAATCGCCCGACACAGACAACTGACAACGGACGACTGACCACTGACAGTCTTTAGCTGATAGCTAACAGCTAATCGCTAATCGCTTCCTAATCGTTCATCAGGTCAATCGTGTCGATGACGCCGACGATGGCCGCGTCCACGGGCTTATCCTTCATCCCGTCGGCGAGGCGGGCGCTGGAGCCGGCGACGACGAGCACGCGCTCGTGAAAGCCCGCCCCCACCGTGTCGATGGCGACGACGTAGCCGGCCGCGTCCGTCCCGTCGAGGTTGAGCGGCTTGACGATCAACAGCTTCCCGCCCTTGAGCCGCTCGTCCTTCTGCGACGCGACGACCGTGCCGAGGATGCGCGCGATAATCATTTGATTCGTCAATCGTCAATCGTGAATCGTAAATCGTGGTTGGAACCGTCTCGACTTGAGCCGTCGAGTCCCAAGTCGGGCGACGGTCAACCGAAACGATTGACGATTGACGATTGACGATTCACGGCTTTTAACTATTGAGGCCCACGGGCAGGCTCTCGTCAACGCTGCCGTGCGGGCGCGGGATGACGTGGACGCTGACGAGTTCGCCGACGCGTCGCGCGGCCGCTGCCCCGGCGTCAGTGGCGGCCTTCACGGCGGCCACGTCGCCGCGCACGATGGCGGTGACGAAGCCGGCGCCGATCTTCTCGTAGCCGACGAGCGTCACGTTGGCGGCCTTGACCATCGCGTCGGCCGCCTCGATCATCGCCACGAGGCCCTTCGTCTCAACCATTCCCAGTGCTTCTTGAGCCATTATCTTCTCCTCGTAAATCGTGAATCGTGAATCGTAAATCGTTCAGGAACTGTCGCCCTGCTGTGAAATGTCCGCCGTAAGTCGCCTCCAGCATATCTTATCTGTTCACGATTTACGATTTACGATTCACGATTTACGAAAGCCTCTGCGTGCGCGCCGCCTCGACCAGAAGCTCGACGAGTTCTTCGCGCGTCAGCGAAATTTTACCAGCGCCGTTCATCGCCGCGCGCGGGGCGGTTGGCGGCGGCGGGCGGTCGCCCGTCGCGCAGGTGACGCGCGTCTCATGGAGATAGCCGCAAGCCTGACAGCGCGCGCGCTCGTCGAGGTAGCCGGCCCGCTCGCGAATGTCGATAAGCTTCTCGATGGAGTCGGGCGGGAGGTTGCGCGCGCCGCCGAGGGCGCGCGCGAGGATGGCGATTTTGGCGGTGTGCTCAAGGGTCTCCAGACGGTCGAACGCCTGCCAGAGGTCGGCGCCGTAGGCCACCGCGCCGTGGTTCGCCATCAGGAGCGCGTTGTGATGTTTGACGAGCGGGCGCATGGCGTCGGTGAGTTCGTCCGTCGAGGGCGTGCCGTAATCCGCGAGCGGCACGCAGCCGAGCGTGAGGATCACTTCGGAGAGTATCGGCTGGTCAATGGCGAGGCCCGCGACGGCGAAGGCCGAGCCATGCGGCGGGTGCGCGTGGCAGACGGATTTAACGTCGGCGCGCTCGCGGTAAATGAGCAGGTGCATGGCCAGCTCGGACGAGGCGCGGCGGTCGCTAAGTGCGCGGCCCTCGGCGTCGGTGATGGCGAGCATCTCCTCGGTCATGCGTCCCTTGTTGACCTGCGTCGGCGTGGCGACGATGCGCCCGTCGTCGAGGCGCACGCTGACGTTGCCGTCCGAGGAGACGACGTAACCGCGCTCGTACATCAACCGGCCGACGCTGATAATCTCGCGTCGCGCCGTCTGCTCATCCATCTGCTTTTACTTCCTGAATGTCATCAGCCGAAAGTGCGCGACGAACTACGCCACACGGCCCCGCGCCACTTAAAAGTTTCACAACTTCTGTCTCTCGCGTCGCGCTGCCGGACGACGGGGCAGTGCGCGCGCGGGGCTTGTGGTCTGCGCCGGCTGCGGGCGCGCGAGGAAGTACGATAGGCTCTCCAGTTGGATTGTCAAGTCAACCGTCTTGACCTTCACGCCGGCCCGCGCGCGCAGACGCACGGGCGCGAAATTGAGCACCGCCTTGACGCCGGCCGACGTAATCTGGTTGAGCACGCCCTGCGCCGCGCGCGCCGGCACGGCGATGACGCACACGTCGATCCGCTCTGCGCCGACGACGCCCGCAAGCCCCTGCACGTCGTGCACCAGGGCATCGGCCTCGCCCACGCGCCGCCCGATCTTCGCGGGGTCGTTGTCGAAGAGGGCGACGATGCGGAAGTTCGAGGCCGTAAACCCGTTGTAGTTGGCGAGCGCCGTCCCCAGCCGGCCGGCTCCGACGATGCCGACGAGGTGCTGGCGGTCGAGACCGAGAATCTGCGTCAGGTGGCGGCGCAGCTCCGACACGTCGTAGCCGACGCCGCGCACGCCGAACTCGCCGAAGTAGCCGAGGTCTTTGCGTATCTGCGCCGAGTTGAGCTGAAACTGTTCGGCCAGCGTCTTCGAGGAGACCGTGCGGATGCCGGCGGCGGCCAGCAGGTTCAGGCAGCGCAGGTAGACGCTCAGGCGGTTCGTCGTCAGCTCAGAGATTTTCTCCGACTTCATCCTTGAACCCTTTTCTCGGGAGAGCGCATCGAGTATAACGCGGGCGGGGCCGGCGCGGAAAGACGCCTGTGGCGCAACGCGGCTCCGAACCTCAAACGGGCGGCGGGAGCAGACCGATGAACACAGCAGACATCCGGCAACTCTACGACTACAACACGTGGGCCAACGCGCGCGTGCTCGACGCCGTGGCGGCGCTCACCCCGGAGCAGTTCACGCGCGACATGGCGAGCAGCTTTCCCTCGGTGCGCGACACGCTGGCTCACATCATGGCCGCCGAGCACGTCTGGCTGGCGCGCTGGCGCGGCGAGTCGCCCAAGCGTCTGCTCGACGCGGCGGAGTTTCCAACGCTCGGCGACCTGCGCGCGCGTTGGGCGGAGATCGAGCGCGAGTTGTCGGCGTTCGTGCGCGACGTGACGGACGAGTCGCTTGAGCGCGTCATCGCCTACACGAACACGCGGGGCGAGGAGTGGCGCTACGCGCTCGGAGCGATGATGCAGCACGTCGTCACACACTCCGCCTATCATCGCGGGCAGGTGACGACGATGCTCCGTCAGCTCGGCGCGCGCGGCGTGCTCACAGACTACCTCGCCTATCACGACGAGACTTCGCGTAAATGAACGGAACGCAAAATAAATAGCTATTAGCTATCAGCTCTTAGCTTTCAGCTAAAACCGCCCGAACAGCGGAGCGCGAGCCGGGCCGGCGGCGACTGAAAACGATTGACGATTGACGATTGACGATTCACGGCTTTTTGCTTTTCGCCTCCGTTCGACTAAAATTCTCGCCGAACAAAGAGGCGCTCCCGAAATCCAACTCTCTTTTAAGACGCCACAGTAATGATCGCACATCTCTCAGGAACCATTCTGTCCAAGCACGCCACGAGCGTCGTGCTCGACGTGGCCGGGGTCGGCTACGAAGTCACCATCCCCGTCTCCACCTTCTACGACATGGAGGA
>DASVES010000281.1:0-11504 GCA_036380435.1 Pyrinomonadaceae bacterium | reverse complement strand
CCCGACGACGCCGAGGTGCAACACTTCCTCGGCTACTCGCTCGGCCGCGACGCTCGCTTGAACGAAGCCGTCGCGCCGCTCAAGGAGGCCCTGCGCCTCAAGCCGGACTACGCCGAGGCGCGCGTCAACTTAGGCTCGGTGCTCGCCAACACGGGACGCTATCAGGAGGCCATCGACACGCTGCGCCCGGCAGTCGCCGCGCGCCCCACCGACCCCGTGGCGCACTTCAACCTCGGCATCGCCCTCAGCCGCCACGGCGCCGGCCGCCCCACGGAGATCAAAAAGTTCTACACGGAGGCGCACCAGGAGTTCACGCAGGCCCTACGCTTGCGCTCCGGCTGGGCCGAGGCGCACAACAATCTGGGCCTCGTTACAGGCGTGCTCGGGGATTGGAAGGCGGCGGTGCCCCATCACCTCGAGGCCGCCCGTCTCAAGCCCGACTACCACGGCGCCTACTTCAACCTCGCCTTCGCCTACCGCAAGACCGGCGACAAGAAGAGGGCCATGGAGACTTACCAGAAGCTCGCCGCGATGAACCCCGCGATGGCCGTCAAGCTCCTGCCACTGATTAAGTAAAAGAGAAAGACGGGAACGGGGGGAAGGCAAAAGTAAAATGGCAAAAGGCAAAAGTGAGAAGGCAGGTTGCCTCTTCCACTTTTGCCTTTTGCCTTTTTACTTTTGCCTTTTTCTGTTCCCGCTTTGAACGAATCAGAAGGTGAATTCGTCAACGTTCATCTTCTGGAGGACGAAGACGACGCGCAGCGACTGGGGACGGCCGTCGATGGAGGCGGGGACGAAAGCCGGGTTCTTACGCAGGGCGTCTTGCAGGTCGTCGAGGGCGCGCGGGTTGCGCGGCGGCTCGACGATGGCGGCCAGAGAGGCGCGGCCGTTGCCGTAGACATCGGCGACCACGATCATGTCGTCGTCGTCGGGACGGCCCGCGGGCGGCGGCGTCCAGGTCATTCGCGCCAGCGCGCCGCGCGGATTGAGGCTGGGCGACTCGGAGGTGTACGGGGAGCGCGCCGCCGCGTAGAGCGAGGGCGAGAGCGGCTGCGTCACGTCGTAGCCGGCGCCACGGCCGCCGAGCCACGTCACCCGCTCGGGCGATTCATTGCGCTGGGCCACGGCGAGGTCGCGCAGCGTGGTCAGTTGATGCTTGAGGGCGCCGATGACTGCGACGAACAGAAGCAGCGAGTAGAAGGCGCCGACGGCGTAGGGCATGAGATGCGGCTGGAGCCAGTGGGCTAGTCGGCCCGAGACGGTGGGCGCGGGTCGCGCGGCGCGTTCGGCGCGCTCGGCGGCCAGCGCGTGCGAGATGGCGGCGGGGAGTCGCGGCGGCGGGGCGGGGCGCTCGACCAGCGCCAGTGCGCGGACGATCTCGCGCGTCTGCTCCATCTGGATGCGGCAGACGACACACACGCCGAGGTGGGAGTCGAGCGCCGCACACTCTTCGCGCGTCAAGTCCCCGTCCAAGTAGGGCGAAAAAGCCCTCTGTGTCTCCACGCAGTTCATAAAAATCAGAGGTCAGAGGTCAGAGGTCAGAGGTTAGTTAAAAAGCAGGTCTTTGACTGACCTCTAACCTCTGACCTCTGACCTCTCTTGCCCGGATGGCTCATCAACCCCGGCTGCTCCCTTGTAAAAGGAAGCAACACTGTCCACTCGTGCGGCGTGGGGCGTTCGGCACAAACCGTCCGGCGTGCGTGCGGCGACTTGATAACGGGTGTTGCTGGCCACGTTTTCAAAGCCGCCCGCGCGCTTTTCCGGTTGTGCGTCCAACCCTGCGGCCGAACCGCAGCGGCGCGGTCACTTCCTGACCCACCTGGCACCGGGTTTTCAGGTGAAGCCGGGGTAGATCAGCCATCCGAAGAAGCCGTTAGCTATTAGCTGTTAGCTTTTGGTGTTTGGCTAACAGCTAACAGCTAATAGCTAACAGCTTCAGTTACAAAGAACTTTCCAGCCTGCGCCTTAGCTCCTGTCGGCCGCGCGAGAGGCGCGATTTGACGGTGCCGACGCTGATGTCGAGCGTGGCGGCGACCTCTTCGTAGCTCAGCCCCTCGATGTCGCGCAGGAGGACGACCTCGCGGTATGCGCGTGAGAGCGTGCCGAGCGCCGTGAGCAGCGTGCGCTCGCGCTCGCGGGCCAGCGTGTTCTGCTCCGGGTCGGAGGCGTCCGGGTCGGCGATCCTCGCGCCGAGCGTCTGGCCGGTGTCGCCCGCGTCGTCGAGCGACAGCGTCGTGTCGCGTCGGCGTCGGCGCCACCAGCGCCAGCGATTACGCGCCTGATTGACGGCGATGCGGTAGAGCCACGTCCGCAGGTCTGAGTCGCCGCGAAAGCCCGAGAGGTGTCGGAACGCCTGAAGGAAGGTCTCCTGCGTCAGGTCTCTGGCTTCCTCGCGGTCTTCGGTCAGGCGGAAGAGCAGGGCGTAGATGTCGCCCGTGCGCTCTTCAACGAGGCGGTCGAAGGCCCACGCGTCGCCGGCCTTGAGTCTTTCAATGAACTGCGCTTCGGCGGACGCGGCGCGCACATCGGCGGACACCGCCGACGCGGCGGCCTCCATCTCCGCTTCCGCGCGGAGGGCGATTGGCTCTCCGAAGCTCACAGGCGTCCTCCGGCGGGCGGAAGGTTCCGGTGCCGCCGCCGAACCCCCCTCAACCGACACTTTAGACACCGCGTTGTCATCGTCAGTTCCACAAATAATTCCCGCCGCCGCTTGGATGCCGCGGCCCATCGCACAAGTCGTAAAATATCAACGCTTAACGAGTTTCAAAAAAAGCGGCGAGGGGCGAGGGGCACGCGGGGCGCGCCGCGGTTCGGGGCGGGAGCGTAGCACGCGTCCGTGGGGCCGTCAAACTTCGTTT
The DNA here is from genome assembly GCA_036380435.1 of Pyrinomonadaceae bacterium. Lineage (GTDB taxonomy): Bacteria > Acidobacteriota > Blastocatellia > Pyrinomonadales > Pyrinomonadaceae > DASQDT01. Next base: position 8,646 of record DASVES010000281.1, on the reverse strand, counting down.
CCGGCGCTTGCTTGACACGCCGCGAGCGCGTCGCTACATTTGGTGCCTTTGCTTCGCCACCCGCGAAAAGAACGCGCCTCGCAGTGAGGTCTTGCACGAAGGAACACAGTGGCCCGAACTTCCAAAACTTCTAAGAAACGCGCCCAGCAACTCAAGCACGACAAGTTTCGCGACGCGACGCTGCGCGGCTTCGACCGCCTCGGCAATCGCATGGAGGGCCGTGGCCGCACGATCCTCTACGCCCTCGCCGGCCTCGTCGCCCTCGCCGTGCTCTTCGGCCTCTACCGCACGTGGAGCGGCCGAGCGGCCGACCGCGCCGGTCTCGCCTTAGGCAACGCCATCAAGATCGCCTCGGCGCCCGTCACCACGGGCACGCCCGCGCCGGGCCAGACGGGGCCGACCTTTCCCAGCGAGCGCGAGCGCGCGCAGAAGGCTGTCGAGGAGTTCCGCAAGGTCGCCGCCGAGCACGGCGACCCGCACCGCGAACTCGCGCGCTACTTCGCCGCCGCCAACCTCCTTATGGTCGAGCGTGACAAGGGCGTGGCCGAACTCGAAGGGCTGACCCGGAGCGGCAACGACGAGGTGGCGGCGCGCGCCCGGTTCGCGCTGGCGCAGGCACGCGAGGCCAATAAGCAGTACGACGAAGCCCTCGCCCTCTACAACGAGTTGTTGAAGGACAAGAACCCGGTCGTCCCCGCGGACACGATCAACTTCCGTATCGCCGCCGTCCATGAGCAACAGGGCCGCAAGGACGAGGCCGCTGAAATTCTCTTCCGCATGGTCGAGCAGGCGCGCAAGGCCAAAGACAAGGACGACAAGCCCGTGCCGCTCTCGACCACGGCCCGCGAGGCCTCCACAAAACTCCAGACCCTCAGCCCCGAACGCTACGCCCAACTCCCGCCCGAGCCGACCACCGGCTCAGGCAACAGCATCCAGAATATGCCGTTCTAAAAGCTGTTAGCCATTAGCTCTTAGCTTTTAGCCGGAAGTGAGCGAGCCAAAGTTTTGTTTGTTGGCGACGACGCACCCCCGACCTCTGGCTAATAGCTAACAGCTAACAGCTTCTTCCATGGACAATCTCACGCACTCGTTCGTGGGGCTGGCAGCCGCGAAGGCGGGTCTGGAGCGCGTGTCGCCTTACGCGACGGTCGTCTGCGTGCTGGCGGCTAATGTGCCGGACGCCGACGTGGTGACGCTGGCGGGCGGGAGCCTGACCTACCTCAAACATCACCGCGGCATCACGCATTCGATTGTGGGGACGCTCGTACTCGGCTTGGCGCTGCCGCTGCTCTTCGTCGCCGCCGAGCGGCTCGTGGCGCGCGCGCGCGGCGTGGAGCCGCGCTCCCGCCTGCGCGGACTCGTGCTCGTCTCACTTCTGGTGACGGCCTCGCACCCACTGCTCGACTGGACGAACAGCTACGGCCTGCGCCCCTTCCTTCCGTGGAGCGGGCGCTGGTACTATGGCGACCTCGTCTTCGTCATCGACCCCTGGATTTGGCTCGCGCTCGGCGCGGCCTGCTTTCTGCTCACGGCCACGACCGTCTGGCGCGTCGCGCTCTGGACGCTGCTCGCTCTGGCGGTCGCCGCGGCCGTCCTGTTGCTGACGCGCGACGGCGGGTTGGAGATACCGCTCGCCGCGCGCGTGCTCTGGCTCGGCGGGTTGGCTGCGGTCGTCTACGCGTATCGTGCGCGCGTCGGCGAGCGGAGGGGCGCGGCGGTGGCCCGCGCGGCGCTGGCGGCCGTCGTCGTCTACTGGGGCGCGCTCGCCGGCTTGCACTCGCGCGCAAGCGTTCAAGCTGAGACGTTTGCGCGCGAGTTAGCCGCGACTGGCGGGGAGACTGTGCAGGAAGTGGCCGCCATGCCCGCGCCGATGAACCCGCTTGCCTGGGCCTGCGTCGCCGAGACGGAGCGGGCGACGTATCGGTACGAGGTGCGACTCGCGGGCGGCGGCGCGCGTCTCCTCTCACGCTTCGAGAAGCCGAGGGGCGCGGACGCCCTCGCCGTCGAGCGCGCCGCGCGAGAACCGCGCGCCGTAGTCCTGTTAGACTTCGCGCGCTTCCCCGTCGCACAGGTGAGGCCGGGGCCGGCGGGCCTATCGCTCGTCCGCATCACGGACGTGAGGTTCGGAGAGCCGGCCGAGGGGGACGGGGGCGGCGGCAACTTCAGCGTCGAGATACCGGTGAGCGCGCGTTGACGCCGAATCCGCAATCCGCTTGAAGGGGAGGCGCGTGCAACTTTCACCTTGTCGGGCGCGTAAGCTTTCGGGCACAATCGCCGGCGTGAGTTATGCGTCGTGTGTGAACGGCCGGGCGCGGAAACTTTTGGCGACACACGCCCCCGCCCGCGCGGCCCTTAAACGTCAGCTGTCGTGAAAGGATGATTTTCGGATGATTGCCAGGACTTCCATGAGACTCCTCATCGCCGCGGCCGTCTTCGCCTGCGCCTCCGCAAGTGTTTCGGCGCAGGGCGCGCGCGACCTCCTCACGAACTTCCCCGACTCCCAGTTCGTGATGTACGTCAACTCCCAGCGCATCTTCAACGAGGCCCTGCCGAGGGTCGTCCCGCAGGCGAAACTCGACAAGATGTTCGCCGACGCGCTGAGGGAAGCAAAGTTCGACATGCGCTCGATCCACTTCGTCGCCGTCGGCGCGCGCTTCAAGGAGCCGATGTCGCTCAAGACGCCGCCGGAATTTATCTTCATGTTGAAGGGCGACTTCAACGCCGACGGCCTGCTCTCGATGGCGCGCCTCGCCCTGAATGAAAGCGGCACGAGCGAGAACTACAAAGGGCGCACGCTGACCATCTTCAAAATGAAGAAGGTCCTCCCCCCGCCGCCTCCCGCCGGCGGCACCGGGAGCGGCACCGGGAGCGGCGCCGGGAGCGGCGCCGGGAGCAGCACCGCACCGCAAGCTTCCGACCTCCCGTTCTCGGAACTCGCTGCCGTCAGCTTCGACCCGAACACGCTCGTCGTCGGCATCCCGGCTTACGTGCGCGCGGCCGTCGATGCTGCCGGAGGCGACCAGCAGGGCCGCATCCGCGCCGACCTCCTCGATCTCGTCACCCGAAACCCCGACAACCTCCTGAGCTTCGCCGGCGACATCCCCTCCTCTCTGTCTGACATGATGAAGTCGGTGGGTGCGCCGCAGAACGAGGAGATCAACCGCGTCGTCGCCTCGCTCCGGCAGGTGCAGATGGCCGTGCAGATGACGGCGGAAGACTTCGGCGTCCAGTCAATCGTCAAGACGGACACGGCGGAGAACGCGAACGGCCTCAACGGCCTCATCTCGATGGGCCTGAGCTTCGCGAGGATGGGCATCGAGGGCCAGTTGCAGAAGGTGCCCGCCAGCAAACCGCAGGAGCGGGAGGCGATGCAGGCGGCGCTCGACGCCATCACCTCAGTCAGGAACGCGGCCACCGACAACGAGGTGCAGGTAAACATCTCCGTCCCGCAGGCGAAGATCGCCACGTTCGTGGAGCGTGAGATGGCGCGCCGCAAGGCCGCGCCGGCGAAGAGTCCGGTTAAGCGACGCGTGCGGCGGGGAAGGCGCAGGTAGTAGGGAAAAGGGGAAGGGGTAATGGGAAAGGGTGAAGCTTAGACAGCGGGCCTCCCTTACCCTTTATCCCTTCCCCCTTCCCCTTCTTAATCTTAACGGTAGGAGCTACTCGCTTGAACCCCGGCGCCGACAGGCAAAGAACCGCGCGCATCATCCGCAAGCTGAAAAAGTCCTACCCCGACGCTCGTTGCAGTCTCAATCACACCAGCCCGCTCGAACTCCTCGTCGCCACCATCCTCTCCGCGCAATGCACGGACGAGCGCGTCAACCTCGTCACCGCCAATCTGTTCCGCAAATACCGCCGCGCCTCCGACTACATCGCCGTCCCGCAGACGGAACTCGAAGCCGACATCCGCTCCACCGGCTTCTTCCGCAACAAGGCGAAGGCGATACAAGGCGCCTGCCGCCTGCTCGATGAGCGGCATGGCGGCGAAGTCCCCGCCGACATGGAGGCGCTGCTCGAACTACCGGGCGTCGCCCGCAAGACCGCCAACGTCGTCCTCGGCAACGCCTACGGGGAAGCCTCCGGCGTCGTCGTCGATACGCACGTCACGCGCGTCTCCTCCCGCCTCGGTCTTTCCGCGCAGAACACCGCCGAGAAGATCGAACAAGACCTGATCGAACTCGTCCCCCGAAGCGACTGGATCATCTTCCCACACCTGCTCATCGCCCACGGCCGCAAGGTCTGCAAGGCGCGCACGCCGCTGTGCGCCGAGTGCGTTCTCAGCCCCGACTGCCCTTCTTCGACAGTAAGCAGTGAGCAGTAAGCAGTGAGCAGTTGAAGACAAAAACCAAGAGGCTCGGGCGATACGCTCGCGCCGAGCCTCTTAGTTTTTACTGCTCACTGCTCACCGCTCACTGCTCACTTTCTTCGAACCAATCGCGCGTCACGTCGCACCACAGGGCGAGGCCGCGCCATTCGTCGAAGCGGGAATAGAAGCGGGCGATCTTCTTGTCGTCGCAGGCCCGGCCCCGGCCGCGCGTGCGCGTGAACTTGGCGCGCACCCAACTGTCGAGGGCGAGCACGTCGTAGCGGCCGACGAGTTTCAGCAGGTTCTCGGCCGCGTAGTCGCCGACGCCCTTCACGCGCTTCATCTCGCGCTTCAACTCCGGCGTCGGCAGCTCACTGTCGAGCCAAGACTCAACATCCAACTCGCCCGCGGCGACGCGGTCGGCCAGCTCTTTAAAGTATGAAGCGCGATAACCAGCGCGCATCACGTCGCTGTAAAATTCCAGCGGCTGCGCGGCCATCACGGCGGGCGTGGGGAAGGTGCGGCGGCCGTCCGCCGTGGGGCGGCCCAGCGCGCCTACGAGATTCGAGACCATCTTCTCGGTCAGCGACCAAGTGCAGTTCGTCGTGCAGATCGACTTGACGAGGTCTTCGTAGACGGTGGGCGAGCGCAGCAGGCGACCCGCGCCGTCGCGGGCCACCCACGCGAAGTCGGAATCATCGGCGACGCGCGCGTAGAACTCGCCGAGGTCGTCGTCGAGCCGGAAGATGTGGCGCACGTCGCGCACGAGGCGCGCCTGCGCGCGTTTACCCATCCGGCCCGGCACTCTGACTTTAAGGGAACGTCCGCCGCCGTCGATGGTGGCGGTCAGGGGCGAGCCGTCGGCGGGGTCGAGCACGCGGACGAGGGTGAGACTCTTCTCGTCAAGCTCGAACGGCGGCAGACTGCTCCAGCCGTGGCTCATCACCGTGCGCTTGTAGTCGAAGCCGGGCGGGGTGGGGATGTCAATCTCCATCGGAAAGTCCTCGTCAGCGGTCTCTCTTGTGGGCGGCCACAAGCTACCAAATTTCCACGCCCGCGTCGAACCACGCCACAGAACAGTGGTGTCCTAATTCGGGGATGTTCTCTGCGCGGCCTCGGCGTCCTCCGCGGCTCTGCGGTGAGTGTGCTGAAGCGAGTATTCACCGCCGAGTCGCCGAGGACGCCGAGGCCGCGCAGAGAATTGATATTAGGACACGACTCGCAGAACCGTAAATCGTCAATCGTAAATCGTGGTTGAGCGTCTTGTGACTTGAATCGTAGATCGGCAGTTTAAGAGCGTCAGCCCTTTCGATTCACGATTGACGATTGACGATTCACGTCTTTCCGAGGTGTCGCCGCATGCGCCGCCTGCGCTATCATGCAACCCGCGCCGGCGCGTGCGCGTCACCTGATTTCCAAGCGCGCTCGCCGGCACGCACCAAACGCCATTACACATTTCAAATCGTGGAGAGTCGCGCCGTGGCCGAGAACCGACCGCTTTCAGTCCTCTGCATCGCCACCTTCGAGAAGGGGCAGGAGTTCATGCGCGAGTGCAAGCGTCAGGGCTGCCGCGTGCTGCTGCTGACGATGGACAAGCTGCGTGAGGCGAACTGGCCCCGCGAGTCGATTGACGAGACCTTCTACCTGCCGGAAAACTTGCCGACCGACGACCTCGTCAGCAGCGTCAGCTTCATCGCGCGACACACGGAGATCGACCGCATCGTCGCGCTCGACGACTTCGACGTGGAGACGGGCGCAGCCCTGCGCGAGCACCTGCGTATCCCCGGCATGGGCGACAGCACCGCCCGCCACTTCCGCGACAAGCTGGCCATGCGCGTCAAGGCGCGCGACAACGGCCACCTCGTCCCCGAGTTCGTCCACGCGCTCAACCGCGAGCGGCTGCGCGAATTCACCGAGCGAGTGGCGTCGCCGTGGGTGCTCAAGCCGCGCTCGGAGGCGTCGGCCGTCGGCATCAAAAAGCTGGAGAGCGCTGATGAACTCTGGGAGGCGCTCGAAGAGTTGGGCGACCGGCAGTCGTTCTACGTGCTCGAACAGTTCATCCCCGGCGACATCTTCCACGTCGATTCCATCATCGCGGAGCGCGAGGTCGTCTTCACGACCGTGTCGAAGTACGGCCGTCCGCCGATGGACGTGGCGCACCACGGCGGCATCTTCATGACGCGCACCCTCCCGCCCGACTCTGACGAAGCGCGCGCCCTCGACGACCACAACCGCCGGCTCCTGCGAACGCTCGGACTGGTGCGCGGCGTCACGCACACCGAGTTCATCAAGGGGCGCGAAGACGGCCGCCTCTACTTTCTGGAGACGGCGGCGCGCGTCGGCGGCGCGAACATCGCCGAGGTGGTCGAGGCGGCGACGGGCGTCAACCTCTGGGCCGAGTGGGCGAAGATCGAAGTCCGCGGCGAGGCCGGGGGCTACGAGCCGCCGCCGCATCGCGCGGGCTACGCCGGCATCGTCATCTCGCTCGCCCGTCAGGAGTGGCCCGACACCTCCCCATATACTGACGCCGAGATCGTCTGGCGGCTCAACAAGCGCCACCACGCCGGCCTCATCGTCGCGTCCCCCGACCCGCAGCGCGTCGAAGAACTCTTAGAACAGTACGTCCGCCGCTTCTGCGAAGACTTCTTCGCCTACGCGCCGCCGCCGGAGCGGCCGACGAGTTAAGAAGAATTAACATGGATGGGCAGGATGGGGAGGATGGGAAGATTTAAAATCTCAAATCTGAAATCTCAAATCTGAAATCTGTAATTACGAATCAGTCTTTATATTCTATCCATCTTGCCCATCCGTGTTAAATACTCTGTGATTTTATGGCGCGTGACCTGATCCGCGAACATCTCTCCTACGTTCAAGTAGAACGCGGACTCGCGGCCAACTCGCTGGCCGCCTACCGGCGCGACCTCGAAAAACTCACGCAGTGGGCCGCGGGCGTCGGACGCGAGGCGAAAGACCTCGGCAAGGAAGACCTCTCGCAGATGATCATGTCGTTTGCGCGCGGCGGCCTCGGCCCGCGCTCCATCGCGCGCACGATCAGCGCCGTGCGCGGCTTCTACCGCTACCTCCTGCTCGACGGACACCTCACGCAAGACCCGACGGCCGACCTCGTCGCTCCCATCGCCTCGCAGAAGCTCCCGCGCTTTCTCACGCAGGAGGAAATGGAGCGCCTGCTCGAAGCCGTGGACACTTCGACCCCCGAAGGCGTGCGCGACCGGACGATGATCGAACTGCTCTACGCCACGGGCCTGCGCGTCTCGGAGCTGGCGACGCTCGTGGTGGGCGGCGTCGATGTCGAGCAGGGTGTGGTGAGCTGTTCGGGGAAGGGGAGCAAGCAGCGCAAGGTGCCGCTGGGCCGCAGCGTGATCTCGTGGCTCCAGAAACACGAGGGCGCGCGTCGGCTCCTGCTCGGCGGCGTCGAGTCGAAGTTTCTCTTCGTGGGCGCGGGCGGGCGGATCATCACGCGGCAGAACGTGTGGGCGATGTTGAAGGCCCACGCCGCGCGGGCCGGCATCCACGGCGTCTCGCCGCACGTCCTGCGCCACAGTTTTGCCACGCACCTGCTGGAGCACGGCGCCGACACGCGCTCCGTCCAGGCCATGCTCGGCCACAGCGACCTCGCCACCACGCAAATCTACACGCACGTCACCGGCGAGCGCCTGCGCTCCACCTACGAACGCTGCCACCCGCGCGCGCGGGCCGGCTACCAGAACGACTCTAAAGGCGAAGACGGAAGCGAAGAGGCGGGCGCGCGCGGCCGACGCGAAGAAGACGAAAGTTAAAACGCAGGGGCCAACGAGCCGCGGAGCGGCGGCAGAATGTAGCCACGGGCGCCAGCCCGTGGAACAGTGGTCGATAAAAATCGAAAGCCCCGGAGGGGCGAAAGAATCGCGGCCGGCGTGTCGCCCAAGCCTGGAATTCTTTCGCCCCTCCGGGGCTTCATTTATTTTAGCCGCTGTTCCCACGGCTCACGCCGTGGGCTACATTCTGCCGCCGCTCTGCGGCTCGCTTTCGCCTGTGCCGCGTCTTGAAGGAAAGGCGCGGTCTTTGATGCTGCCGCCGAAACTTTATTCTACATCTCGTCGCTACTTCTGTTTATCCAGCATCGGCTTCAGCGTTCGGTAAACCGTCTCGGCGACGATCTTCGTGCCCTCGGCGTTCGGGTGGACGCGGTCTTCGAGGTTGAGCGCGTCAACGCCCGCGACGCCTTCGAGGAAGAACGGGATTAAAGTGACATTGTGCTCGCGCGCGAGTTCAGTGTACATGTCGGCGATCTCGCGCAGGTATCGGTCGCCCGCGTTGGCCGTCGTGAGCATCCCGGCGAG
>DASVES010000280.1:0-2112 GCA_036380435.1 Pyrinomonadaceae bacterium | reverse complement strand
CCGCACCTTTCTCTCGCTCATCGACCCGACCGAACTCGACCCCGACTTTCTCGCCAAAGTGCGCGGCTACCGCTCCGTGGGCACGGCCGCGAAGATCAACCTCGCGCTCGACGCGCTCCCCACGTTCACGGCCCTCAAAGGCTCCGGCGCGGACGGCGCCGCCGACGCTGCAAGCTCGCTCGCGGGGCGCATCCACATCGGCCCCGAGATCGACTACCTGGAGCGCGCCTACGACGCGGCCAAGTACGGCGACTACTCGCCCGAGCCGTACATGGACATCACCATCCCGACGCTCACCGACCCCACGCTCGCGCCCGATGGCAAGCACGTCATGTCGGTCTACGTCCAGTTTGCGCCTTACAAATTGAAGGAGGGCGATTGGGAGACGCGCGGCGAAAAGTTCGGCGAGACGGTCGTCAAAACCCTCGCGGCCTACGCGCCGAACCTGCCGGAGTTGGTCATCGACGGGCAGCTCATCACGCCGGCCGACCTTGAGCGCGAGTACGGCCTCACGGGCGGCCACCCCCTGCACGGCGAGATGTCGCTCGACCAGTTCTTCACCTTCCGCCCCGTCATCGGCTGGGCGCAGTACCGCACGCCACTCCGAGGACTCTACCTCTGCGGCGCCGGCACGCACCCCGGCGGCGGCGTCACCGGCGCGCCGGGCGCAAATGCGGGCCGGGAGATTCTGAAAGACATCGGGAAGACAAGTAAGCAGTGAGCGGTGAGCAGTGAGCAGTTTAAAGCAGAGCTGCTCGACGCGCGCCGCCGTCCTGGCTTTTACTGCTCACTGCTCACCGCTCACTGCTTACCTGCTTAGGAGGTGCCCTTGAGCCTGGCCCTGCTCGCGCTCGGATTCATGCTGTTGCTGGTCGCGGCCTACCGCCTCTACGGCGGGTGGGTGGCGCGGCAGTTTCGCCTCGACGACGCGCGCCCCACCCCCGCGCACGAGGTCAACGACGGCGTGGACTTCGTCCCCACGCGCCCCTTCTACCTTTTCGGCCAGCACTTCTCGGCCATCGCCGCCGCCGGCCCCATCGCCGGGCCGATACTCGCCTGTCAGGCGTTCGGTTGGCTTCCGTGCCTGCTGTGGATCGGCCTCGGCGTCGTGCTCATCGGCGCCGTACACGACTTCGCCGCCCTCGCCGCGAGCGTGCGCCACGGCGCGACCTCGATTGCCGAGATCACGCGCGAGCAACTTGGGGGCAAGGCCGGACGCGCGATGATGGCGTTTATCTGGATCGCGCTCATCTATGTCACCGTCGCTTTCACGGACATCACGGCGGGCACGTTCGTCGCCGGCTCGGAAGAGCTGCGCGGGGCGGCCGTCGCCTTCAACCCCGGCGGCGCGGTGGCGGCGGCGAGCATCCTTTATCTCGCGCTCGCGCTCGTGCTCGGGCTGGTGCAGAAATATCTGAAGCCGCCGCTGTGGCTCGTCACCGTCATCTTCGTCCCCGCGGCCTTCGCCGTCTCGTGGGCCGGGACGCTCATGTCAAACGTCTTCGCGCTCGACCACAAGACGTGGGGCGTCGCTATTCTGCTTTACTGCTGCGCGGCGTCGGTGGCGCCGGTGTGGGCGCTCTTGCAGCCGCGCGGCTATCTCGGCGGCTTCATCCTCTACGCGGCGCTCGCGCTCGGCGTGTTCGGCATCTTCTTCGGCGGCTACGACATCCAGCAGCCGGCCTTCAAGGGCTGGAGCGCGCCCGGCATGACGGGCACGCTCTTCCCCTTCCTCTTCGTGACCATCGCCTGCGGCGCGTGCTCCGGCTTCCACGGCCTCGTCTGCTCGGGAACGACCTCGAAGCAGGTCGATAAGGAGTCGCACGTCCGCGCCGTGGGCTACGGCGGGATGCTGGCCGAGGGCTTTGTCGCGCTCATCGCGCTCGTCACCATCATGATCGCCGCGCCGGAACTCGTCCGCGGCAAAGCGCCGGGCACGATCTACGGCGAAGGCATCGGACGCTTCCTCACGCTCATCATCGGCGAGGGTCAACGCAACTTCGCCGTCACCTTCGGCGCGATGGCCTTCTCCACTTTCGTCTTCGACACGCTCGACGTGAGCACGCGCCTCGGCCGCTACATCATGCAGGAGCTTACGGGCTGGCGCGGCCG
>DASVES010000279.1:0-3328 GCA_036380435.1 Pyrinomonadaceae bacterium | reverse complement strand
ACTCGCTGGATGGTGTAGAACCAGTTGCGGCCATAAGGGTAGGCGAGGTTGTTCGGCCGCCACTCGATAGTGATGAACAGACCGTAGAGCGCGTGGTAGAGCAGGGGGATGAAGATGAATGTGACTTCGACGAAAAGGATGTAGGGAATCTGCTGGAGGTCGCTCACGGCCGAGTTGAAGTGCTCGGGGCCGAGCTTCGGGTGGAGCGCCTTCGAGTTGGTGTAGAGGTGCTCCAGCAGGAACGCGCCCAGCGGGACGATGCCCGAGAGCTGGTGAAGCTTGCGCAGGACGAAGTTTCGGCTCAGACGAACGGCCATGCCCGGGTGTGTCCTCCTCGGCCGGGGGCGGAGACCCCCCGTTACTGCGGCCCGCAAAACGGCTGGCGTGACTCGGGGCCGCGCTCGAAAACTTTCTTCGGGTGGAAGTGAAACGCCATGATTATATCGACACTCCCCGGAATTGCAATCACTCATTGCGACGCGGTGGCGACAATAAGCTCAACTCTCTGCGTGAACTCTGCGCCCTCTGCGCCTCTGCGGTGAATCTTCTGCGGCGCTCACTCACCGCAGAGGCGCAGAGAGCGCGGAGGGGGCGCGGAGAGAACATATTCAAGCGAGTTTATCTTAGCGCGTCGAGAATATAAGGTGAAATGAAAAAACTTGCGGCAGGTTGTGAGAGATACTTATACTCGAAGGCGTGCAGATCGAAACCCTGAAAATATTCTGCGACCTCGTGGAGACGCAAAGCTTCTCGCAGGCGGCGGAGCGCAACTTCGTCACGCAGTCGGCCGTCAGCCAGCAGGTGAGGGGGCTGGAGGAGAAGTTCCAGCGGCGTCTGCTGGAGCGCGTGAGGGGGCGGCGCGAGCTGAGCATGACGGAGGCGGGCCGCACCTTCTACGAGGCGAGCCGCATGGTACTGCGCGCCTACGAATCGCTCGAAGAGGGAATGCGCTCTCTGACGGGCACCGTCAGCGGCACGCTGCGTGTGGCCACCGTCTACAGCGTCGGCCTCCACGAGCTGCCGCCCGCCGTGCGCGAGTTCATGGGCCTCTACCCGCAGGCCAAGATCGACCTCGAATACAGCCGCACGACCCGCATCGTGCGCGACGTTCTGAGCGGGGCCGTCGAGCTGGGTGTCGTCGCCTACCCGGAGAAGCGCCGCGGCCTTCAGGTGGTGCCGCTCAAGGGCGACCGGCTCGTCCTCATCTGCCCGCCCGCGCACCCGCTCGCCAAACGCAAGCGCGCGCGCGCCACGGACTTGCAGGATCAGGATTTCGTCCTCTTCGAGCGCGACATCCCGACGCGGCGGGCGACGGATAAGATTCTGCGCGCGCACGGCGTCACGGTGCGCCGCGCGGCCGAGTTCGACAACATCGAGACGATCAAGCGCGCCGTCGAGGTCGGCCTCGGGTGCGCCATCGTCCCGCGTCCGAGTGTGGCCGGCGTGCAGGAGAGCGGACGCCTCGCCGTCGTCCCTTTGGTCGAGCCGGAGTGGGCGCGCTCGGTCGGTGTCATCTACCGCAGCGACCGGACGCTGGGCACGGCCGCGCTCAAGTTCATCGAGCTGTTACAGCGACACGACCGTGCGAAGGAGGCCGCGTAAGAAAGTGCCGGTGGGTGTCGTCCCGGGCGTGGATGCGCGTGCTCCGATGAAGAGAGTGCTGGTCATCGGTTCCGGTGGGTCGGGCAAGTCAACTTTGGCGCGGCTGCTCGGTGAGTTGTTGGACGTTGAGGTCGTCCATCTGGACGTGGAGCACTGGCGGCCGGGTTGGACGGAGCCGTCGAAGGAGGACTGGCGGCGGAAGGTTGAAGAACTCTTGCGCGGCGATGAGTGGATCATCGACGGGAACTACTCGGGCACGTTGGAGACGCGCCTCGCGGCCTGTGACACTGTGGTCTTCCTCGACCTACCGCGCGCGCTCTGCGTCTGGCGTGCCTTGAAGCGTGTCGTGACTTACCGGAAAGGCCGGCGGCCGGACATGGCCGAGGGTTGCGATGAGAAATTTGATCTGAAGTTTCTCAAGTGGATTTGGGACTACCCAAAAAGGACGCGGCCGAAGGTGTTGACGCTGCTGGAAGAGAACGCGCGAGCCAGAAGTGTCTACCGTCTGCGTTCACGCGCGGAGGTCGAGGGGTTTCTGCGCGGCGCGAAAGAATCCGGCGGAGTTCCGCGCGAAGCGGAAGAGACTGGCAAGTTTGGAGGTGGCCGCTGACGGAGGAGTTGACGAGACTTTCCGCCGTGAGGCTCGCCGCGCTCGTGCGCGCGCGCGCGGTTTCGCCCGTCGAGGTGGTGGAGGCACATCTGCGGCGCGTGGAGGAGGTGAATCCGCGTCTGAACGCGGTCGTCACGCTGTCGCCGGACGCCGTCGCGCGCGCCCGAGCGTTGGAGGCGGCGCTCGCGCGTGGCGAAGACGCGGGGCCGCTCGCCGGCGTGCCCGTCACCGTCAAGGACACGATAGAGACTGTGGATTTGCGAACGACCTTCGGCTCGCGCGTCTTCGTGGAGCACGTCCCGAAGCGTGACGCGCCGGCGGTCGCACGTCTGCGCGCGGCCGGGGCGATCATTCTGGGGAAGACGAACGTGTCGGAGCTTGCGCTCGACTACACGGCCGAGAACACGGTCTTCGGACGGACGAACAACCCGTTCGACGACGAGCGCACGCCGGGCGGTTCGAGTGGCGGCTGCGCGGCGGCGCTCAGCGCGTGTCTCACGGCGGGGAGTCTCGGGAGCGACCTCGTGGGGTCGCTCCGCATCCCGGCACACTTCTGCGGCATCGCGGCGCTTCGGCCCACGGCCGGGCGCGTCCCCGGCGCGGGGCATCTCCCGCCGCTATCCGGCCCGTTCGCCCTCGGCGCGAGCCTCGGCCCTCTCGCACGTCGAGTTGAAGACCTCGCACTGTTGTTCGGCGTGCTGACGGGGGAAGACTTGGCGCGCCAGAGCGAAGACACAGGGGACGCTCTATTGAAAGACGTGGCGGCGCTTTTGCGTGGCCGGCGCGTGGCGTGGTATGCGGACGACGGCGCGACGCCCGTCATCCCCGAGATTGCGCGTGCGGTCGAAGCGGCGGCGCGTGCGCTTGAGGACGCGGGAATGTCTGCGGTGGAACGCCGACCTCCGCACGTCGAGCGCGCAACCGAATTGTGGCTCGGGCTTTTTTCGTATCCCACGCAGGAGTTTCTGCGCCGGACTTATGCGGGGCGCGAAGAAGATGCCGGCTCCGTCGCGCGTCTGTTGTTGGAACGTGCAGAGCGGGCGAGTGCGCCGACGGCGAACGCATACTTCGAGTTGTGGGATGAGCGCGACCGTCTGCGCGGCGAACTGCTCGAAT
>DASVES010000278.1:0-13968 GCA_036380435.1 Pyrinomonadaceae bacterium | reverse complement strand
GTGGCCGCCATCTCGAACCGTTTGGAGGCGGCTTACCCCGCGGAGAACCGCGGGAGGGTCGCTCGCCTCGTCGGCTTGCAGGAGATGCTGGTCGAGGACGTGCGACCGGCGCTGTTGATATTGCTCGCGGCCGTCGGCTTCATCCTGCTCATCGGCTGCGCCAACATCGCCAACCTGCTTTTGGCGCGCGGCGCATCGCGCGTCAAGGAGGTGGCCCTGCGCGCGGCGCTGGGGGCGAGCCGGTGGCGTCTGATGAGACAGTTCATCACCGAGTCGGTGCTCATCAGTCTGGCGGGCGGCGTGCTCGGCGCGCTCCTCGCGCTGTGGGGCGTTGACCTGCTGATGTCCTTAAACCCCGGCGAGCTTCCCGGCGGACAGTCGCCCCGCCTCGACGCGCGCGTCCTGCTCTTCACGCTCGGCGTCTCCCTGCTCACCGGCGTGGTGTTCGGGTTGATGCCGGCGCTGCACCTGTCGAAGCCCGACTTGAACGAGTCGCTCAAGGAAGGCCGCACGACGGGCACGGGCGGCGCGCGCGGACGACTCCGCAGCATTTTCATCGTCTCCGAAGTGGCGCTGTCGCTCGTGCTCTTAGTCGGCGCGGGCCTGCTCGTCAACAGCTTCTACCGCCTGCTCAACACCAGCCCCGGCTTCGCGCCCGAGAAACTTCTGACGTTGGAATACAGGCTGCCGCGCAACAAGTATCCGGAGCTGGCTCAACAGTGGGACTTCCACCGGCGAATGGTCGAGCGCGTGCGCGAGGTGCCGGGTGTGGAAGCGGCCTCCGTGATTCGCGCGATACCGTTTAGCGGCAACGGCTCCTCGGCCACGTTCGTTTTGCCCGACCGCCCCGCGCCCGCGCCGGGCGGCGAGCCGCGCGCGCTCACCAACACGGCCGCCCCCGGCTACTTCGAGACCATGCGCCTGCCACTCTCGACGGGGCGCACCTTCGACGAGCGCGACAAGGCCGACTCGCCCACCGTCTTCATCGTCAACCAGATGTTCGCCAAACAACACTGGCCCGGCGAAGACCCCATCGGCAAACGCATCGAGGTGCCCGCCGACAAGATGTCCGGCGTGGTCGTCGGCGTCGTCGGCGACGCCAAGCAGTTCCAACTCAACGAGGTGCAGCAGCCGCAGATTTACTACGCCTACGCGCAGGCCCCGTTCATCTTCGCTTCGCTCGTGGCGCGCACGAAAGTCGAGCCGATGAGTCTGGCCGATGACGTGCGCGCGGCCGTGTGGTCGATAGACAAGGATCAGCCGGTGTGGAAGGTCAGGACGATGGAGACGCTGCTGACGACGAACGTCGCCTCGCCCAGATTCGTGATGACGCTGATGACGGGCTTCGCCGCACTCGCCTTGCTTCTGACGGCGCTCGGCCTCTACGGCGTGATGGCCTACGTCGTCTCGCAACGCACGCACGAGATCGGCATCCGCATGGCGCTCGGCGCGCAACGCGGCGACGTGCTGCGGCTCGTGCTGCGACAGGGCATGGTGCTCGCGCTCATCGGCGTGGGCCTGGGCCTCGCCGCGGCCCTCGCCGCCACACGCGCCATGCAGAGCCTCCTCTTCGGCGTCACCGCCAACGACCCCCTGACCTTCGCCGCCGTCTCCCTCGTCCTCACCCTCGTCGCCCTCCTCGCCTGCTACGTCCCGGCGCGGCGCGCGACGAAGGTCGATCCGATGGTGGCTTTGAGATACGAATGAGAGGTCAGAGGTCAGAGGCTAGAGGTTAGTGAAAAGCAACCTGTTTTTACTGACCTCTGACCTCTGACCTCTAACCTCTGAGGCTTGTGATGAGAACATTCCTGCAAGACCTGCGCTACGGATTGCGCGTGCTGCGGAAGAGTCCGGGGTTTACGGCCGTGGCGGTGCTGACGCTGGGACTGGGCATCGGTGTCAACACGGCCATCTTCAGCGGCGTGAGCGCCTTCATGCTGCGGCCGCTCGCGGGCGTGAGCGACGCCGAACGCCTCGTCGCGCTCTTCGAGGCCACGGATGGGAGCGCCTATGATGACGTCTCCTACCCCGACTATCTGGACTACCGGGAGCAGAGCACAACGCTTGACGGCATCGTCGGCCACCAGATGGTGCGGGCGGCCGTCGGCGACGAGACGCAGAGCGAAGTGGTGTGGGGGCAGCTCGTCAGCGCCGACCTCTTCGACGTGCTCGGCGTGAGGATGCGAATGGGCCGCGGCTTCCTGCCCGAGGAGGAGCGCACGCCCGGCACGCACCCCGTCATAGTGCTCGGCCCACACCTGTGGCGCAACCGCTTCGCGGCGGACGCCGGGATAGTCGGCCGCACAGTCAGCGTCAACGGGCGGCCGTTCACCGTCGTCGGCGTCGCGCCCGACGACTTCGCGGGGGCGAAGTGGGCGCTGCGGATGGACTTCTTCGTGCCGCTCGGGATGCAGGAGCAGGTGATGGGCGGCCAGAGCTGGCTGAACGACCGCGACAGCCACTGGCTCTCGCTGATGGGCCGCCTCAAGCCGGGCGCCACGCGCGAGCAGGCGGCCGCCGAGCTTTCGACGATTGCGCGCCGACTTAACGAGGCGTACCCGAACGAGCGGACGAAGGGCGCGCGCGTCAACGTGGTGACGGAGCAGGACTCGCGCTTTCAGGACATGGCCGGCGTGGCACGGATGGGCGGCGGGCTGGCCCTCGCCATCGTCGGGCTGGTGCTGTTGATTGCGTGCGCCAACGTCGCCAACCTTTTGCTCGCGCGCTCGGTGTCGCGGCGGCGCGAGATCGCCGTCCGGCTCGCGCTCGGGGCGGGGCGCGCGCGCATCGTCCGCCAACTGCTGACCGAAAGCCTGCTGCTCGCCGCGGCCGGCGGACTCACGGGCTTGCTGCTCTCCTTCTGGCTCACGGACATGATGACGGGCTTCTTCCCCGCGCTCCCCTACGCCATGTCCTTCAGCGTCGCGCCCGACGCGCGCGCCCTCATCTTCACGCTCGCCGTCTCACTTCTCACGGGCCTCGCCTTCGGACTCGCGCCCGCGCTGCAAGCCTCCCGGCCCAACCTCATCCCGGTGCTCAAGGGCGAGACGCCGCAGGCGCGCGGGCGCGGTCGCCGCTTCTCGATGCGGAACCTGCTCGTCGTCTCCCAAATGGCGCTCTCGCTCGTCGTGCTTGTCTGCGCCGGCCTCTTCGTCAAGAGCTTCAACAACGCCAAGACCGTTGACATCGGTTTCACGTCCGAGGGCGTGATGACTGCCTCGCTCAACCCCGGTCTGTTCGGCTACACGAGGGAGCAGGGCAGGGAGTTTTACCGCCAGCTCATCGAGCGCGTCGAAGCGTTGCCCGGCGTCGAAGGCGCGGGCGCGGCCTACCTGCTCCCGCTGGGCGACAGCTCGACCTCGTGGGGGCCGGTCTACGCGGCCGAGCAGCCTGTGCCACCGCCCGGCGAGGGCCGGGGCGTGCAGATCAACATCGTCAGCCCCGGCTACTTCGACACGCTACAGATTCCGCTCCTGCGCGGGCGCGACTTCAACGCGCACGACCTGCCGGGCGCAAAGCCCGAGGCCGTGGTCATCAACGAGACTTTCGCCGCGCGCTACTGGCCGGGCGAAGACCCTCTGGGCAAGCGCGTGAAGGTCGGGCGCGACGACCCCGAGACGTTGGAGGTCGTCGGCGTGGTCAAGGACGGCAAGTACCGCACGCTCGGCGAGCCGCCGCGCCCCTTCATGTTCGTGTCGCTCGACCAGACCTACCAGTCGGGGATGACACTGGTCGTGCGCGCGCAGGGCGACCCCGCCCGATACGTGGAGGCGCTGCGGGAGGCGACCAAATCGGTTGACGCGCGCGTCCCGCTCTACAACGTGAAGACGATGCGCGAGCACCTGACGTGGGCCTTGTGGGCGCCGAACATGGCCGCCTCGCTCGCCGCCGCCTTCGGCATACTCGCCTTGCTGCTCGCCGCCACCGGCCTCTACAGCGTGCTGGCCTACGCCGTCTCGCAGCGCACGCACGAGATCGGCATCCGCATGGCGCTCGGCGCACAGCGCGGCGACATCCTCCGGCTGATTACGCGGCAGGGCATGGCGCTCGCGCTCGTCGGCCTCGTCCTCGGCCTCGGCGCGGCCGCCGGCTCGGCCCGCGTCATCGCCAGCCTGCTCTTCGGCGTCAGCCCGACGGACGCCTACGTCTTCGCCGCCATCTCCCTCGCCCTCGCCTTAGTCGCCCTCCTCGCCTGCTACATCCCCGCGCGGCGCGCGACGAAGGTCGATCCGATGGTGGCACTGAGATACGAGTGATAAGTGATAAGTGATAAGTGATAAGTGATGAGTGATAAGTGATAAGAGTAAAACCGCCTTTCTCTTTCTTATCACTCATCACTTATCACTCATCACTCTCTGAAAGAGGTGACGTGATGACAACATTCATGCAAGACCTGCGCTACGGCGCGCGGATGATGTGGAAGTCGCCGGGGTTCACGGCCGTGGCGGTGCTGGCGCTGGCGCTGGGCGTGGGGGCGAACACGGCCATCTTCTCGGTGGTGCACGCGCTGATGTTGCGCGAGCTGCCCTACCGCGATTCCGAACGGCTGGTGATGGTGTGGGAGGCCAACCGGCCGCGCGACCGTCACCAGAACGTCATCTCGCCCGCCAACTTCATCGACTGGGGCGAGCGCAACACGGTGTTCGAGGACATGGCCGCCTTCGTCGATTACCGCTCGAACCTGACGGGCATGGGCGACCCCGTGGAGGTGCCCGTGCAGGGCGCGACGCCGAACATGTTCTCGCTCCTCGGCGTCGAACCCATCCTCGGCCGCGGCTTCACGGCCGAAGACGCCGCGCAGAACGCGCCGCCCGTCGTCGTCCTCAGCTACCCGTTCTGGCAGTCGCGCTTCGGCGGCGACCCCTCGGTGGTCGGCAAGACCATGACGCTCGGCGGCGAGGCGGCGACCGTCGTCGGGGTGATGCCGGCCGGCTTCCAGTGGCTCATTCAGAAGGGGTCGCTCACGGGCAAGCAGCCGGAGGTGTGGGAGCCTTTCGGCCTCGGCGAGCAACATCGCATCCGCCGTGGGCGCTACATGATGTCAGTGGCGCGGCTCAAGCCGGGCGTGACGCGCGAGCGCGCGCAAGCGGAGATGGATTCCGTCGCCGCACAGCTCGAAGGGGAGTATGCCGATTTCAACAAGGGCTGGAGCGTCGAGGTCGTGCCGCTCAGGCAGCAATTCGCGGGCGAGATCAGCACGGCGCTGTGGGTGTTGCTCGGGGCGGTGGCGTTCCTGCTGCTGATAGCGTGCGCCAACGTGGCGAACCTGCTGCTGGCGCGCGCCGCCGCACGCCAGCGGGAGATCGCCATCCGCCGCGCGCTGGGAGCGGGGCGCTGGAGAGTGGTGCGCCAACTGCTGACGGAGAGCGTGCTGCTCGCGCTCGTCGGCGGGGCGCTCGGGGTGCTGCTGGCGTGGTGGGGCGTGGAGACTCTGGCCCGCCTCAGCCCGCGCGACCTCACCGATCTGGGCGCCGTCGAGCTGAACCTGCCCGTGCTCGGCTTCACGCTCGCCGTCTCCGTGCTCACGGGAATCATCTTTGGCCTCGCGCCCGCCTTCGAGGCCACGCGTCTGAACAACAACGAGGCGCTCAAGGAAGGAAGCCGCGGCTCGACGGGCGGCGCGCGCAGCCGGCGTCTGCGCGCCGCGTTCGTCGTCGTCGAGACGGCGCTGGCGCTCATCATGCTCGTCGGGGCCGGGCTGCTGGTGCGGAGCTTCGCGCGCCTGCGCTCGGTCGATCCGGGCTTCCGCGCGGCGAACGTGCTGTCGATGCAGGTGCCTCTGCCGAGGAAGTACGCGGAGCCGCAAGCGCGGATCAACTTCTTCAAGGAGGCGGTGGCGCGCATCGGGGCCGTTCCGGGCGTCGAGTCGGCGGGGGCCATCAGCTTCCTGCCCTTCGCTGGGCTAGGTGCGGCGACGCGCTTCACCATCGTGGGCCAGCCACCGCCGCCGCCGGGCGAAGACCTGACGACGGAGGTGCGCGTCACCGACACGAACTACTTCCGCACGATGGACATCCCCGTCACCCGCGGGCGCACCTTCAACGAGCAGGAGGCGACCGAAATCAGGCGCGTCGTCGTCGTCAACGAGGCGATGGTGCGTAAACACTTCCCCGGCGAAGACCCCCTCGGCAAGCGTCTCGTCGTGTCGATGAGCAACGAGCCGCAGCCGACCGAGATTATCGGCGTCGTCGGCGACGTGCGGCTCAACAATCTGACCGCCGAGGTGCGCCCCACGGTCTACTGGCCGCACCCGGAGCTGGCCTATTCGTCGATGACCATCGTCGCGCGCACGACGGCCGACCCGGCGGCCATCACCGCGGCGGCGCGGCGCGAGATTCAGTCGATTGACCCCGACCAGCCCATCTCCGACGTGCGGACGATGGAGGAGCTGCTCTCGGCGTCGGTGGCGCGCGCGCGCTTCAGCACCACCCTGCTCGGGGTGTTCGCCGCGGTCGCGTTGCTGCTGGCCGTCGTCGGCATCTACGCCGTGATGTCCTACACGGTGACGCAGCGCACGCACGAGATCGGCATCCGCATGGCGCTCGGCGCGCAAGGCCGCGACGTGCTCGGCATGGTCGTCGGCCACGGGCTGCTGCTCGCGCTCGCCGGCGTCGTCCTCGGCCTCCTCGGGGCCTTCGCCCTGACGCGTCTGATGTCGAGCCTGCTCTTCGGCGTGACGGCGACCGACCCCCTGACCTTCTCCGCCGTCGCGCTGCTCCTTGCCGCCGTCGCCCTCCTCGCCTGCTACCTGCCG
Source organism: Pyrinomonadaceae bacterium (assembly GCA_036380435.1). Classification (GTDB taxonomy): domain Bacteria; phylum Acidobacteriota; class Blastocatellia; order Pyrinomonadales; family Pyrinomonadaceae; genus DASQDT01. Next base: position 7,214 of record DASVES010000278.1, on the reverse strand, counting down.
GCCCGGCGCGCGACGAAGGTCGATCCGATGGTGGCTCTAAGATACGAGTGAGCAGTGAGCAGTAAGCAGTGAGCAGTGAAAGAAGGACTGCTCTGGCGTCGGTTAATATTTCCTGCTGCTCACTGCTCACTGCTCACTGCTTACTACCTCCGAAGGAGGCTCTGATGGGAACATTCTTCCAGGACGTGCGTTTCGGATGGCGACGGCTCAAGGCGAGTCCGGGGTTTACGGCCGTGGCGGTGCTGTCGCTGGCGTTAGGCATCGGGGCCAACACGGCCATCTTCACGCTGGTCAACACGGTGTTGCTGAGGCCGCTGCCGGTGGCGGAGCCGGAGCGGCTGGCGTCGGTCTACCCCGTGGCGAGGGACGAGGAGGTCGGGGCCTTCTCCTATCCCGATTACCGCGACTTCCGCGACCGCAATGAGGTCTTCACGGGTTTGTTCGTCCACCGCTTCGCGCCGATGAGTCTGAGCCGCGAAGGGCAGAGCGAGCGCGTGTGGGGCTACCTCGTCTCGGGTAACTACTTCGACGTGCTCGGCGTCTCGGCCGCGCGTGGGAGAACCTTTCTGCCCGAGGAAGACGTGGCGCCGCTGCGTCACCCGGTCGTGGTGGTCAGCCACGCCTCATGGCAGACGCGCTTCGGCGGCGACCCAAACCTGATCGGGAAGACCGTGCAGCTCAACGGGCATCCGTTTAGCGTCGTCGGCGTCGCGCCCGAGGGCTTCCAGGGGTCGGAGACGGCCTACACGCCGGAGCTTTGGGCGCCGATGATGATGCAGCCCGTGATCGAGCCCGGCTTCGACTGGCTGGAGAAGCGCGACAACCATAACCTCTTCGCCACCGGCCGCCTCAAGCCCGGCGTCACCTACGAGCAGGCCGTCGCCTCCCTGAACATCCTCGCGCGGCAGTTGGGCGAAGAGTACCCCGACACGAACGAGGGCATGACGATGACCCTGACGCCGCCCGGCCTCATCCACCCGATCCTGCGCGGCCCCGTCATCGGCTTCACCGGCGCGCTGATGGGCGTGGTCGCCCTCGTCCTCCTCATCGCCTGCACCAACCTCGCCAACCTTTTGCTGGCGCGCGCCGCCGACCGGCGCAAGGAGATCGCCATCCGTCTGGCGCTCGGGGCGAGCCGCCTCCGGCTCGTCCGGCAACTCCTGACGGAGAGCGTGTTGCTGGCGCTCATGGGCGGGGCCGCCGGGTGGCTGCTCGCGCTGTGGGTCGTGGACGTGGTGACGGCCTTCAAGCCGCCCGTCAACTTCCCGCTCACCATCGACCTCCAGATCGACTGGCGCGTCTTCGCCTTCTCGCTCGTCGCCTCCGTCCTGACCGGCATCGTCTTCGGCATCGTCCCGGCGCTCCAGACGACGAACCCGGAGCTGGTGCCCGCGCTCAAGGACGGCGCCGCACAGGGCGGCGCGCGGCGCACACGCCTCAGGAGCGCGCTCGTCGTCGCGCAGGTCGCGCTCTCGCTCGTGCTGCTGGTCGCCGCCGGCCTCGTCGTCCGCACCCTCCAGCACGTGCAGACGATGAGCCCCGGCTTCGACCCCGAGGGGGCGCTGACGATGTCGGTGGACGTGGGTCTGCAAGGCTACGACGAGGCGCGCGGCCGGCAGTTCTACCGACAGCTCCTGGAGCGCCTGCGCGCCCTGCCCGGCGTCGAGTCGGCCACGGCCGCCGACTTCCTTCCGCTGAGTCTCAACTACAATGCGATGCCCGTCTTCATCGAGGGGCAACCGGCGGAGCGCGGCGCCAACGTGCCGACGGCGATGAACTCGTCGGTCGCCACCGACTACCTCAAGACGATGGGCATCCCGCTGGTGCGCGGGCGCGACTTCGGCGAGCGCGACCGCGAGGACGCGCCGCGCGTCGTCGTCGTCAACGAAGCCTTCGCGCGGCGCTACTTCCCCGGCGCCGACCCCGTGGCCGAGGCCATCGGCCATCGCGTGAGCAGCGACGCCGAAGGCCCGTGGTACGAGATCGTCGGCGTGGCCGGAGACGGCAAGTACTTCGGCATCTCCGAGGCCCCGCGGCCGTTCATCTACCTCTCTCTGGGGCAACGCTACTCGTCGAACGCGAGCCTCGTCGTGCGGACGAAGGGCGACCCGCGCGCGATGATCGCGGCCGTGCGCGGCGAGGTGCGTGGGCTTGACGAGAGCCTGCCCGTCTTCGACGTGAAGACGATGACTGAGCACCTGGGGATTTCGCTCTTCCCGGCGCGCGTGGCCGGGGCGCTGTTGGGCGCTTTCGGGCTGCTGGCCCTGACGCTCGCGGCCGTCGGCATCTACGGGGTGATGTCCTACTCGGTGGCGCAACGCACGCACGAAATCGGCGTGCGCGTGGCGCTCGGCGCGCGGCCCCGCGACGTGCTCGGCCTCATCGTCCGACAGGGCATGACGCTCGCCGTCGTCGGCATCGTGCTGGGCCTGCTGGCGGCCTTCGCCGCGGTGCGCGCCCTCGGGAATTTGCTCTACGGCGTCGGCGCCACCGACCCGCTGACCTTCGCCGGCGTCACGCTGATTCTGGCGTCGGTGGCGCTCGCGGCCTGCCTCATCCCGGCGCGACGCGCGACGAAGGTTGACCCGATGGTGGCCTTGAGATACGAGTGAGCAGTAAGCAGTGAGCAGTAAGCAGTGAGCAGTGAGAGCATGTTTGGAAATTGTGTTCAGCCGCGAAGCGGCGACGAGAAGGTAGCCAGACGTAAAACGTCTGGTCGGCGTCCAAATCATGTCCGCGCCCTGGAGGGGCGCGCGGACGCTCTGCCGCGCCTTCAGCGCGGGGACATCGTGGCGGCGTGTCCCAGACGTTGCACGTGCGGGCTACCTTCTGGCAGCCGCTCCGCGGCCCAGACGTGGATTTCCAGACACGCTTTGAGGGCGGAGGCGCAACTGCTCCGGCCCACGTCAATTCGTAAACATCGAGGTTGCAATCAATCCGCGTCGTGCGAGGGACAAGTCCAGCCCCTACACGTCTCCCGAGTTACGACGCATGGCAAAAGGGCAGGAGGTTCCATGAGAGTTGATGTCCGTTTGAGAAAGTTATTCGTCTTCGTCGCGGCGCTCGCGTTCGCCGCGCTGTTGGGAGCGGGCGGAGTGATGCAGGCCCGGCAGGAGCGGGGCGCGCGCGAGAAGCGCGTCAGAGAGAGGTCTGCCGAGCAGGTCGCGCCCGTGGACGTGCGCGAGGAACTGGAGGGCTTGCGCTCGCCCGACGCGCAGAAGCGCGCGGCCGCCGCCTACCGGCTCAAACAGCGCGGCGCGGCGGCGCGCGCGGCCATACCAGCGCTCGTCGAGTTGCTGGGCGACGCGACCGTCGTCGATCCGAGTCTGTATCGCAAGGGTGAGAAGTGGTGGAACAACCGCACGGACATCACCGTCGGCGTCGAGGCGTCGCACGCGCTCTCCGAGATCGGCGCGGCGTCGGTCGAGCCGCTCATCGGCGCGCTCCGCCGCCCCGAAGCCGAGGCGCGCAAGAACGCCGCCTGGGCGCTCGGGGCCATTGACGACAAGCGCGCCGTCGAGCCGCTCATCGGCACACTCAAGACGGACGCGGACGCGCGCGTGCGTAGCACCTCGGCGTGGTCGCTCGGCGCCATCGGCGACGCGCGCGCCGTCGAGGGTCTGAACGCGGCGCTCAAGGACGCTGACGCGGAAGTTCGCAAGCAGTCGGCATGGGCCTCGGGCGCCATCGGCGACGAGCGCTCCACCTCGTCGCTCACTCAGGCGCTTAAGGACGACGACGCCGAAGTGCGCGAGCAGGCCGCATGGGCGCTCGGCGCTATCGGCGAGGGCGGCCCCGTCGTCAATTCACTCATCGCCGCGCTCGGCGACACGAGCAAAGACGTGCGCGAGCAGGTGTCTTGGGCGCTCGGAGCCATCGGCGACAAGCGCGCCGCCGCGCCTCTGGCCGCCGCCCTCAGGAGTCTGAACGGCGACGTGCTGGAACAGGCCGCGTGGGCGCTCGGGGCCATCGGCGACGAGGACGCGACCGAGGCTCTCAGCGAGGTCGTGAGTGGGCCGGGCATGGCGCAGGGCGCGGGCGCGCGCTCTCAGGCGGCGTGGGCGCTGGGCGCGATTGGCGACCGGCGCGGCGTCCCCTCGCTTATCGGCGCGCTCAAGGACGAGAGCGCGAGTGTTCGCTCGCAGGCCGCGTGGGCGCTCGGCGCCGTCGGCGACCGACGCGCCGCCGACGCCCTCAAGGCCGTGCTGAGCGACAAGAGCAAGGACGTGCGTTCTCAGGCGGCGTGGGCGCTCAGCGTCATCGGCGAGCTTGGCAAAAACTGACCGACCCCGCGCGTCGCGCCGTCGGCCCGCCGCCGTCGCCCGCGTCTTCAACACGCCGCGCGGGTTGACCGGGTCGTCGCGCTTCGATATGAATAAAGCTGTTAGCGATTAGCTGTTTGCTATTAGCCAGAGGCGGGATGGTCGCAGTAAATGAATCTCTGGTTCGCCCTGTCCTGGCCGACACTTGACAGCTAATAGCTAACAGCTAATCGCTAATCGCTGCTTTTATGAAGACTGATTCAAACGCCCCTCGGGTGCTCGTGGCCGACGACCAGCCGGACGTGCTGGAGGCGCTGCGGCTGTTGCTCAAGGGCGAGGGCTACAGGACGGAGCTATCGAGTTCGCCGGCGCTGGCGCTGGCGGCGCTGGAGAAGCGCGACTTCGACCTCGCGCTCATCGACCTCAACTACGCGCGCGACACCACCTCGGGCGAGGAGGGGCTGGAGCTTTTGTCGCGGCTCCAGACGGTCGATTCCAGTCTGCCCGTCGTCGTGATGACGGCGTGGGGCAGCGTCGAGGTGGCCGTCGAGGCGATGCGGCGCGGCGCGTGCGACTTCATTCAGAAGCCGTGGGACAACACGCGTCTGCTCACGGTGCTGCGCACGCAGGTCGAACTCGGCCGCGCCGTCCGCAAGGGGCTGCGGCTCGAAGAAGAGAACCGGATGCTGCGCGACGACGGCAACGGCAGCGCCGGGGGGCGTCCCACCTTCATCGCCGAGTCGCCGCAGATGCGCCCCGTCTTCCAGCTCATCGAGTCGGTCGCCCCCTCGGACGCCAACGTCCTCATCACGGGCGAGAACGGCACCGGCAAGGAGGTCGTCGCCCACACGCTTCACTTCTTAAGCGAGCGCGCCGCGAAGCCGATGATTACCGTCAACGTCGGCGCGCTCTCCGAGGGCACCTTCGAGAGCGAGCTGTTCGGACACGTGCGCGGCGCGTTTACAGACGCCCGTGCCGACCGCGTCGGCCGCTTCGAGCTGGCCGACGGCGGCACGCTCTTCATGGACGAGATCGCCAACATCCCCGTCTCGCAACAGGCCAAGCTGCTGAGAGTCGTCGAGACGGGCGAGTTCGAGCGCGTCGGCTCGTCGAAGACGCGGCGCGTGGACGTTCGCATACTCTCGGCCACCAACGCCGACCTCAAGGAAGAAGTGTCCGCCGGACGCTTCCGGCAGGACTTGCTCTTTCGTCTCAACACAGTGGAGATCAGACTGCCCCCTTTGCGCGAGCGCCGCGAAGACATCCCCGTGCTGGCGCGCTACTTCCTCGCGCGCCACGCGCGCCGCTACCGCAAGCCGGCCGCCGACTTCGACAGTGCGGCGGCGGCCGCACTCGCCGCCCACGCCTGGCCGGGCAACGTCCGCGAACTCAACCACACGGTCGAGCGCGCGGTGCTGATGTCGAAGGGGGCGGCCGTGTCGGCGGGCGATTTGGGACTCAACGGCGAGGCCGGCGGGAGTCGCTCGCTCGAAGAGATGAGCATTGATGAGGTAGAGTCTTACCTGATCAAGAAGACTCTGGCCCGCTTCGACGGCAACGTCGGGCAGGCCGCGGAGGCACTGGGCCTGAGCCGGAGCGCGCTCTACCGGCGCCTCCAGCGTTACGGCCTATGAGTGTCGCCCCGCGCAAAAAAAAGAAAAGAGAGCTTCCCTTCGAGCAGCGCGTCTTCCTCTTCGCCGTCCTGGCGGGGCTGCCCGGCAGTTTCGTCGCGCTCACGATGCTCTGGCGCGGCCCCTACACCCCCAAAGTCCAGTGGACTTTGAGCGTCCTCATCGTCTCGCTCTGGTGGGGGCTGGCCTTCACCCTGCGCGAGCGCGTGCTCCGACACCTCCAGACGCTCTCCAACCTCCTCGCCGCCCTGCGCGAGGGCGACTACTCCATCCGCGCCCGCGGCGCACGCCACGAAGACGCCCTCGGCGAAGTGATGATCGAGGTCAACACCCTCGGCGAGACCCTGCGCCAGCAACGCCTCGCCGAACTCGAAGCCTCGGCCCTGCTGCGCACCGTGATGTCGGAGATCAACGTCGCCGTCTTCGCCTTCGATGGCGGGAACCGCCTGCGGCTCGTCAACCGCACGGGCGAGCGCCTCCTCGCCGTGGCCGCCGAGCGTCTGCTCGGACGCAGCGCCGACGAACTCCATCTCGCCGACTACCTGCGCGGCGAGGACGCGAGCACCGTCACGCGCGTCTTCCCCGGCGCGGCCGGACGCTGGGGCGTGCGCCGCACCGCCTTCCGCGAGATGGGCCAGCAGCACCACCTGCTCGTCATCTCCGACCTCAGCCGCCCGTTGCGCGAGGAGGAGCTGGAGGCGTGGCAGCGGCTCGTGCGCGTGCTCGGCCACGAACTCAACAACTCGCTCGCGCCCATCAAGTCAATCGCCGGAAGTCTGGAGACGCTGCTCGTGCGCGAGCCGAAGCCCGACGACTGGCGCGAGGACATGCGCCGCGGCCTCACCGTCATCGGCGCGCGTTCGGCGGCGCTGTCGCGCTTCACGCGCGCCTACGCCCGCCTCGCCAAGCTCCCGCAGCCGCGCTTCGAGCCGGTGGACGTGGGCAGTTGGGTGCGGCGCGTCGTGGAATTGGAGACGCGCACCCACGTCGCGCTCACGCCGGGGCCGGCGGCCGTCATCGAGGCTGATGAGGATCAACTCGACCAGCTCCTCATCAACCTCCTGCGTAACGCCGTCGATGCGTCGCTTCAGACGGGCGGCGGCGTGCGCGTCTGGTGGGCGAGGAACGCCACGCACCTGTCGGTCGTCATCGAGGACGAGGGGCCGGGTCTGTCGAACACGAGCAACCTCTTCGTGCCCTTCTTCACCACGAAGCCCGAAGGGTCGGGGATCGGCCTCGTCCTCAGCCGCCAGATCGCCGAGGCCCACGGCGGCACCCTCACCCTCCAGAACCGCATCGGCATCCGCGGCTGCGTGGCGCG
>DASVES010000277.1:0-15742 GCA_036380435.1 Pyrinomonadaceae bacterium | reverse complement strand
CTCCCCACGCCGCTAATGAAAGAAGTCAGCGCCGCCGGCTGCTGACCGGCAGGGGCGTGTCTACGACCGGCCGGGTGGGCGCGTTGGCGAGTTCGGTGGCGAGGACGAAGACCGTGCGCGTGACCTTCTGCATCTTCTGGTAGTCGATCTTGTCGGGCGTGTCCGTGACCTTGTGATAGTCCTCGTGGATGCCGTCGAAGTAGAAGACGATGGGGATGCCCTGAACGGCGTAGTTGTAGTGGTCGCTGCGATAGAAGAGCTGTTCGGGGTCGTCGGGCGCGTCGTATTGATAGTTGTACTTGAGGTTGAGATAGGAGCGGTTGACGGCTTCGCTCGCCTCGCCGAGTTCGGCGCTCATCATCTTCGAGCCGATGACGAAAATCTCGTCCGGCCCACTCAAGCCCTTGTTGGCCGGTTTGATGTCGTCGGGGGCGCGGCTGCGGCCGATCATGTCGATGTTGAGCTGCGCCACGATCTGCTTGATGGGCACCGTGGGGAACTTCGTGAAGTACTGGGAGCCCCACAGACCCTTCTCCTCGCCGGCGTGCCAGACAAATAGGACGGAGCGTTTGGGCGACCTGGCCTTAGCGAACGCCTCGGCCATCGAGAGCACGGCGACGGTGCCGGAGCCGTCGTCATCGGCGCCGTTGAAGATGTTGTCGCCGCTCTGGCCGGGACGCATCCCGACGTGGTCGTAGTGCGCGCCGACGGCGACGTACTCCTCACGGAGTTTCGCGTCGGAGCCTTCAATCACGCCGACGACGTTCTGCGTCGTCGCCTCCGACACCTTAACGGAGGTCGCGATGCTCATCGTCTTGGCGGCGGGGAAGTCAAATCCCTGATCGCCCGCGTTTGCGTTGGCCGCTTTCATGATGTCGGCGCCCGCGGTGCGCTCGCCCTCGAAGAGCGCGGTGAGCATCTCGGCCGTGGGGATGATGACGGGGATGTTGCTCGGCGGGGCGCCGGCCCGACCCTCGGACTCCTCGACGAACCGCTTGACTTGATAACTGGAGCGGCCAAGCGAGCGGCGGTAAAACTGATAGATGCGTTCGTGATTTTTCGGGACGAAGACGACGCCGCGTGCGCCGTTCTTCTCGGCGTAGCTGAGGGGGCTTTCCCAGTCGGAGGCCGGCCGGCCCGCGATGTATTCGGGGGTGACGCCCTCGGGCGGGGCGACGCCAGCGCCCGCGACGATCACAATCTTATTCTTAACGTCGAGACCTTCGTAGGCGTTGATGTTCTTCGAGCGGACGACCCAGCCGTGGCCGACGTAGACGAGCGGCCCCGAAGCCTCGGCGCTCGCCGTGCTGGCGATGACGAAATCGTCGCCGAGCTTGAAGGCGCGGCCCGCGAGTTGGACGCGCGTCTTCTCGGAGTCCACGCTCGTGCTGCGGAGTTCGATTTTCTGGAAGTAGGTGCCGTCGTCGCCGGCGGGCTTGATCCTGGCTTTGGCGAGGCGGTCGGCGATGAACTTGGCGGTCGCGTCCAGACCGGCCGAAGGGGTGTCGCGCCCGCCGCGCGCGTCGTCGGCGACCCAGTAGAGGTCTTCCTTCATCTGCGCGGCGGTGATGCGCTCGGCCGCCTTGCGCGCGGCCGAAGAGGTGGTGAGCGCGAGGCGCTTTGCCTGGGCCGCGGCCGGCGTCGCGGCGGCGGCGCTCTGGGCCTGCTGCTGCTGCTGCGCGCGCACGGGCGGGAGCGGCACGGCCGGCAGCAGCATTAACAGGGCAAGGGTCAAGCCCTTCAGTCTGAATCTGTGCATGATTCCTCCAATAAAAAATTACTTTACTGCAAGGTCAGTGGGAGCTTGAAGTGCCGCCTTGTCTTTGATGATAAACCGCGCGCGCCTGTTTGCCACTGAAAAAGACGCAAACAGGCGCGGGTGGGGGACGAAGCGGCTCACCCCACCCGCGAAAGGGTTGTCGATGCTCAAGAGACTTTAGAGGCTGCCCGCGTCCGCGGCCTTCAGGCCCTGCTGCTTGGCCTCCGCCACACGTCTCGTGATGTCGTCGATCTGCGCGCCGCTCAGAACATCGCGCGCCGCGTCGAACATCTCGCTCTCCTCCTCGTCCACGTGGTGCTCGACGTTGTGGCGCAGCTCGGCCAAGAGGTCAGCCCACTTCGCGTCGGCCGGCGGCGTCTGCTCGATGCGCGCGAGCAGCTCCTTGACCTCGGCGTGCTCCTCGTAGGCCTCCAGGATGATCTCGCGCGTCTGAGAGGCGTCCTTGAGCGCGGGGTAGAGGATCGTCTCCTCGACGTGCGCGTGCAGGTCGAGTTCCTGCTTGAGTTGTGTGAAGAGCTGCTGGCGTGTGCTGTCGTCGGCGGCCGGCTCCAACTGTTGGAAGATGTCGGCGACCTTCTGGTGATCCTGTCTCAGGATGTCGAAAACCTTCATCGAAAACTCCTTGTCCTATTCTGTCTTCGTGTACAAGAAATCTGCACGCTTCCCGAACGCGCAGAAGAGTCTCTGGGGGTGTGGGGGCAAGCGGGGTGCCAGCGTGAAAGAAAAAAGCCAGCCTCGCGGCCGGCCTCGTCGATTGATACCCGCGGCAGGGGTCGAACCTGCGACCTCTTGCTCCGGAGGCAAGCGCTCTATCCACTGAGCTACGCGGGCGTGGGAGAAAAAATAGCATGACTGCGCCGATTCGCGCCAGCCACCCCACGGGCTTGACAGGGTCGCGCTTCGCCGCGTAAATCTTTATCCGTTCGTCACAACGCGATACCCCAAAACACCGCAGAGCATCCGAACTCAGGCGACCATCTATGATTGTCGTAAATCGCCGGCAGGCCGCCGTCATCAACACGCCGCACGGCTCCGAGATACGACCGCTCATCGACCGCACGACCTCCCGTGTGGAGCTGTGCAGTCTGGCCGAGGAGACGCTGCCGCCGGGCGCGGCCGTCGGCCGGCACTTCCACACGGCGACGGAAGAGGTCTACTACATCACGGCCGGGCGGGGACGCATGACGGTCGGCGCAGAGACGCGCGAGGTCGGGCCGGGCGACGCGGTTTACATCCCGCGCGGCTCCGCGCACACGCTCGAAAACACGGGCGCGGAGCCGATGACGATTCTGCTCGTCTGCGGCCCGGCTTACAGCGTCGCAGACCATTTGACGAGTGATGAGTGATGAGTGATAAGTGATAAGAAAGAGCAGACAGTTTTTCTTATGACTTATCACTCATCACTTATCACTGCTTTTCAGAGGTGAAAACGTGCTCAGAAGATTGTCCGTCTGTCTCTTAACCTTTCTCGTCGTTTTCGGCGCGCAGGGCGTGAGCGCGCAGGAGCCGGCGAACAAGCCCGGCGCCGTACAGGATTCGCAGAAGAAGCCGGACACCGCGCCGGAAGCGAAGAAGAATGAGCCGTGGGACGTGGAGGGCGACCACGGCCCCTCGCGCATAGTCGAGTTCGACACGGACGAAGGCACTTGGATGAGCGTTGACGTGTCGCCCGACGGACAGTGGTTGGCCTTCGACCTCCTCGGCGACATCTATCGCATGCCGGCCGCCGGCGGACGCGCCGAGCTCGTCGCGAGCGGCGTCTCCTTCGAGGCGCAGCCGCGTTTCAGTCCCGACGGCAAGCTCGTTGCTTTCACCTCCGACCGCGATGGCGTCGAAAACATCTGGGTGATGGACGCCGACGGAAAAAACCGCCGGCAGGTGACGAAGGAGACCACGCGGCAGATGAGCACGCCGGCGTGGTCGCCCGACGGGCATTACCTGTTCGCGCGCAAGCACCTCACCGACACGCGCTCGGCCGGCGCGGGCGAAGTCTGGATGTACCACATTCAGGGCGGCGGCAAGGGCGTGCAGATTACTGAGAAGCCGAACTGGACGGCGAACATCGGCGAGCCGGAAGTTGACCCCACCGGCCGCTTCGTCTACTTCGTCGCCTCCAATGCCTTCGACTACAACAAGAACGTCTACGAGAACATCTACTGGATCGACCGCTACGATCTCCAGAAGGGCCGCCGCTCCACCTTCGTCCGCGGCTCCGGCGGCTCCGTGCGCCCGCAGATTTCGCCCGACGGCAAACTCCTCGCCTTCATCCGCCGCGTCGGCTTGAAGTCCGTGCTCCATCTGCGTGAAGTCGAGACCGGGCGCGAGTGGCCCGTCTTCGACGGCCTCACGCGCGATCAGCAGGAGACGTGGGCGCTCTTCGGCACCTACCCCGGCTACAGTTGGACGCCCGACGGCAAGTCAATCGTCATCTACGCCAAAGGCAAGATCGTCCGCATCGACGTGAACACGAGGGCAGTGACGCCCATCCCGTTCACGGCGCACGTCAAGCAGAAGGTCTCGGAGCCGGTGCGCTTCCGGCAGAAGGTTGCGCCCGAGCGCGACACGGCGCGTCTGCTGCGCTGGGCGCGGAGCACGGGGGAGCGCGTCGTCTACAGCGCGCTCGGCAAGATTTACGTGAAGGAGGGCGCACAGGAGCCGCGACGCCTGCTCAACTCGAAGTACTTCGAGTACGCGCCGAGCTTTCGCCCTGACGGGCTGATGATTACTTACGTCACGTGGAGCGACGAGGAGAAGGGCGCGGTCTGGGTGGCGAACGCCGACGGGTCGAACCAGACGAAGATCACGACCACGGCCGACCAGTACGCCAACCCCGTCTTCTCGCAGGACGGCACGAAGATCGCCTATCTCAAGGGGCGTGGCAGCATCTACCACGAAGCGGACTTGGCGAGCGAGTCGCAGTTCGAGATTCACTACTGGGCGGCGGGCAAGCACAACTACGTGATGGACCTCCAGAGCCGCGGCCCCAACGCGCGCATGCCCGTGTTGAGTTTCGACCCGGCGGGCGAGCGCATCTTCTTCATGGAAGCCGGCTCGGGCGGCGGCGGCGCGCCGACACAGCCCGCGCAGTTCATCACGTATCTGTCGAGCGTCAAGCTGGCCGGCGACGACTCCCGCCGGCACATCGAGTCCAACTACGTCACCGAAATCATCCCCTCGCCCGACCACGAGTGGGTCGCCTTCAAGGAGCTGCACAAGCTCTACGTCGCGCCGTTCCCGAAGGCCGGCAAGACTCTCAAGCTCTCATCGACGGAGGCGACCGTCCCCGTCAAGCCCATCTCGAAGGAGTCGGGCGACTGGCTCACTTGGTCGCCCGACGGCACATCCGTCCAGTGGACGCTCGGCGAAAACTTCTACGAGCAGAGCCTCACGAACATCCAGAAGCAGCTCGCCAAAGACGAGAAGACGCCCGAGCCGCGCGCCACGCGCATCGGCTTCGAGTTTGAGACGGCGCGCCCGCGCGGCACGGTGGCGCTGACGAACGCGCGCGTCATCACCATGCGCGGCGACGAGGTGATCGCACGCGGCACGGTCGTCATCAAAGACGACCGCATCGTTTCGGTCGGCGCGCGCGTCGCCGTCCCGGCGGGCGCGCGCGTCTTCGACATGCGCGGCAAGACCGTCATGCCCGGCTTCGTGGACGTACACGCGCACATGGGCTACAACACGCTCGACATCATCCCCGAGCGGCAGTGGCCCTACTGGGTCAACCTCGCCTACGGCGTGACGACGACGCACGACCCGTCGGCCTCCACGCAGCTCGTCTTCTCACAGTCGGAGATGGTCAAGTCGGGCGCGATGACGGGGCCGCGCGTCTTCTCCACCGGCTACATCCTCTACGGCGCGGAGAACCCCGAGAAGGCCGTCGTCAACTCTTACGAGGACGCGCGCTCGCATCTCGCGCGCCTCAAGGCCGTGGGCGCCTTCTCCGTCAAGAGCTACAACCAGCCACGGCGCGACCAGCGCCAGCGCATCATCAAGGCCGCGCGCGAACTCCAGATGATGGTCGTCCCCGAGGGCGGCTCCACCTACTACTTCAACATGGGCCACGTCCTCGACGGCCACACCGGCATCGAGCACGCCATCCCCGTCGCACCGCTCTACAAGGACGCCGTGACGCTCTTAGCCCGCAGCGGCGCCGGCTACACGCCCACACTCATCGTCGGCTACGGCGGCGTCTGGGGTGAGAACTACTGGTATCAGCACTCGAACGTCTGGGAGAACGAAAAGCTCCTGCGCTTCACGCCCCGCCGCATCATCGACGAGCGCTCGCGCCGCCGCATGATGGCGCCCGAAGACGACTTCTTCCACTTCGAGCTGTCGAAGTCGGTGAAGGACGTGGTGCGCGCCGGGGGCCGCGCGCAGCTCGGGGCGCACGGGCAGCTTCAGGGACTCGGCGTCCACTGGGAACTGTGGATGCTCGGGCAGGGCGGACTCACCCCGCTCGAATCTCTCCGCGCCGCCACGCTCCACGGCGCGGCCTACCTCGGCCTCGACGCCGACCTCGGCTCCCTTGAGCCGGGCAAGCTCGCCGACCTCATCGTGCTCGACAAGAATCCGCTGGAGAATTTGCGTCACTCGGAGTCGATCACGCACGTGATGATCGGCGGCGTGCTCTACGACACGCGCAACATGGACGAGGTCTATCCCGTCGAGAGGAAGCGCACGCCCTTCTTCTGGGAGCGGCGCGGCGAGACGCCGACGGAGGGCAGGAACAATTAAAGGCTGAGCGACAACGAGCCGCGGAGCGGCGGCAGAATGTAGCCCACGGCGTGAGCCGTGGGGACGAGTTCGATTAAAGGATCAAAGCCCCGGAGGGGCGAAAGAATCGCAACCGGCGTGAAACACCGCCCACGATTCTTTCGCCCCTCCGGGGCTTGTTGCTGTTTGTTGCTGGTTCCACGGGCCCAGCGCCCGTGGCTACATTCTGCCGCCGCTCCGCGGCTCGTTGTCGCCTGTGCTGACGCGGCGCTCGCTCTCTCGCTCTATAGACTCCGCGTGCTGAAGGTGTCGCCCTGTCGGATGTCGCCGGTCTCAAGGCCCTTGCGGAACCAGCGCATGCGTTGCTCGGAGCTGCCGTGGGTGAAGGAGTCGGGGACGACGTAGCCCTGACCCTCCTTCTGGAGCTTGTCGTCGCCGATGGCGGTCGCGGCGTTGAGCGCCTCCTCCACGTCGCCAGCTTCGAGGTAGCCCTTGCGCTGGACGTGATGCGCGAACACGCCGGCGTAGAAGTCCGCCTGAAGTTCGAGACGCACGGAGAGCTGGTTGGCCTCGGCCCCGCGCATCCGCTGTTGCGCGGCGTGTACCTTGTCCATCGTGCCCAGAAGGTGCTGGATGTGATGACCGACCTCGTGCGCGACGACGTAGGCTTGGGCGAAGTCGCCGGGCGCGCGGAAGCGTGCCCGCAGTTCGCGGAAGAAGGAGAGGTCGATGTAGAGCTTCTGGTCGCCGGGGCAGTAGAACGGGCCGACGGCCGCGCCGGCCAGACCGCACGCCGACTGCACCTGCCCGCTGAAGAGGACGAGCGTCGGCTCGCGATACTGCCGGCCCGCCTGCCGGAAGACCTCGTTCCACGTCTCCTCCGTGTCGCGCAGCACGACCCTCGTGAACTGCGCTAGCTCATCCTCCTCGGGATTGACGCGGCGCTCGGCCTGCGGCCCCGGCGCCCCGCCGCCTTCCTGCGGCAACTGATTCAGGAGCGCGCTCGGGTCTACGCCGCAGAAGGCCGCCAGCAACACGATGGCGAGCGTGCCGATGCCGCCGCCCACAGCCATCCCGCCGCGGCCCATCCCGCGCCTGTCCTCAACGTTCGCACTTCCAGCTCGATCTCTCCAGCGCACGGCTCCTCCTTCTCGTCAATCGTCAATCGTAAAAAAACGCGTCGAGCATGAATCGTACATTGAAATTGAGAGCCGACTGACTTTGTCAAAGAAACCAACTTCGACCGAGCGACAATCGATTCACGATTTACGATTTACGATTCACGTCTTTTAGCCTTGCGCGGTCGGCGTCGCTCAGTTGGTCGGCGCCCTGACCGGCGACGCCGGGCTGCGAGCGGCCTTCCTCGAAATGTTCTTCGCCCGCGCCCGGCCGCGTCGGGTTGGTCTTCGACGAGTCCGTATGGTGACCCGAAGTCTGATTTTCGGGGACGATCCAGCCGGCCCGCTTCTGTTCTGACATCATTCTCTAAAGCCTCCCCCTGTGTACGTTTCTGTGGCGCAATGCGCGAGTTTTCGCGGCCCCGACGCCAGATGGCAACACGTGTGCCCCGGCGCGTGCGCGTCCGGGAGGCAAGGCCGGGGAACTGGCCGCGTCAGGCGAAGTACGGGGCGAGGAGGCGATAGGCGAGGAACGAGAGGGCCGCGATGCCAGCCGCCGCGGGGATGGTCAGCACCCACGCCCAGACGATGCGGCCCGCCACGCCCCACTTGACGGCCGACAGGCGACGGGTCGCGCCGACGCCGACGATGGCGCCGGTGATGGTGTGCGTCGTCGAGACGGGGATGCCGCCGTAGGTCGCGCCGATGAGCGACATCGCCGCGGCCGTCTCGGCGGCGAAGCCGCCGACCGGCTTGAGCTTGGTGATGCGCGAGCCGAGCGTGTGGACGATGCGCCAGCCGCCCGAGAGCGTCCCCAGTCCGATGGCCGCGTGGCAGATGAGCACGACCCAGAGAGGGATGTCCGTGGTGGCGGTCGAGTCGAGGTTCGAGGCGACGAGCACGCCGGCGATGATGCCCATCGTCTTCTGCGCGTCGTTGCCGCCGTGGCCGAGACTGTAGAGGGCGGCCGAAGCGAGTTGCCCCTTGCGGAAGAACTTGTCCACGCCGTGGGCCGACCAGCGTCGGAAAATCCACGACACGGCGACCATGATGATGAAGCCGAGGAGCGCGCCGATGAGCGGCGAGAGAATGATGAAGATGAGCGTCTTCGTCCAACCGTTCGGCAAAATCACGCCGAGGCCCGAGGCGGCCACGGCCGCGCCCGCGTAGCCGCCGAGGAGCGCGTGCGACGAACTCGAAGGGATGCCGTAGTACCACGTGATGAGGTTCCAGACGATGGCCCCGATGAGGCCGCACAGGATGACCCACAACTGCCAGTCACCGGGGATGGCCTTGATGTCGATCATGTCCTTCCCGATGGTCTTGGCGACGGCCTCGCCCAGCACGAGGAAGGCGATGAAGTTGAAGAAGGCGGCCCACACCACGGCCGCGCCGGGCGAGAGCACCCGCGTCGAGACGACCGTGGCAATCGAGTTGGCCGCGTCGTGGAACCCGTTGATATAGTCGAAGACGAGCGCGACGACGACGATGATGATGACGAAGACGAGGGCTGGATCCATGATAGAAGGGATGAGGGATGAGGGATGAGGGATGAACCGGATTGAGTGGGTGCTCAACTGACGCCTTCACTCAGTCTTATTCATCCCTCATCCCTCCGCCCTCATCCCTCTCCTTTCACGCGTGCTTGATGATGATGCTCTCGATGATGTTGGCGACCGACTCGCAGCGGTCAACGGCCGATTCGAGCTTCTCGTAAATCTCTTTCCACTTGATGACGGTGAGCGGGTCGGCCGTGTCGCGGAACAGTTCGGCGATGGCGGTGTGGTAGATGTCGTCGCCCTCGTTCTCCAGGCGGTGCAGCTCGACGAGGCGCGGGCCGATGTCGGCGGGGCGCTCCAGCGCCGAGATGGCCTCGTGGAGCTGGACGGCCATACGCAGGATCACGTCGGCGAACTCGCGCGCGTGCTCCGTGCTCTCTCTGACGTTGAAGATGACCATGGCGCGGGCCGAGTCGTCGATCAGGTCAACGATGTCGTCGAGCGCGCCGGCCATCGTGTAGATGTCCTCGCGGTCGAAGGGCGTGATGAACGACTTGTTGAGCTTGGTGACGATGGAGTGGATCAGGTCGTCGCAGGAGTCTTCAATCGTCTTGATGTGGCGGGCGTGTTTGGTGTAGTCGCCGGTCTGGTCGGCCATCAGTTCCGTGAGGCCGTGGGCCGCGTCGTAGATGTAGGAGGTCATCTGCTTGAGGAGGGCAAAGTACTGCTCCTCTTTCGGCAGGAAGCTGAAGCGGGCCATACGCGTTTTTGTCTCCGCTGATGGAATGCGTGTAATGCGTTTAAGAGAGCGAAAATATAGTCGAACGGCGTGCCCGTTGTCTATACGCGGGCTGAACCGCGGCTGAACAAACTGACTGACAGAGGGCGCGGCGTCGGGCCTCGCGCGGCATGCCCCGTTTTCAGCGGGCGTGCGGCGGCGGGAACAGGCGGCCCGAGCGGGCCATGTAGGAGCGGTACTCTTCGCCGAAGCGCGAGAGCATCATCGACTCCTCCTTCCCCATGCGTAGCAGGAGGAGGAAAATCTGGACGAGGCGCGGCACGATAATCAAGAGGTTGGCCGACATGAGGCAGAGACCCAACATGTTGCCGATGAGCGCGGTATACATCGGATGGCGCACGCGCCGGTAAGGCCCCTCGGTGACGAGCCGGTGGTCGTCGCGCAGGCGCAGGCTGGCCGACCAGTGGCGGCCGAGCGCGCGATGGACGCGCACGAGTTGGACGAGCGAGACGAGGCAGAGGCCAACGCCGAGCAGGCGCACGAGTTGGGGGAAGGGGAGCGCAAGGCGCGCGACCCACGCCGGGTAGACGGCGTAGACGATGACGCTCAGGGGCAAGATGATTTCCATGAGGAGGCCGGCGGACGAGTGAAGCCGGCCTTCGTGCGTGTCGTCGTCACGTTTGGAGAAGACCTTGCCGCCGGTGCGGAGCACGCCCTGCGCGAAGTGTCCGCGCAGGGCGTGGAAGAGCAGGTAGAGGGCGACGAGGGCGACGCGGTAAAGTTGTTCGTTCTCCATGTGACCTCTCGCGCGTTGGCAAACGTGGGCAGTTAGAGCGATGTTCACTTGAGTGAAAGCGAAGTAGATTCACCGCAAGAGGCGCAAAGGACGCAGAGTTCACGCCGCAGGGTTGAATCTCTCTGCATGTTCGTGAATCTCGGCGGTTGTCCTCGGTCGCTCCCGCGTCGTATTCTCCTGTGTCGCGCGCGAGTATACCTCCGAACAACTCCGGCCCCGTAGAACCAATGGAAGAATCTTACGCAGCGCAGGTCTCGGAACTGCTCCACATGGAGGCGGAGGCAGTCCGCCGCGCCGCCGAGCGTCTGGACGCGGCGGCGGTCGAGCGCGCCGTCCGGTTGCTGGCCGCCTGCCGCGGCAAGGTGGTGTTAGTCGGCGTCGGCAAGTCGGGCAACATCGCGCAGAAGATCGCGGCCACGCTGACGAGCACCGGCACCGCCGCGCTCTTTCTCCACCCCTCGGACGCGCAGCACGGGCAACTCGGCATCGTCGGCCGCGAAGACGTGGTCGTCGTCTTAAGCAACAGCGGCGAGACGGCCGAGATCGTCGAACTCCTCCCGCACATCCAGCATCGGCGCGCGAGCGTCATCGCCCTCGTCGGCAACCTCGACTCGACGCTCGCGCGCCGCGCCGACGTGGCGCTCGACGCCTCGGTCGAGCAGGAGGCGTGCCCGCTGGGTCTCGCGCCGACGACGAGCACCACGGTCGCCCTCGCCATGGGTGACGCGCTGGCGATGACGCTGATGCGCGTGAAGGGCCTGACGCCCGAGGACTTCGCCCTGAACCATCCGGGCGGGCGTCTGGGCAAACGCCTGACGCTGCGCGTCGGCGACCTGATGCACGCCGAGGCCGCTCACCCGACCGTGCGCCCCGACGCCGCGTTGCTTGACGCCGTGCGCGAGATCGGGCGCGGCGGGTTGGGGGCCGTGAGCGTCGTGGATGGGGGTGGCCTCCTCGTCGGCATCATCACGGACGGCGACGTGCGGCGCACACTCCAGCGGGGCCGGCTCGCCGACCTCGAAGACCTGAAGTGCGGCGACATCATGACGCGCGACCCCGTCGTCGTCGCGCCCGACGCGCTCGCCTACGCGGCGCTGCGTTTGATGGAGGACAGGCCCTCGCAGATTTCCGTCCTGCCCGTCGTCGAAGCGGACGGACGCGCCGTCGGCCTCCTGCGCATCCACGACATCGTCAGGAGCGGAATATGAAGGCAGGAATGCCTGTCCTACAGCAAACCGAAATCAGCCGGCCCCTTCCTGGAGGAGTGAATGAAAGCAGCTTTGACGAGAGGCGTTGTTTGTTTCGTGCTCGCGGCGGCGTGTGTGTGCGAAGCGCCGGTGGGAGGGCCGGCGTTGGCGTCGAACGGCGCGGCGGCGGAGAAGGTGCGGCCGGCGGGCGACGTGGTGGTGGTGCTGAACGAGGATTTTTTCAACGCGTTGCTCGAAGCCATCATGGAGCAGCCGGGCGGGGCGAAGTTTCCGCTGTCGAAGGGCGGCTCGTCGAAGTGTGCGGGCGAGATCGCGCTGATGCGTGAGTCGGGCGGGCGGCGGACAGCCGCGCGCTTCGACGCGGGGCGCGTCGGCGCCACGGTGGCCTTCCGCGGCTCCTACGAGGCGCCGCTCGTCGGCTGCCTCAACTTCGAGGGCGCGGCCGACACGCTCTTCCACCTCGCCTTCGACGCGGAGCGACAGGCGTTTGTCGCGCGCGTCGAGGTGCGCAACATTGATTTAAAGAACGTGCCGGCAATGATGGGCGGCGGCATCACGGGGCTCGTTCAGGACGCCATCGACGCGCGCATCAACCCCGTGGAAATCCTCCGCGCCGACCAGCTCGCCGCCCGGCTCCCGCTCGCGCAGGGTAACGCCCTCCGCCTGCGCGCAAAGGAAGTCCGGCACGAAGTTGCCGGCAAGGAGCTGCGACTGCGAATCGTCTACGAGATTGTCAGCGAGTGATGTTATATCCCCGCCTGTAGCAGTGTTCGGTTGAGTGTAAGGTGCGGCGGTTCACCGCAGAGGCGCAGAGGACGCAGAGGAAACGCAGAGGGTTGGATGGCTAAATCATCGATGAATCTCGTCAAGCCTGCGGCGCCCCCTCTGCGTCCTCTGCGCCTCTGCGGTGAATCTACTTTCGTCCTCCTTCAAGTAAACGTCACTCCAGACGCGCGTCACACCGTCCCAGCTCGGGGCGCAAGTTACCGAAATCAATTTCGTTCCTTCCACTGAAACAACCTTGTGCGCGCGCCCCGCGTCAGAGTGCCAACACACCACGTCCGCCCGGCGCCGCTCGAAGAGGCGCACGGTACAGGACAAGTCTGCCGGCGCGAAGCCGTCTCCCTGGCGCGCCTCCTTGAACGCACAACTGAGGAGGGAACTCATGCGACCCAGACTGACTCTGCAACTCGCGCTTCTATTTGCGACCGTCATCGCGACGCTCGTTGCCCTCGCCACTCTCAAACCCCCAACCGCCGCCGCCCAATCAAGCCCACAGACGCCGGGCGCGCTCCAGATCGTCGGCCCCGACGGAAAAGCGGCCGGCTCCTGCCCGCTCAAGCACACCGACGTGCGCGCCGAGATCAGCGGCTTCCTCTCGCGCGTCACCGTGACGCAGGAGTTCGAGAATCCGCACAAGGATAAGATCGAGGCCGTCTACGTGTTCCCGCTGCCGCAGATGGCGGCCGTGGACGACATGACGATGACCGTGGGCGAGCGCACGGTGAAGGGTAAAATTTTGCCGCGCGAGGAGGCGCGCACAGTCTACGAGGCCGCGCGCGCCACGGGGCGGGTCGCCGGCCTGCTCGATCAGGAGCGGCCCAACATCTTCACGCAATCGGTCGCCAACATCATGCCGGGCGAGCGCGTGACGATAAAGATCAGCTACGTCGAGACGCTCAAGTACGACGAGGGCACTTACGAGTTTTCCTTCCCGATGGTCGTCGGGCCGCGTTACAACCCCGGCTCGCCGACGGGACGCACGAGCAGCGGGTTTGCGCCCGACACCGACCGCGTCCCCGACGCCTCGCGCATCACGCCCGTCCCCGAGTCGCCGGGCACGCGCGCCGGCCACGACATCTCCGTCGAGGTCGCGCTCGACGCGGGCGTCCCTCTCGATTCGCTGCGCTCGACGACGCACGAGGTTGACGTGGAGCGCGTGGGCGCTTCGGGCGCGCGCGTGCGTCTGAAGAATCATTCGACGATTCCGAACAAGGATTTTATCCTGAGCTACGACGTGGCGGGCCGCAAAGTCTCAGACGCCTTGCTCACGCATCGCGGAGAGCGCGGCGGCTTCTTTACCTTCATTCTCCAGCCGCCTGATCGCGTCACGGCCGCCGACGTGACGCCGAAGGAGCTGGTCTTCGTGCTCGATACCTCCGGCTCCATGTCCGGCTTCCCCATCGACAAGGCGAAGGAGGCGATGAGACACGCGCTCGCCGGTCTCTACCCGCAGGACACATTCAACCTCATCACCTTCGCGGGCGACACGCACGTCCTCTTCCCCGCGCCCGTCCCGGCGACGCCGGAGAATCTCTCGCGCGCGCAGAGGTTTCTGGAGACGCGCTCGGGCGGCGGCGGCACCGAGATGATGAAGGCCATCAAGACGGCGCTCGACCCGTCGGACTCGCAATCGCACGTCCGCATCGTCTGCTTTATGACGGACGGCTACGTCGGCAACGACATGGAAATCGTCTCCGAGATTCAGAAGCACCCGAACGCGCGCGTCTTCTCGTTCGGCATCGGCAGCTCGGTCAACCGCTTCCTCCTGGACAAGATGGCCGAGGCGGGGCGTGGCGAGGTCGAGTATGTCGCGCTCAACGACGACGGCTCGGCCGCCGCCATGCGCTTCCACAAGCGCGTGCGCGAGCCGCTGCTCACGGACATCTCGATTGAGTGGGGCGGCCTGAACGTCGCGGACATCTACCCGCGTCGCATCCCCGACCTCTTCAGCGCCAAGCCGGTCGTCGTCACCGGCCGCTACGTCGGGAACGGGCGCGGCCGCCTGCGTCTCACGGGACGCATGTCGGGCAAACATTTCGAGCGCGAGATTCCGGTCGAGCTGCCCGAGGCCGAGGCCCGGCACGACGTGCTCGCCACGCTCTGGGCGCGCACGCGCATCGACGACCTGACGGGCCAGGACTACGCCGGCATCCAGCAGGGCAACGCGCGCCCGGAAATCCGACAGGAGATCACGCAGCTCGGTCTGGAGTTCCGGCTGATGACACAGTTCACTTCATTTATCGCCGTCGAGGAGATGACCATCACGGATGGCGGCCCGCCGCGCCGCGTCGATGTCCCCATCGAGATGCCGGAGGGCGTCAACAACCTGCAACTCGACGGGACGCAAAACGCGGTGGTGTCTTCTAACTTCTCGATACAGCAGATTCAATCGTTGCCGATGAGCGCACGCAAAGTTTCGAACACTATGCGGGCCTCGCGTCCCGCGGCGAAGGGCGGCGTCCTCCCGGTGGGCAGCATAACCGAGACCGTCACCGTCACGGCAGCCGAGTCGCACATCGACATGACATCGTCTTCCGCCACCACGACCGTCTACCCGCCGCCCGCGCCGCCCGGCGACCGCAAGGACAAGCCGGGCAGGGAAGAGAAGCAAGCCGCCGGCACAGGCGAGGGTCGAGGCGCTTCCGAGCGTGTCGCGGGGCCGACGGCCGAAGAGGTCAGGCGTCAGCAGATCATCGCGAAGATGCACGCGTCGCTGGCGGCTGTGGTCGAACGCCTGTGGAAGAACGACGCAAAGCCCGGAGCGGAGGAGGTGAAGTTCGTCCGCGAAGGGAAGGCCGAGGTGCAGGTCTGGCTGACGGACAAGTCGGACGCGACGATGGCGAAGCTCAAGGCGCTGGGGTTTGAAATCATCCTCGACCCGAAGAGCGGCAAGGTCGTCATCGGGCGTCTGCCGCTGGAGAAGCTGGTTGCGCTCGCGGAGATCAAGGAGGTGAGGTACGTCGCGCCGCAGACGGCGGGCGGCAGGTGATCGCGTCATTTAGAGCGGTGTTTACTTGAGTGATGGCGACATAGATTCACCGCCGAGTCGCAGAGGGCGCGGAGTTCGCGCAGAGAGATTCAACCCTCTGCGCCAACTCCG
>DASVES010000276.1:0-12510 GCA_036380435.1 Pyrinomonadaceae bacterium | reverse complement strand
TAGACCCGCAGCTTATCCTCAGACCGTGTGTACGTTCGGCTTTGCCGAGAAGCGACTTGCGCTTGAGGCTTTAGGGGCGCAGGTGAAAGCCTCGGGCCGCTAGTGGAGACTTGTCGCCAACCTTCCTATCGACGGCGTTGTTCCGAGAAGGTCTTGTTGACGATCTGCCACTGCCCATCGATCTTGGGGAGCGACCTCATTTTTTAGTCTTCGGCTCGGCGTGGAACGTCTTGTTGACGATCTTCCATTCGCCGTCGATCTTGAGGAGCGACATGTAGTCGGTGAACTTCACGTCGGGGTAGTCGAGGACGACTCTGGCGACGGCCGCGTTGCCGGCGATGTCCACCATCTCGACGGCGCGCTTGCGCTCGGCCTCGTCGGCGGGCGGCTTGCCCGGCGCGCGCGAGATGTACTCCTCGCTGGTGAGCGTCCAGTACTTGCCATCGCGGACGGCGAAGAGGCGGGCGTCGGGGTGGAAGACCTTACGGTGGTGCTCGCCCAAGCCCGTTGCGTGGGCGCGGAAATAGTGTTCGATGGCGGCGCGGACGGCCGCCTCCTCGGCCGATTGCGCGCGCGCCGGGAGCCACGCGGCCAGCCCCGCGGCGGCCGTGACGACGGCTAACAGCATCAACTTTTTCATACGCTCTCCTTGATGAGTACGAAGTTCAAAAGGATCAGTTTGGCTTCGTGTTGAGCATTGGGTATGGCAACTCACCGCAGAGGCGCAGAGGACGCGGAGGACGCGCAGAGGCTTGAACCGAACTCAACCCTGCGGCGTGAACTCTGCGTCCTCTGCGCCTCTGCGGTGAGTCCTACTATCCATAAAATCAAGTTTGTCTCAGGTCGCGGCCCACATCAGTGCTTGTACCCGAGGTTAAGCGGCTGCTCGCCGCCAATGGCGTCCGTCGGCTGCGGCGTCTCCTCCTGCCCGGCCGCGCCGCCCGCCGCCGGCAGCAGGATGGTGAACGTGCTGCCGCGCCCCGGCTCGCTCTCGACCGTCACCCGCCCCCGGTGCGCCTCGACGATGTGCTTGACGAGCGAAAGACCCAGTCCGCTCCCCTTCACGTCGTGTACCAGCCCCGTCGAGACGCGGTAGAACTTCTCGAAAATCTTCCCCTGCTCAGAGGCGGGGATGCCCACGCCGTGATCCGTCACGGAGATGCGGATAAGGCCGCCCCCGTAGCCGGCGCGGACGACGACCTCCCTGACCTCGGCCGACTCGGAGTACTTGACCGCGTTGTCGAGCAGATTCATCAGCGCCTGCTCGATGGCGTCGCGGTCGATGAAGGCGGCGGGCAGCGGCTGCGACGAAGGCTCGTAGACAATCGCGAAGTCGTTCTGACGCAGCCGCACCTCGCACGTCTTCAAAACCTCGGCGATCAACTCCTCCACACAGACCTGCTCCACGCGATAGGTCTTGCGCCCCGACTCGATCTTCGAGAAGTCGAGGATGTTGTTGATGAGCTGTGTCAGACGCCGGCTCTCGGTCTCGATGTGTTCGCCGTACTCGCGCATCTTCTCCGGGTCGCGCACGCGCCCGAGCTTCATGAACTCGCCGAAGACGCGGATGGACGAGAGCGGCGTGCGCAGCTCGTGTGAGACGTTGGAGACGAAGTCGGTCTTCATCTGCGACAGGTGCATCTCACGCGAGGCCATCCGCAGCGCGAGGACGATGCCGCTCACCAGCACGAGCGTCATCAGGAGCGAGAGCGTCAGGTTGAAGTTGAAGTTCCAGCGCGCCCACTGCTCGGGCGTCATGTGGCGGCTGCGGATGCCGAGACGATAGTCGTAGAAGAAGGGCAGGTTGGTGGCGATCTCGTCGTTCTGCCCCTTGAGGGCTTGCGTGGCGTGGACGAGCTTCTGCTCGGAGTCGTAGACGGTGACGATGACGTTGTCGCGCGCTTCGTCGGGGAAGAACTTCGGCAGCGTCGCGGCGATGACGCGAGGCAAAAACTTCTCGCGGAAGAACTCGGTGTCTAAGATCATCCCGGCCACGCCGACGACGCGCGCCCACTCGTCGGTGATGGGCTTGAAGATGACGCGGTTCTGGGGGTCGCGCAGGTCTTCGGAAATCTTCGCGCCCGCCACGGCCGTGCCCTCCTGGCTGAGCATCTTGTAGGGCGCGGCGACGATGTTGGCGGCGCGCACCTCGGCGGGCGTGGCCTCAACGAGTTGGGCCTGGGCGCGCGGGTCGAAGAAGAGCGTCTGCGAGCCGCCGCCCTCGTCGAACGCGACGATGAAGAGGCGCTTCGACCCCTCGACCTCGCACTTGCCGAAGTGGTTGCGTACCTTGTGCAGGTTCTCGGCCGAGACGGAATAGGCCGGGACGTTCAAGACCTGCTCGGCGTTCGTGTGGTAGAAGAACTTGACCTCCTTCGAGACGTCGCTCAGGTAGTTCTTCATCCACATCTTGTCGGCGACGCTCGAAGTCTTCTCCAGCTTCTTGAGTGAGTTGTACTGCACCGCGAGGATGCTCAGCAGCGGGACGACGACCGCCACGAGCCCCACCCACAGGATGTGCTTGCGGAAGAATGTGCGGACTTTTAACATCGATACTGCGGAGGCCCCGACACGGGCACGCGCATAACATACAACAAACGCGCCCGGTCGTCAGCACTCGACCGGGCGCTTTTTACGTCTTATTGACATCCGTTTACAAGAATTTACAAGCGTCTGCGGGTGTCTGACGGCCGGCAATTCGCCTGCATCAGATCAACGAAGGTCGGCGGCATCTTTACAAAATCTTTATAACTTTTATGCCATCCTAACCCCGCTGGTTTTCCCAGCAGCAATAATTCGTCCGCCCAATTTGATTGTCGTGACACGAAGGGCCATGGAGGGACGGCCTTCGGTCTCCTTCGCCGCGGTCGGGCGGTAACCGTTTCACGAGCAACGATTCTTTTCTTTCAGGACGACTATGGCAGGAACAGCCTCGGCAGATATCCACACGACACTCACGGACGCGCAAGGCCACCCACACACCGCCAAGCCGCGGGGTCGCTATCTGGCCATCCTCTCGCTCACCGCGCTCGGCATCGTGTATGGCGACATCGGCACCAGCCCGCTCTACGCGATGCGCGAGTGCTTTCACGGCCCGCACGCGATTGCGCCCACGCCCGAGAATATTTTTGGCGTGCTGTCGCTGATCTTCTGGGCGCTCGTCCTCATCATCTCAATCAAGTACTGCGTCTTTGTCCTGCGCGCCGACAACCACGGTGAGGGCGGCATCCTCGCCCTCACCGCACTGGCGACGCCGATCAAGATCGTGAGCAAGAGCGAGCGCAAGTGGCTCGTCGTGCTCGGCATCTTCGGGGCGGCGCTCCTCTACGGCGACGGTATCATCACGCCCGCCATCTCCGTCCTCGGCGCTGTCGAAGGCTTGAACGTGGCGACGCCGCTCTTCGCCCCTTACGTCGTGCCCGCGACGGTCGTGATCATCGTCGGCCTGTTCCTCATCCAGAGCCGTGGCACGGCGAAAGTCGGTCGCCTGTTCGGCCCCGTCATGCTCGCGTGGTTCTTCGTCATCTCGGCGCTCGGCGTCGCGCAGATCGTCCGACACCCGTCGGTCATCGGTGCGTTCAATCCGCTCCACGGCTTCAGTTTTTTTATCCGCAACGGCTGGCACGGATTCCTCGTGCTCGGCACGGTCTTCCTCGTCGTGACGGGCGGCGAGGCTCTTTACGCCGACATGGGACACTTCGGGAAGCGCCCGATTCGCATCGTCTGGTACGCGCTCGTCCTGCCCGCTCTTCTGCTCAACTACCTCGGTCAGGGGGCGCTGCTCATAGAGAACCCGGCGGTCGCCGAGAATCCCTTCTACCGCCTCGCCCCCGAGTGGGCGCTCTACCCGCTCATCGCGCTGGCCACTTGCGCCGCGATCATCGCCTCGCAGGCTTTAATCTCAGGGGCGTATTCGCTCACGATGCAGGCCATCCAACTCGGCTTCATGCCGCGCCTGAAGATCGAGCACACCTCCTCGACCGAGATGGGGCAAATCTATATCCCGGCGCTCAACTGGGCGCTGATGATCGGCTGCATCGCCATCGTCATCGGCTTCGGCTCGTCGAGCAATCTGGCCGCCGCCTACGGCGTGGCCGTCACGGCGACGATGGTCATCACGACCATCCTGCTCGGCGTCGTCACACGCGAGAAGTGGGGTTGGGGGCTGCCCCTGACGCTCGGGCTTTCAGGCTTTTTCCTCGTCATCGACCTCGCGTTCTTCGGGGCTAACATCATCAAGATTCCGGCCGGCGGCTGGTTCCCGCTCGTCGTCGGGGCAGGAATCTTTCTATTCATGATGACGTGGAAGAAGGGCCGACGCATCCTCGCCTCGCGGATGTTGTCGCTTGCTATTCCGATTGAAGATTTCCTCCGCGACATCGCCAAGACTCCCCCGGTGCGCGTGCCCGGCACGGCCGTCTTCATGAACGGCACGGGGGCGGGCACCCCGCCCGCGCTGGAGCACAACCTCGAACACAACAAGGTGCTGCACGAGCGGGTTCTGCTCCTGACGGTGAAGACGAGGCAGGTTCCGCATGTCGAGCCGGAAGAGCGGGTGAGTGTGCAGGCGCTTGGCCACGAGTTTTACCGCGTCGTCATCAACTACGGCTTTATGGAAGACCCGGACGTGCCCAGCGTGCTGGCGAGCATGGAGACGCCCGGCCTCGCCTTCGACCCGGCGGAGACGACTTACTTTCTCGGCCGCGAGACGGTCATCGCGGGCAAGCACCCCGGCATGATGCTGTGGCGCGAAAAGCTGTTCGCTCTCATGTCGCGCAATGCTTCGCCTGCTACCGCCTACTTCTGCCTGCCGCCTGACCGCGTCGTCGAGATGGGTTCGCAGGTCGAGATTTAGCGCGCGACGGGCACGGCCCACATCTCTTACCTTCCTGTCGTACAATAGGAAGCATGAGGCCGATGGCGTTCGGAAAGAGTCGGATGGGTTACGTGGCGGCCGTCGCGGGCGTGGCCGCCGTCACGACCGCGCTGAAGCTGTCCGCCGGGCACATCAACGCCGCACACATCAACGCCGCCACGGTCGCGCTCGCCCTCCTGCTCGTCGTGCTCTTCGTCGCCACCGGGTGGGGGGCGCGGCCGGCTGTGGCCGCCTCGCTCATTGGCGTCCTATGCTTCAACTTCTTCTTCCTGCCGCCATACGGCACGCTCACGATTGACGCCTGGGACAACTCGATTGCGCTCGTCGCCTTTCTCATCACCGCCGTCACCGTGGGGCAGCTCTCGGCGCACGCGAAGCGGCGCACTGAAGAGGCCGACGCCGGGCGGCAGGAGATAGAACGGCTTTACACGGAGTTGCGTGACGCCTTCGAGCGCGCGAGCCACGCCGAGGCGCTCCGCCAGAGCGAGCGGCTGAAGTCGGCCCTGCTCGACGCCGTGACCCACGACATTCGCACCCCGCTCACGTCCATCAAAGCGTCGATCAGCACCCTGTTGGAAGAGCTGCGTGCGCGGACGCCGGGCCGGGAGTCGGTGGCCCTCGACGCGGAGGCGCGGCGGGAGATGCTGGAGGTGATCGACGAGGAATGCGACCGGCTCAACCGCTTCGTCGAGGGACTGATCGATCTGGCCCGCATCGAAGCGGGCGAGTTGCAGTTGCGGCGCAGGTGGGGGGCCGTTGACGAGATCATCACGGCGGCGCTCACACGCGCCGAACCGCTGACGCGGCGTCATGAAGTTCGGGTCAACATTGAGGACGAAATTCCCGTCGTGCAGGTAGACCCGCGCGCCGTGTCCGAAGTGATTTTTACGCTGGTCGATAACGCGGCGAAGTATTCGCCGGCGGACACGACCATCCTCGTCGCCGCGGAACGCGCCGACGACCGCGCGATCCGCATTGCGGTAGAGAACGAGGGCGAAAGTATCCCCCGCGATTTGCACGAGCGTGTCTTCGAGAAGTTCTTCCGCGCGACGCGCGATGGCGACGCCGGCGACGGCCGCAGACTGAAGGGAACCGGGATGGGACTGGCGGTCGCGAAGGGGATCGTGGAAGCTCACGGCGGGCGCATCTGGATTGAAGACGGCCGGGAAGGCGCCGGGACACGCGTCTCGTTCACCCTCCCTGTCGGCGATGCGGAAGAAATACCGGAGCCTTCGCCGGAGGTGGTTTCCGAGACGGCCCCTTCCGCGGAGTTGAACCGAGTGTCATGACCCAACCGTCGCGCATCCTCGTGGTCGATGACGAGCCGCAGATCGCGCGCGTCCTGCGCACGGGGCTGAAGACACACGGCTACGACGTGCGCGTCGCGGCCGACGGCCTCTCGGCGCTGGAGACTTTCAACGACTGGAATCCTGACCTCGTCGTGACTGACCTCTCGATGCCGAACCTCGACGGGCTGGAACTCTGCCGACGCCTGCGGCAGGTCTCCCAAATCCCGATCATCGTCCTCTCGGTGCGCGGGGAAGAAAAGATCAAGGTTGAATCTTTGGACGCCGGCGCCGACGACTACGTGACCAAGCCCTTCGGGATGGACGAGTTGCTGGCGCGCGTGCGCGCTCAACTGCGCCGAACTGCGGCGCTCCCCAAAAGTGAAGCTTCCCCGGTTTTAGAAGTCGGCGATTTTCGGGTAGACCTCGAAGCCCGCAGCGTCTTCGTGCGCGGAGCGGAAGTCCATCTGACGCCCAAGGAGTACGAGCTGCTCGTTCACTTCGTGAGGAACGTCGGCAAAGTCCTCACGCACCACACGCTGCTCGGCGCCGTCTGGGGAGGCAACTACACCGAGCAAGGCGAGTACCTGCGAGTGTTTGTCGGACAGCTCCGTAAAAAGATCGAGCCTAACCCTTCAACCCCTCGCTATATCCTCACCGAGCCGTGGGTCGGCTACCGCTTCAACTCTGACTCATAGGCAGGCCCCTCCGGCCTCGTCTAATCTTTACAAACTTTTTATAAATCCTTTACGCCATTCTTATACGCGTGGTCGTAACATCCGGGCGTTGACAATTCGTTTGCCGAAGTTGTTCGCCGTGCTGAGTGAGGAACGATGCCGCGGCCGGACTTTTGAGGGGCGCGGGAGCACGATGCTCTCGCGCCCCTCATCGCGCGCGGATAAAGGGAATATCATGAGCAAAATTTATACGCTGCGGGAGGATGACCTGGGGGATGAGCTATACCGCAGAATACACCTTCTCCTAAGCAAGAAGCGGGGTGGGTGGCAATCCATCGGCGCGGCCTGCGGACTCGCCGGCGGCGTGCTGTCAATCCCCCTGGCACTGCTGTTGTGGGCGGCCGTTCATTTCACCACGCCGGCCGGCGGCGGCCCGACCCTGAACGTTTTAAGCAACGTATTTTTCGCAATCACCTTTCCCTTGCTGGCGCTCGGGGCATACTGTCTCGATCACTTAGAGCGGAAGCCTCCCATCCTCCCTTTACCCGCCGAGTCTCAGCCCGCCCGACGGGAGACCCGACGCCGCCTTAGACCACGACATCACCACGATAACTAGAACCCATCCCATAAATATAAGCAAGGTACGATTCACGAAGTCACACGACGTTCTCACGGCGCCAGGACGATTTTCCCATAGGCGCCGGGTTCGAGTACGGCGGCGTGTGCGCGTGCGGCCTCGGCGAGCGGCAACTCGCGTCCGACGACGGGCCGAAGTGTGCCCGCCTCCAGCCCCGCGACGAGAGCGGCGTGGATGCCGGACAGTTCTTCGGGCGGGGTGTTGAGGAGCGACATGCCGAGGATGTCGGCGTCGCGCATCATGGCCGCGCGCGGGTTGATTTCGACTGAGCCGCGGTTGCCGATGACGACGACGCGCCCGCGCCGCGCCAGCACGCCGAGGTCGCGGTCGAGGTTGACGTTGGCGAGCATCTCCAGAATCACGTCCACGCCGCGACCGCCCGTGAGCGCGACGGCCTGCTCCAGATAGTCCGGCGCGCGATGGTCGAGCACGTGATGCGCGCCCTCTTCGCGCGCGAGGCGTCGGCCCTCTTCGGTGCCGCCCGTCCCGATGACGAAGAGTCCGGCCGCGCGCGCGAGCTGCACGGCCGCGACGCCGACCCCGCCGCTCGCCCCGTGCACCAGCACCCACTCGCCCGCACGCGCGAGCGCCCGCTGGAACAGCGCGCGGTAGGCGGTCGCATAAGGCACGTAGACACCCGCCCCCTGCGCGAACGAGACGCGCTCGGCGAGCGTGTGCGCCTGCGACTCGTCGCACAGGGCAAGCTCGGCGTAGGCGCCCGTCAGACTTCCCGCGAGGTAAACCCTGTCGCCGGCGCGCAGCCGCGTGACGCCCTCGCCGACCATCTCGACTATCCCTGCCGCGTCAGACCCCGGCGTGTACGGCAACTCGGGCAACTTCGCGTAGGCGCCCGAGCGGACGTATGTGTCCACGGGGTTGACCCCGGCGGCGCGCACTCGCACCAAGACCTGCCCGGCCCCCGCGCGCGGCTCCGGTACGTCCTCCAGACGCATCACCTCCGGCGCGCCGAACTCGTGAACCCGAATCGCTTTCATTTTTTACTCCTCAACGCCCATTCAATTTGTGCGGGCAGGGCACGTCCGCCGCCCGCCACTTTCAAAACAATTAACATGGATGGACAAGATAAGCAGGATAAGAAGATTTGAAATCTCAAATCTCGGATTTCAAATTAATGTTTCATTCGTCTTCCTCCTGCTTATCTTGTCCATCCATGTTAATTTCTTCCAAAGAAGCAGCAGCGACAAGCCCCGCCGACTATAACGTGAAAGATTTCCTGACGAGCGTCACGTCGCCGATCTTTGAAGGCTTCGGCATCATGCCGGATGGGCGGGGCGCGATGCCGAACGTTTCGGGCAGCCCGTAAGCGCCATCAACGACGGTCAGCTTCAGCGGCCGAGAGGCGTTGACCTCCAGACGCACGTCAAGGCCCTCGACGGGGACGCCTGTGTAGAACACCCTCAACTGGTTCCCCGCCTCTCCAGCGCCCGCCAACTTTTTCCCGCCCACCTCCGCGCTCTGCACCTCCGCCTCCGCCCCGGTGTAGACGAGCATGAGCGGCGCGCCCCTCTGCGAGGAGATGCGCAGTCGCACGCGTCGCAGCCAGCCGTCGGCCCTGTCTTCGAGAACCTGTAGCGCCGGCGGCGGCGCGTCGAGCGTGCGCGCTTCGCCGGTCAGCACCGTGCCCGTCTCCCACGGAAAGACGGAGGCGGACACGTCGCGCCTCGCGGTCGCGGCGAAGAACTGCGAAGTCCATGCGTCCGGCGCGGCGTCGGCGCTCACCCAGCGCGCCTGCCCCGTGTCGGCGTTCATCTCGTAGAAGACGCTGTTGATGCGCGGCCTCTCCGCGTCGAAGCGCGCGCCGGTGACTCCCGCGACGAAGAACGCGAACGCCGACACGCCGGCCGCCGCGCTCAGCAGCCACGCGCCACGCGCCGCCGACAGACGCAGCAGCGGCAAGAGCAACGACGCGAGAAGCGCCGCGAGCACGAGTGCGGGCGCGCTCGTCCCCGCCCCCAACAGTACGAAGAGCATGTAGACGATTGGCGCGCCGAGCACGACCGCGGGCGCCGCGCCGGCGGCCAGCATCGCCGACTCCATCCACGTCGCACGGCTGCGGC
Organism: Pyrinomonadaceae bacterium; assembly: GCA_036380435.1. Taxonomy (GTDB): domain Bacteria; phylum Acidobacteriota; class Blastocatellia; order Pyrinomonadales; family Pyrinomonadaceae; genus DASQDT01. Next base: position 2,956 of record DASVES010000276.1, on the reverse strand, counting down.
CAAAGAAAGTGTAGCTCAGGCCGACGAGCGCGAAGAGTAGTGGCCACGCGAACAGGAAACTCCCGCCGGGCAACAGCGCCGTTGACGCGAACAGCAGCAGGAGCCACCACAGCATCGCGCCGATGGTCAGACTCGACGCGCCCGCACGCCGCCCCGCCGCCGCGTAGACGGCCGCGCAGACCGCGACGACGAGCAGGACGAGCGCCCACTCGAACCGCCACGCGTCGTATGGCGTGCCGAAGGGCAACGCGCGGTAGTCCGTGTGCAGCCGCGCGATCAGCCGACTCCCGCCCGCGCCCGCCACGACTGCCGCCAGCACGCAGACGGCCGGCAGCGCGAGGCCGAGGCCGACTCCCCCGGCGCTCAAACGAGCGCGCCTCCAGCCGACACAGACGACGACCGCGAAGGCGAGCGCGACGACTGCCGTCAGCAGCGCGGCCCATGCCTCCGGGTAGCTGACGAAGACGGGGCCGAGCGCGTTGAAGTAGACGGCGTCGCCGCGGCCCGCGCCCGAGAGCGGCGCGAGGTCGAGGTTGCCGAAGTGGCGCGCGAGGGCGAGCGCGTAGGAGCCGTGGTGTTGGAGGCTGCGCTCATCGGCGCGCTCGGGCGCGTCGAGCGCGGTGTGATAGTGAGTGATGTCGGAGACGTAAGCGAAGTTGAGTCCGGCGGCGCCGGCGGCCTTGAAGACGGTGAGGTCGGTGTCGTTGGGCAGGCGCTTGTAGAGCGCGTACATCAAAGAGTTCGCCACGGGGCGCGGGGCCGCGCGCGCGAACTCCGCGATGAGCGCTTCGTTGCCCTCGCTCGTCTCGAACATGAACGACGGGCCGCCGCGTCCTCGGGCCTCGAAGTTGAGCACGAGGCCGACATCGCGCATCCACGTGTGCTCGTCGCTGAACGCGCGCGCGCCCAGCAGCCCCAGCTCTTCGCCGTCCGTGAACAGCACGATGAGGTCTTGCTTGAGCGGCGCGCCCGTCTTGAGCGCGCGGACGGTTTCGAGGATGGCGGCGACGCCCGCGCCGTCGTCCGAGGCCCCCGGCCCCGTCGGCGCCGAGTCGTAGTGCGCCGCGAGCATGAGGGCTTTTGCGCCGGGCGCGGAGCCGGCCATGCGCGCGACGATGTTATGGACGGTCGCCGCCTGCGAAGGCTGCTCGCGCCGCCGGCTCTCCCACACGGCCGTCGCCCGCTGCACTTCGGCGCTGATGCCGAGCGCGGCCAGCTCACTCAGGATGTACTCGCGCACGCGCACGCTCGCGTCCGACCCCGTCGGGTGCGGCTCGCGGGCGACGGCGCGCAGGTGTTCCGTCGCCCGCGCGGAAGAGAACTCCGTGGGCGGCGCATCAATGGGCGCGGGCGTCGGCGGCTGGATGAGTGCGACTGAGAGATAGGCCGCGAGTGCGACGAAGGCCGTGAGGGCGAGCGCTGTGGCGGCGTTGCCTGTTCGTGTTTCGGGGTTGTTGTTAGTGGCCGGCACAATCGTTAACCGCGCGGCCGTCGGCGGTGCGAGTGGTGGCGACGCCGCCCGCGGGAGTTAACCTTGCGCGGGGGCGCCGTCGTAGACGACTTCCCAACCGTTGCGGCGGCTGGTGGCGAGGCTGCGCCGGAACCACTCGATGGCGCTCTCGGGGGTGTCGTAGCGTTGCGCGGTCGGGAGCTGCTGGCGCGGGTCCACGCGGACGATCTGGCCGCCGTCTTCGTTGGTCTTGACGGTGAGCAACGCGAGCATGCCCTTCTTCGAGAGGACGGCCGTCCGCGTCTCAAATTCCTCGTCATCTTCGTCGTCGTCGCCCTCGAAGTCGTCCTCGTCGGAGGCTTCCGAGGTATAAGTTTCCGCCTCGTCGTCGATCAAATCGTCAAAAAAATCGTTCTCGTCTCTCATCAGATATCGTTCTCCTAAAACACGCTTCCTCACCATAAAAGAAGCTGAAAAATGTCCGCCGCGGCGCGCGCGGCCCTATACTACAGGCTCACTCCCGCGAACACAAAAGCCCGCGCCGCGCGGCGCGCGCCTCCCCTCCCCACAGTCCACGAATACCAACAGCGGGAAGCGCGCGCCGTCGTCGCGCACGCAAGGTTCGTGGTACGATGAGATGCAGAAAATCAGGAGTTCGGGTGTAAGAAAACGGCGGTTGCATCGTTACTGAATCGCTCAGACATCAGTCCTACTTCTGACTCCCGACTTCTGACTCCTGACTACTTTTTCGGAGGTGATTATGCGTCTGACCGAGATGGTTTCGTGCGCCGGTTGAGCGTCTAAGCTCGCGCCGAGCGTGCTCGCCCAGGTGCTGGGCGGGTTGAAGATTTCCGCGGACCCGAACCTGATTGTCGGCATCGAGACGGCCGACGACGCGGGAGTTTACCGTCTCCGCGACGACCTCGCGCTCGTCCAGACCGTGGACTTCTTCACGCCCATCGTTGACGACCCCTTCGACTACGGCCGCATCGCCGCGCTCAACTCGATCAACGACGTGTGGGCGATGGGCGGGGTGCCCATCACGGCGCTCGCCGTCACCTGCTTTCCGAAGAAGGGCGTTGACTTCCAAATCCTCGGCGAGATTATGCGCGGCGGACTCTCGGTGCTCGAAGAGAACGGCGTGGCGCTCGTCGGCGGGCACAGCGTAGACAACGCGCAGATCATGTTCGGCTATGCCGTGACCGGCACGATCCACCCCGAGCGCGTCGTCACCAACCGCGGCGCGCGCGCGGGCGACCACTTGATTCTGACGAAGCCAATCGGCACGGGCGTCATCTCCACGGGCATCAAGTTCGGCAAGGCCGCAGTGGAGACGGTTGAAGCATCCTTGAAGACGATGCTGCTCTCCGGTCGCCGGGCGGCGGCCGCGATGGTCGAGGCGGGCGCGCACGCGGCGACGGACGTGACCGGCTTCGCCCTCCTCGGCCACGCCTTCGAGCTGGCGCGCGCAAGCTCCGTCACGCTGGAGATTGATGCCGCGCGCGT
>DASVES010000275.1:0-2472 GCA_036380435.1 Pyrinomonadaceae bacterium | reverse complement strand
CGGACGAAGATAATTCAACCACCCGCGAAGCGGCGGCAGCCAGTAGCCACGGGCGTAAGCCCGTGGTATGCGGCGGGAAAAACAGTTGAGCCCCGAAGGGGCGGCACACCGGATGTGAAACCGAGTGCCGCCCCTTCGGGGCTCAACTTTTATTACCGGCCTTGTGACCCCGCCCTTACGGACGGGGCTATTGGCTGCCGCCGCTTCGCGGCTCATTTAACTATCGCCGCTCTGCGGCCATTGACTGCCGCCGCTGGCGCGGCTGGTCGGATGATGTTTTCAACCTCGTGCTTGCCGAGGTCGTTCTAAAACGGCGACGGCACGTTCCTGAAGATGAGGCTCAGCAGGTAGAGGCTGACCGTAATGGCGCCGATGAGGGTGAGCAGCAGCACGAGCATGATGACGCCGACGAAGAGCCAGTCGCTCACGCGGCCGCGTCGCGCCTCTTCGGGCGAGACGGTCGCGCGCTGCTTGAGCAGTTCGACGTTCTTCTGGTTCGACTTCCAGTAGACATCGAAGAGATCGCCGAGGACTGGAACTGAGCCGAGCACGTAGTCGATGCCGAGGTTGGCGCCCATCCGCAGGAGCGTGGCCTTCGACACACGGTAGCGGACGCCGGCGGCGAGGATGTAGAAGGAGACGGCGGTCGTCGCGAGGTCGCCGACGCCGGGGACTAATCCGACGAGCGCGTCGAGGCCGAAGCGCCAGCCCGTGCCGGGCACGCGGAACGCCCCGTCGAGCCAGTGACTCAACTGTTCGAGGCTCCGCTCCACGTCCGCCTGCGCGGCCCCGCGCGGCCGTCTTTCGAGTCCCGCCCCCGCACTTAATTCTCTCGCCATGATGTTCACTCCTTGTCGCTTCAACTCGGATGACCGAAAGGTCGGCGGGAGAAGGCCGAAGAACCAAGAGTCGGCGAGGCTTTAAGGAAGCCCCGGCGAACTAAAGAATACGACGCGTGCCCGCGTTTGTTTCGCGCGTCTTCGCGTCAGTCCAAAACTCCGCGAGCTTGCCGGCGTCGTCAACCCTTAAGCGCGCGCCCGTCAGGTTCGTCGCTCGTTCCGCCAGCCGCGGTAAACGCGCGCACGGACTGTGATACTCTGAAACGGCAAGGTCTGAAAAGCCGTTCGCGCCGAAGGTTGAGACCCGAATGCCGGCCCGCCCCGCTCATCCTACCCCATACGCAGACGTGAACGCCGTGCTCCATGCGCTGCTCGCGGGCGCGCGCAAGATTTTAGGAGACCGCTTCGCCGGCCTCTATCTGTACGGCTCACTCGCCAGTGGCGACTTCGACCCCGAGCTGAGCGACATCGACTTTCTCGTCGTCACCGAGGGCGAGATGCCGGACGAGTTGCTGCCGGCGCTCGAAGCGATGCACGCCGGCCTCGCTTCGGCCGACCGGAAGTGGGCGACGAAGTTGGAAGGCTCCTACGTCCCGCGCCACGCGCTCCGCCGCTACGACGCGGCCGACCCGCCTTGCCCGCAACTCAACGAGGGGCGCTTCTACGTCGCGCGCCACTGTAGCGACTGGATCATTCAGCGCCACGTCCTTCGGGAGCACGGAGTCGCACTGTCGGGGCCGCCGCCGTCCACACTCATCGACCCCGTCTCGCCGGACGACTTGCGTGAGGCCGTGCGGGGGATTCTGCGCGAGTGGTGGGAGCCGATGCTCCTCGACGGCGCGTGGCTGCGACGCGGCGACCTGTATCAAGCCTACGCCGTGCTCACGATGTGTCGCGCGCTCTACACACTGCGACACGGCCGCATCGCCTCGAAGCCGGTCTCGGCCGCGTGGGCGCAAGATGAATTGGGCGCGCGCTGGGCGACACTCATCGAGCGGGCCTCGGCGTGGCGACACGACGCGCCCTCCGGCGACCTGAGCGGGGCGACGGACTTCGTTCGGTTCACGCTCGGGCGCGCCCGTTCATCCGAGTCATCAGAAGCGACCGTTTGAGAGGTGGAGTCATGTGCCTTTTAAAGCACGCCGGCGGGGCCTTCACGCACCGGCCCGAAGAGTTGAAAGACCGCTTGAGTCGGCGCGCTTCCGACCTCGTCAAGAAGGCTTTCGAGGACATCGAGCCGGCGCGTCTCGTCGATTACCACACGCACATCGCGGGCACGGGCGCGGGCGACACGGACAATCTCGTCAACCCCAAAATGCTCTCGTGGAAGCACCCGCTTCACCACCTCAAGTTCGCCGTCTACCTCAGCGCCGCCGGGGTCGAAAACCTTGAGCGGGCCGACGCGGAGGCCGCCGCGCGTCTCGTCCGTCTGGTCGAAAACATCGAGCACCACGGCAAGTATCGTTTGCTTGCGTTCGACAAGAACTACAACCGCGACGGGACGGTGAATCTGGAGAAGACGGAGTTCTACGTCCCCAACGAATACGTCTTCTCACTCGCCGCCGCGCACCCGCAACTGTTCGAGCCGGTCATCTCCGTCAACCCCTATCGCGCGGACGCGGTCGAGGAGCTT
>DASVES010000274.1:0-3227 GCA_036380435.1 Pyrinomonadaceae bacterium | reverse complement strand
GAGCGAGAGCGCGTCGGCGCCGCCGCGCACGGCCGCGCGCCCCGGCGGGTTGATGCTCGTCACGTTCGGCGTGAGCTTGACGATGACGGGAAGCCGCGTCGCCTCCTTGACCCACTCCGTGACCATGCAGGTGTACTCGGGCACCTGCCCCATCGCCGACCCCATGCCGCGCTCGCTCATGCCGTGCGGGCAGCCGAAGTTCAGCTCCACGCCGTCGGCCCCCGTGCCCTCGACCCTCTTGGCGATCTCGTGCCACGCCTCGCGGTTCGATTCGACCATCAGTGAGACGATGAGCGCGTGCTTCGGATACTTCTTCTTGCACTCCGCGATCTCGCGCAAATTCACGTCGAGCGGGCGATCCGTAATCAGCTCGATGTTATTGAGGCCGATCATCCGCTGCGTGCCCGAGTCGATGGAGCCGAGCCGCGAGCAGACGTTGCGGATCGGCTCGCCCAGAGTCTTCCACACCGCGCCGCCCCAACCGGCGTCGAAAGCGCGCTCGACCATCGACCCCATATTCGTCGGCGGGGCCGACGCCAGCCAGAAGGGATTCGGCGATTTGATGCCCGCGAAATTAACGCTCAGGTCTGCCATTTCAAAACCTCGTGAATCGTGAATCGTAAATCGTGAATGGTAAATGGTAAATCGTGATTGAGACTGCTCAAGCTTGAGAGGTAAATCGCAAAGACGATAGGCGTCAACTTCTATTCACGATTTACGATTTACCATTCACGGTAGTATTTGCGCCCGCGAACTCGACCACCTCGCCCGCGAGCGCGAGGTGAATGCCCTGCGCCGCGAGCTTGCCCATCTGCGCGGCGTCCACGGCCTCGCGCCCGCCGTTGACGCAGTCGCCGCCCGCGAAGTACTTCGGGTTGCCCGTCTGCATCGTCTGCTTGTCCACGCGGACGCGGCCCGCCGCGTCGAACTCCAGACCCTGAATCCGGCCCAGCAGCTCCCGCATCTTCTGCTGGCCCGTCGCCTTGATGACCATGTCGCAGGGCACGTCGAACTCGGAGCCGGGCGTGGGGCTGACCGTGCGTCTTCCCGCTTCGTCCGGCTCGCCCAACTCCATGCGGACGCAGCGCAGCGCCGACACGCGGCCCGCGCCGTCCGAGAGCACTTCGACCGGCGCCGTCTGCCACAGGAACTCGACGGCGTCCTGCTTGGCAAGCTCGTACTCGTACTCGTAGGCCGGCATCTCGCGCGCGGTGCGTCGGTAGACCATCAGCACGCGCTCCGCACCCAATCGCTTCGACTGCGTGGCGGCGTCAACGGCCGTGTTGCCCGCGCCGACGACGGCGACCGTGCGCCCCACGGGCACGCTCGCCCACTCGCGAGTCTTCACGCGCTCGATGAAGTTGAGCGCGTCGTGGACGCCTTCGAGGTCTTCGCCGGGGATGCCGAGCGGCTGCGTGGCCCCGAGTCCGACGGCGAGAAAGACCGAGTCGTGCGCGGCCTCAAGATCGTCGAAGGAGAGGTCGCGGCCGATCTCGGTGTCGAGTTTGAGTTTGACGCCGAGCGCGGCGACGAGTGCGGACTCTTCGAGCGAGACGCGCTGCGTCATCTTGTACTCGGCCATGCCGTAGGTGTCGAGGCCGCCCGGTTTGGCGCGCCTGTCATAGATGGTCACGTCGTAGCCGAGGCGCGCGAGGTAGGTCGCGCACGACAGCCCCGCGGGGCCGGAGCCGACGACGCCGACCGACTTGCCCCTCGGCTCGCCGGCCTTGAAGAGTTGTCGGCCCCGGCCCGTCACGTGGTCGGTCGCGAAACGCTGGAGGCGTCCGATCTCGATGGGCTTCGCCAGCAGGGTCTTCTCGACGCAGGCGCCCTCGCACAAAACGTCCACGGGGCAGACGTGCGCGCAGGTGGCGCCGATGGGGTTGGCGTCGAAGATGACGCGCGCGGAACCCGTCAGGTTGCCGGTGGCGATCTTCTTGATGAAGGCCGGCACGTCGATGTGCGTCGGGCAGGCGTGCATGCACGGCGCGTCGAAGCAGTAGAGGCAGCGGTTGGCCTCAAACAGCGCCTCGGCCGAGGTCAGCGGCGGCGCGATCTCGCGGAAGTTGCGCTCGATCTGCTCGTGCGATAGGGAGGTCGCGTTATCTGTTGACATGCTTTTAGAGGCTTCGGTTAAAGTCTAAATGTCGTCCCCCGTCAGGATGAGCTGAATGTTTTCGGCGAGAGACGGAACTTTGTTGGTCACGGCGTCTCAGACGAGACGGTAGTTCACCCCATAGTAAGCGTGTATCAGGCGATCCCGCATCCCGGCAATCGCGCGCCACTCGACGGACGGGTGCTTTTGCCGCACCGAATCCGGGATTTGCTTGACGGCCTCGCCCATCACCTCGATGCTCCTCACGAAGGCCCTCTTCAGGGTCTCATCACGGAGGAAGGAATCCTCGTCGACGCCCCTGCTTTTATCCAGCAGGAACCTCGCCTCGTCGAGGATGTGTTCCAGAAATTCACGCGTTGATGGTCGCATGCTCGGCTTCTTCGAGTATGTGATGCCCGAAACGCGGGTTGAGCGATTCCGGCGTCAGCAGGTCAACTTTTCTACCAAACAGCGCTTCGAGGAATTCGGCGAGCGCGAGGAAATTGTCGAAGGAAGTTCGCCCCGCCTCGAATTCTACGAGGATGTCAACGTCGCTCTTATCGTTCGGCTCGCCGCGGGCGAAGGAGCCGAACACGCTGAGCCGCTCGACGCCGAAGCGGCGCAGATCTGCGCCGCTTCGGCGCAGCAGTGAGAGGACATCCTCTTTCGTTTTAACCATCATCCTTTGCCCGGTAATAAGTCAGTCGGCGACGAGCGCGTCGTAGGTGTCGGGCCGGCGGTCGCGGAAGAACTGCCAGGTGTTGCGGACTTCGCGGATTTTGTCGAAGTCGAGGTCGGCGACGACGAGGTGGTCTGCGTCGCGCGGGGCTTCGGCGACGATCTGGCCGCGTGGGTCGCAGAAGTAGCTCTGGCCGTAGAACTCGCCGATGTCCCACGGCTGTTCGTGGCCGACGCGGTTGATGGCGCCGACGAAGTAGCCGTTGGCGACGGCGTGGGCCGGTTGCTCCAGTTTCCACAAATATTCGGAGAGGCCCGCGACGGTGGCCGACGGGTTGAAGACGATCTCGGCGCCGTTGAGGCCGAGTAGCCGCGCGCCCTCGGGAAAATGGCGGTCATAGCAGATGTAGACGCCGATCGTCGCGAACCGGGTCTTGAACACCGGATAGCCGAG
>DASVES010000273.1:0-10001 GCA_036380435.1 Pyrinomonadaceae bacterium | reverse complement strand
CGGTCTGTGCCCCATACTTAGTCGGCGCTTATACAGCCTTCGTTGCCTTGCGGCGCCTGCGGGCCTTGGCGGCGATGCCGGCCAGCCCGGTGCCGAAGAGGATCATCGTCATCGGCTCGGGCACGGCGCCCGGCTGGCTCTGCTGCGCGCTGGTGATCTGGCCCGTAATCGAGGCAATCTGCCCCGGGTCGAGCGATACGTCGTTGACCGAGAATAAGAAACTGCCCGCCCCGCACGTCGTCTGCTGCCCCGGCACGGTCGTCGCCTGGCAGTTCGGGTCGTTGAAGGTGAACAGCATCGGCGTGTTGTTGAAGTCGATCTGCACCCCGCCCGAGTTCGGGTCACTCGTCACCGTCCCCGTCAAAGTCGCCGAGAAGAGCGCCGTGTTAGTGCCGGCGATCCCCTCGGGCGCCGTAAACGTCACCCGCAGCGTAAACGTGTTGCCGGTGTAAGTGAACGGCGTCGTCGCCAGCGAGAAGGCGCCCAGGTTGTTGACGTTCTGGACGGGCGGCGCGATGGGGTTGCCGCCCAGGGCGCGGAAGCCGGCCGCGGTGGTGCCCGAAAACGTCGAGTTGACGTAGGTCAGCCCGCCCAAAGTGGCCGTCTGGGTCGCCGACGTGTTCGGCGGGACGCCGTTGAAGGCGCCGTTGGTGTAGCCCGAGATGAAGACCTCGTCGGCGCGGGCCGAAGCGGCGGTGGCCAAACCCATCAGCAGCGCCGCTGACAGGCAGAACATCAGTTTCCTGAGGGGCATAATATTAGACTCCTTGTCTTGTTCTCTGTAAAACCTTGACGTGACACGTCCGACAGCAGTAGTCGCATTGACTACCCAGTTGATGGGCTGATACGGGGCGGGGCAAACGCACCGGACTCCAGCCGTTTCTCATTGGGGGAGAGACGTCAGAAGGCACATCAACGCGGGCAAAGCGGCGTGTGACTTAACGTTGTTAGGAGAGGCGTGGAGTATAGATGGGCGGCGGCAGCTGGTCAAGAGGGGTGGGAGGAATACCACACTTTCTCAACAGATTGTGTACGATAGCGCGCGAAACGAAGCGATACCAAACTACCGGCCCGTTGTGTGGATTCTGTCCGGCGTTACCACGATTGCGTCTGCCTACCAGCTTTGGAGCCGGGTCTGACCCGCGCCGCCCAAATTCAACACAGAGGCATTTAAACGCAAAAAAGGGTGGCGTAGTTCCTCCCACCGCCCACACCCAGGTAGTAGCGGGGCAGTGCGCCGGGTCACCTCAACCCGGCGCCAATGGCCGCGCCTATAGCACCGCGGGCCGCCCCCTTGAACATCCCCTTCACCTGCATACAGTCGCACCACGATCCCGGCTTCTAACCTCCGCCGGTCGTCCGGGCAATCTCAGGCGCGGCGAATTGTTCAGACCCGCCGCCTTGCGCGTTCAGTTTAGTGAAGTCCCTGCCGATTTAGGTGTCTAAGGGTTGGATCTCTCAATCTTTCAGTTATTTTATTTCGGAGAAGAATATTGTATACTTCCCGCCCTACACAATAGTCTCTCCCCTGTTCGCGTAGCCCAATGTTTATCCAGGGTCTCGCCTCCTTTGTTGGCGTTGGCCATTGCCTCGAAAGTCAGGTGGATGATGAAAGAATTTTCCTCGCGCGTCCTCGTCATTCTACTCATAATCTGTACCCTACAGTTTACTCCGCGGGCACAAGACCGGACGGGTTCGTCACCGAGTTCTCCGTCAGGTGGTGGGGTCTTGCTTTCCCCTTCCGGCGATAGAGGGTCTTCTGGCAAGGCGACAAACGCCGTCAGCGAGAACACTATTAAGGGCTCGAAGAAGCCCTCCCTTAGTGCGCGCGAACAAAAAAAATCGACCTCAAAGGCGAGCTACGAGTCGGGGGTCGAGCACGGGCTGGCCGGACGTTACGAAGAGGCCATTAAAGCTTTCCAGGGAACGATCATCAACGAGCCATCCGACGCCGATGCCCACTTCGGCCTGGGCCACGCGCTCTTCAACTCCGGCCGCTGGGATGAGGCCGCCGAAGCGTTCAAGCGGGTGGTCGCGATAAACCCGAAAGACTACGAAGCTTACCTCTACCTTGGGGCGTCTTACTTTAGATCGGGCCAGTATGAACAGGCTATTGACGCCTACAAAAGCGCGGTGCTCCTTAAACGCCAGTCGTCGGAGGCACGCTACAACATAGCCCACGCGTTCCTCAGGATGAAGCTCTACGAGCCGGCCATCACGTACTATCAGGATGTCGCGACCTTTAGGCCGAAATCATCTGAGGTTTACAACGATCTGGGCGTCGCCTACGGTCAGTCGGGTCAGTACGAGAAGGCGATGGAAGCCTTGAAGCGCGCGGTCAGTCTTGACTCCGGCAACGCGTATGCCCAGAGCAACCTGGCAATCACCTACTATCTTTTAGGAAAGTACAGCGACGCGATCAAAGCCATTGACCGCGCGGGGCGCCTCGCACCGGAAGATTTCGTCATCCAGAGTAATCATAAGCTGGCTTACGAGAAGTTGAACGGTGCGGAGATCGCGTCCGGCGAACCCGTATCTCTTGTCAACGCGGGAGGCCAGAGTACCGCCGAAGGTATGCGCTGGCTTAGCCGGAGCGACGTCGTGCTGGGAATCAGGGAAAAAGACGAAAGCGCGAAGGCGACCGAAGATTCGGCGCCACTCGTCCCCCGTGCTGCCGCGCCAGCAGCAGCAGTAGACGGCCTGACTCTGTCGCGCAGCGAGATGCCCTCTGTGACCATGCCGGAGGGCGACGCACACTCCGCGGCCAAGCCGGCCGTTGCGCCAGCCAAAGCAGAGACGCCCGTCTCTAATAACGTACCGGCCGAAGAGACGGGCGCGGCCTTTTTAGTCAACCTTTACCGCGTCGGCGTCGGCGACGTGCTAGACATCCGGCTGTTAAATGAGAGCACGGATAGATCCACCCTCTATGCTGTGCTGGCGGGCGGGGTGCTGGAACATCCGGTGGTGGATAAAACATTCAACGCCGTCGGGAAGACGGTGGAGGAGATTGCCGCGCACATAAAATCGGAGTTGCATCGCCGTGCACTGCAACCGGACTCAGGCGTGTTGGTCAACGTGCGTGAGTACGCCAGTCACGTGGTGATGATCAGCGGACTCGTCGCCCAACCCGGCGAGAAGGTGATCAAGCGCGAGGCAATTCCTCTCTACGTCATCGTGGCCGCGGCGCAGCCGCTCCCCGAGGCCGCTCGCGTCACGGTGACGTCCTACGCCACGGGCCAGACAACTCATGTGGCACTCAACGATCAGGCAACGATGAACATACTCGTCCGGCCCGGGGACGTGATTGCCGTCTCAAAGAAGCTGCAAGAGTTCTATTACGTCAGTGGAGACGTGAGCAACCCCGGACAGAAGGATTTTCATGAAGGGATCACTCTGACGCAGGCGATCATGGCGGCGGGTGGTAAACTGCACAAGGCGCAGAATGCGACGCGAGCCTGGACCCGCTCCGTACTTACGGTGGGTGTTATCGCGCCGTCCGCGAACAGAGAGGTGAGCGTCACACGGGCGAATACCGACGGCCGTCTTGTCACCACCAGTTACGATCTGAAGGATATCCTATCGGGGAAGGAACCCGACCCGCTCGTCAAGGCCGGGGATCGCATTGAGGTACGTCGCTAATCAAGCTGGCGCGCGGGTAGCGGCCTCACGTGAGATTGTTAGAAGGGGCGGCGGCCGAGGGGTCGCCGCCTTAAATTTTTAACGCCGTAACGGCGGCACAAGCCTCTACTGTCGCTATCGCGGCTCGTCATCGATTGGGCGGGCGGGGCCGACGCTTTCGAGGATGCGCGGCACGTCGGCGGGGTCTACGTCGGGCGTTGCGCCCGATTGCGTCGTCACCCACGCGCCGGCGCGGTTGGCGGCGTCGCCAGCCTCGGCGAGTGTGGCGTGTCGGAGGAGACGGTTGACGAGCGCGGCGGCGAAGGCGTCGCCGGCGCCGATAGTGTCAGCCACGCGCACGCGGAAGCCGGTGTGCTCGAACGCCTCCGTGGGCGTGACGAGCAGGCTGCCGCGCGCGCCGCGCGTGACGGCGACGAGACGGAGGTCGAAGGCGCGTGCGAGTCGTTCGGCCGTCGCGCGCTCGTCGCCGTCGTCGCCCGCGCCCACGCCCGTCATCTCCGCGACGAGCGGTAGTTCTTCCCGGCCGAGCTTGACGACGCTCGCGAGTCGGAGCGAGGCGGCGAGCATCGCGGCGTCGAAGAAGGCGTGGCGGAGGTTTACGTCGAAGACGCGCAACGCGCCGGGTCGTGTGCGATGGAGGAAGCGCGCGATTACGGCGCGCGACTGCGCGGCGCGCTGGCCGAGTGTGCCGAAGCAGACGGCGTCGGCGCGCGCGGCCAACTCTTCCCAGCCGGCGCTCCATTCGAGGTAATCCCAGGCCGAGTTCTGGTTGACGTTGAAGTTGGCCTCGCCGTGCGCGTCGAGCGTGACGCCGACCGTCCCCGTCGGGTGCGTCGCATCAATCTGCACGTGCTCCGTCGAGACGCCGGCGCGCGTGAGTCGTTCGAGCGCCTCGCGGCCGAGCGCGTCGCGGCCGACGCGGCTCGCCACCGCCACCGTGTCTGCGCCGCCGCCGAGCAGGCGCGAGACGTATGCGAAGTTGGTCGGCGCGCCGCCGAGCCTGCGCCCCGCCGGGAGCATGTCCCAGATCAACTCGCCGAGGCCCACCACCGTGAAAGTTTCGCCGCCCGCGTCCGGCGTGAATGTCTCGCTGCCCATGTTTGGAAGCGCCTCGCCCGTTGATTTCTACGGAAAGTCTGAAGCATGATAGACGAACGACGGGGGAAGTGTGCAGGCGTCGGGGCAAGAAGGGGCCGCCGCCGCCGAAGTAAAAACTTTTCCTCCGCTCCCGACGTTTACACGCGGCGAGAAGGAAGCCCGCGTGTCCGCGCCCGGCCCCGCCTTTGGTAAAGACACTTTTTCAACCGATGAGCGAGACATTCGAGGAGATTAGCGCCGGCGACGGCCACGAGCTGGTCGTGCTGTGCGCCGACACGGAGGCCGGCTATCGCTCCGTCATCGCCCTCCACAGCACGGCGCTCGGCCCCGCCATCGGCGGCGCGCGTCTCTGGCGCTACGACAGCACCGACGCCGCGCTCACCGACGCGCTGCGTCTTTCGCGCGGCATGACCTACAAGTGTGCGCTCGCCGGGCTGCCCTTCGGCGGCGGCAAGGCCGTCATCCTCGACGGCGGCGGCGCCACGCAGGATCGCGTGCAACTTTTCCGCGCGCACGGCCGCTTCGTCGAGCGACTGGGCGGGCGCTACATCACGGCCGAGGACGTGGGCACCAGCCCCGCCGACATGGAGCACGTGCTCATGGAGACCGAGCACGTCGGCGGACTCATCGACCGCTCGGGCGACCCTTCGCCGGCGACGGCCCGCGGAGTCTTTCGCGCCGTCCAGGCGTCGGCCCGGCATCGCTGGGGCGCGGACGATCTCAAAGGCCGCACCGTCGCCTTGCAGGGCTGCGGGCACGTCGGCTATCACCTCGCGCGCGAGCTGGCGGAGGCGGGCGCGTCGCTCGTCGTCGCGGACGTGAGCGCGGAGCGCGCCGGGCGCGTCGGCACGGAGTTTGGCGCGCGCGTCGTCGAGCCGCGCGAGATTTTCGACGTGGAGGCCGACGTGTTCGCGCCGTGCGCGCTCGGCGGCGTCGTCAACGATGAGACGCTGCCGCGATTGCGCGTCCAGGTGGTCGCCGGCGCGGCCAACAACCAGTTGCTCGAAGCGCGCCACGGCGACGAGTTGGCCGCGCGCGGTATACTCTACGCGCCCGACTACGTGTGTAACTCGGGCGGCGTCATCAACGGCTGCCGCGAGCTGCTCGGCTGGGAGCCCGAGCGCTCGCGCCAGAAGATCGAAGAGATTTACGACACGCTCTTAGCCATCTTCCGCCGCGCCGAGGGCGAGGGCGTCTCGACGGCGCGCTCTGCCGACCGCCTCGCCGAGCGGCGACTCGCACAGGCCGGCACAGAGTGAAACTTAATCCCCGACTTAAGGAGACTACAAAGACTATGCCCGAGGTAAGAGGCAAACAGGCGACCGAGGATGTGAAGAAGGAATGGGTGACGGCCTATGATTTCTACCGGCGCGCGCCCGGCGACCCCTACGACAAGAAGAACGACCGCACGTCGCGCATCTCGTTCGTCGCGGAGAAGATGAACCTGACGCGCAAGCAGGCCAAGCGGCGCGTCAGAAATTACGAGGCGTGGCAACGCAACATCAAGAAAGGTCTGGTGACGGCCTGAAGACATTCGGCTACTGACGCGGCGCACCACCGCCCGCGCCTGCGCCGCGCACGGGTTTCTGCCCCCCGCGCGCGGCGCACGCACGAGCGGCGAGACGCGCCAAAGGATTAAGAGAGTGACACAGCACATCGGTATCGTCGCCGGGAGCGCGGAGGGCGCGGCCCTCTGCTACCGCACCATCTGTCTCGAAGCGCAAGGCGCGATGGGCGAGCACAATCACCCCGAGGTCACGCTCCACTCGCTGCCGATGGCCGCGCACATGCCGCACGTCCTCGCCGGCAACTGGGAGCGCGTCGCCGACCTGCTCTTGCAGTCCGCGCGCAAAGCGGCCGAGGCCGGCGCTGATTTCGCCATCTGCCCCGACAACACTTACCACGAAGCCTTCCCGCACCTGCTCCCGCGCTCGCCTCTGCCGTGGCTGCACATCGCCGAGGTGGTCGCCGAAGAGGCCGCCGGGCGCGGCTTCCGTCGCCTCGGCATCCTTGGCACGAAGTATCTGACGGAAGGCCCGGTCTATGTGGAGGCGTTGAAGAAATTTGGCGTCGAGCGCGAGATTCCCGAAGGGGAAGACCGCGAGCGCATCAACACGATCATCTTCAAGGAGCTGGTCAACGGGGTCTTCACCGAAGAGTCGCGGCTCTACTTCAACGAGGTGATGGAGCGCCTGCGCGCGCGCGGCTGCGACGCCGCCGTCCTCGGCTGCACCGAAATCCCCCTCCTCGTCCGCCCCGACGACGCGCCCCTGCCCACGCTCGACTCAACGCGGCTCCTCGCACGCGCGGCCTTGCGCCGGGCCATCGAGGCAGACAATTAACATGGATGGACAGGATGAGCAGGATGAAGAAAAGATGATTTCAGATTTCAAATCTCCTTATCCTGCCCGTCTTGTCCATCCATGTTAATTTCGATGACAGTGAGATCGTTCGAGGTGGAAACATGACGCACGCGAACGCGGCCGAGAGTGTCCGCATCAAGCCGGCGACGCCGGCGGACGTGCCGCTCATCCTCGCGTTTGTGAAAGAGCTGGCGGAGTACGAGCGTTCGGCCGATAAGGTGGTCGCCGACGAGGAGAGTCTGCGCGAGTCGTTGTTCGGCGAGAGGAGTGTCGCCGAGGGACGCATCGCTTACGTGGGCGGTGAGCCGGCCGGGATGGCGCTCTTCTTCCACAACTTCTCGACGTGGACGGGCTTGCGCGGCCTCTACCTCGAAGACCTCTACGTCCGGCCTGAGATGCGCGGACGCGGCGTGGGCCGCCGGCTGCTCGCGCACCTCGCACGCCTTGCGCGCGAGCGCGACTGCGCCCGCTTCGAGTGGGCCGTGCTCAACTGGAACGAGCCGGCCATCGGCTTCTACCAAAGCCTCGGCGCCGTCCCGATGGACGAGTGGCGGATTTACCGCCTGACGGGCGACGCGCTCGACCGGCTGGCCGAAGAGGCTTGAAACCTTTTCGCGCGGGCGCCCGTAGCAGCACACGCCGCGAGCCGCAAGGCAGAGGCTTTCGCCATGCCAATTATTCCCGAGGAGATTCAAATGAAACGCATCACCACCGTGGGCGCCGCCATCATCGCCGCCCTTGTCCTGACGACCGGCCTCGTCGTTGCCTCCGCGAAGGCCGATTTCAGCGGCGCGTGGACCCTCGACAAGGCGAAGAGTGAGGGTCTTCCGCCCGACGTTAAAAGTCAGACGATGACTGTCAAGCAGACAGGCGACAGCGTCGCGGTCGAGACCAAGACCGCAAACGAAGGGGGCGAGGAGGTTAACGCGGCCGTCTACACGCTCGACGGCAAGGAGGCCGCACACGTGCAGAAGGGGCCGAACGGCATGGAGGGCAAGGGCAAGCGCATCTCCACTTGGGCGGCCGATGGCAACGGCTTCGATGTCAAAGAGACGGCCGTCTTCGACACGCCCGGCGGCGTCGTCGAAGTGAAGGGGACGCGCAAGTGGGTGCTCGCGGCCGACGGCAAGACGCTCACCATCGACATGACCCTTGAGACCCCGATGGGCACGCACACCGTGAAGCGACTCTTTACGAAGAACTGAACCGCCACCCGGTCGCATCAGAAGCAGCCCCGCGCGATGGGCCGCCGCGTGTCTCACGAGGTGCGCCGCCCCTCGCGTGGGGCTGCCGGACGTTTCCGGCATGGGTTACGCACGCCTTCGGAGGCAGGGCTGTGGCCGATCACCCGACGCCTGCCCCGTCACCCGCGCCATCTTGGGCATGATGCTCCCGCCGAAAGACACCGAGGTGTTACACTTTGCCGCGCATGAAGTGCCCCGACTGCGCCACACCCGTCGCCGACGCGCGTAGCCTCTCATGCCCCTCGTGCGGGGCCTCGCTCGCGGAGTCCGAAGAGTCGTTCGCGCCGACGCGGATACTCGAAGAGCCGCCGCGCCCCTCCGGCCCATCGGCCGCCGGGGGCGAAGATACGCCCACGCGTCTCGGCGCCCCGCCGGCGCGCGCGCCTTCGCCATCGCGCACCCCTTCTTCGCGCACCTCGCGCACCCTCTCCATCCACGACTCATCGATTGACAACTCGCGCTTCGTCGCCGGGACGATGCTCGACGAGCGCTACCGCGTCGTCGGCCTCCTCGGGCGCGGCGGGATGGGCGAGGTCTATCGCGCCGACGACCTCAAGCTGGAACAACCCGTCGCCTTAAAGCTCCTGCCCGAGCAGCTCTCCGTGGACGGCGCGGCGCTTTCGCGCTTCCACCGCGAGGTGAGAATCGCGCGCCAGATTTCCCACCGCAACGTCTGCCGCATCTACGACATCGGTGAGGCCGAGGGGCTCCACTTCATCTCGATGGAGTATGTGAAGGGCGAAGAGCTGTCGTCCGTCCTCAAACGCTTCGGACGCCTGCCCGCCGACAAGGCTCTGGAGATTGCCCGACAGATTTGCGCGGGACTGGCCGCCGCGCACGACGCGGGCGTCCTGCACCGCGACCTCAAGCCCGCCAACATCATGATCGACGAGCTGGGCAACGTCCGTGTCATGGACTTCGGACTCGCCGGCCTCGCTGAAGAGTTCAGCGGCGAACACGCCATCGAAGGCACGCCCGAGTACATGTCGCCCGAGCAGTTCACCGGCAAGGAGTTGACGGTCAAAAGCGACATCTACAGTCTGGGCCTCGTCCTCTACGAACTCTTCACGGGCAAGAAGGCGTTCACGGCCAACACGCTGCCCGAACTCATCCGCCTGCGCCGCTCCGAGACGATGCCCGAGCACCTGTCGATGTTGGTGCGCGACATCGACCCCGTAGTCGAGCGCGTCATCGAACGCTGCATGGCCTCCGACCCGAAAGACCGCCCCGCCACGGCCCTGCAAGTGGCGGCGGCGCTTCCGGGCGGCGACCCGCTTCAAGCCGCCCTCGCCGCCGGCGAGACGCCCTCGCCCGAGATGGTCGCGGCCTCCTCGACGCAGGGCGCGCTCCGGCCCGCGGCGGCCGTGGCGCTCTTCGCCGGGGCGCTCTTCGCGCTCGCGCTCTGTCTCTATCTTTCGCCGCCGGCGATGCTGCACCGCCGCGTGCCGCTGGAAAAATCGGCGATTGGTGTACGCGAGCGCGCCGGCGAGATGGCGCGCAAATTCGGCTACGCGGAGGTGGCCGACACGGCCTTCGGCTATTCGATTGACGGCGAGTATCTCGAACACATCAGGGAGACCGACAAGTCTCTGACGCGCTGGGATCGTCTCGCCTCGGGGCAGCCGCCCGCGCTGCTCTACTGGTACAGGCAAAGCCC
>DASVES010000272.1:0-24715 GCA_036380435.1 Pyrinomonadaceae bacterium | reverse complement strand
AGGAACGACACCTCGCGAACCCATTCATCGATCAGGGCGTGATGCTCCGGCGCGGCCTCCGCCCGCAAGGCGGCTAGCAAATTCTCCGTGGTGGCGGGCTGGCTCGCCGCGCCGTGCTCGCTCAGCAGTCGCCGCAACGCCCGGTTCAGCGCATCCTCCCCGATCAGGTCGCGCATCGCGCTCATGACGATGGCGCCCTTCGAGTAGTAGACGTGGTCTAAGTCCACCACCCGCATCAGGGGCGGTTCCGGAAAAGGCGTGTTGGTCCGCGACAGCAGGTACATCTCCCGCTCGTAGCGCAGCATCGGAGGCAGGCTACCCTGTCCCTGCGTCGCCTCCAGAACCAGCAGCTCCGAGTATTTCGCCAGCGTCTCCACTAGCATCGTGCCGCCCTCCACCTGCGCCGGGTAGAGCTGGTGGCCCCACCACTGATGCGACACTTCGTGCGCCAGCCGCCGGGTGATCAGGTCAACCTCGCCGCCGCGGCTCTCGTCAGTAAGGAAGCCACGGTCTTCCGGCCACACGATCAGCCCGGTCAGGGCGAACGCCCCGAAGTCCCAGTGCCCCGGCAGCTCCACGATGCGCAGGTGCTGGTGCGGGTACGGCCCGAAGCGCTCGCCGAACATGTCCAGCGACCGGGTGGTGACTGCCAGCATCTTCTCGACGTTGGAGCCGTGCGCAGGGTGGTGGTAGACCTCCACCGAGACGCCGCGATGGTTCTCCCGCCGCACCTGATAGCGCCCCGAGACGAAACCGAACCGAGGCGTGGCGGGCTGGGCCGTGCGGTACTGGAAGTAGCGTCGCCCGTCCTGCCGCCACTCGCGCACCAAGTCTCCCGGGCCGATGGCGATCTGGTCTTCGGAAGTGGAGACGGTAGCATCCACCGTCAGCCATTCTTCGCGGTGGTCATCGCTGGAGGGGTCGTTCACCAGCCCCCTGCCTTTTCGCGGCGGCCCCAGCCCGCGCTCGCGGCGTTCGGACGCGTCTTCCAGCTCGTAGCCCAACACGTACCCGAGGCGGGGAAACGCGGCATGCCGCGTCAGGTAACTCCCGTTGGCAACCACCGAGTAGCTGAATCCGGTCGCCTCCACGATGACCGGCGGCGAGCTGATGCGGAACCGAAGCTCCGTGGCCGCGCCCGGCGCCAGCGGCTGCGGGAGCGCGAAGACGTACATCCCGAAGGTGGGGTCGTGCCGCACAAGACGCGCACCCGCAAGCTCCATCTGCTCCGGCCGCAGCTCGCGCCGGAGGGAAATTAGCACCGTGTCCAACGGCTGCGCCGTCCGGTTCTCCAGCCGGTAGGCGCCCGCCACCTCGAAACGCCGCTCCGACGGATAGAGGTCTACCGTGGTCGTCACTGCCACCACACTGGGCTGCGGCACGTGCTCGTAGCTTCGGTAAGTCCGCTCGTATGCTGCTCGCCAGTCCAGACTCTGCTCCCGAGTCTCGTACCGGGCGAGCACGTTGGTGTTGTAGAAGACGAAGCCGCCGGTGCTCAGGAACACCGCCAGGCAGCCGGCCGCACCCGCCAAGCCGCGGCGGCCCCAGCGGCGTGGAAGTTCCCGCACCCGGCCCAGCAGCGTCTGCGCGCGGCCGCGCCGCCACAGCCCAAGGGTGATGAATGCCAGCACGCCCGCCAAACCGCCCCAGTACACCATGTACAGGCCGAAGACCCCCGGCGCGAGGAATCCGTTCATCTCCGTGTACGGCGCCCGTGGAGGGGCGCCGAACCGAACCAGCCCGTGCATGAGACCCAGTTCGTTCGGACTCAGCATCAGCAGGCCCAGGATCATCCCGACGATGATTCCCAGGTATCGGTTGGGGCTTAGGGTCTGGACCAGCAGCACGACGACGGCCAGGAGCGCGAGCGGCAATCCTGTGAAGTAGAACAGCGAGAGGTAGACCTCCGGCTGCAACTGCGTGTAGCCGGTGCTCAACTGGTAGCCCGCCCCGACCAGGATGGGCACCAGTGTCATCAGCCATGAGAGCAGGATCAGCGCGCCGCCCTTGGCCAGATAGAAGACCCCGTTCGGCGCGGGCGTGGCGTCCACGATCTCGTCCGCGCGGACGATCCGCTCGCGCCACACCACCTCCGCGGCGAAGTAGACGAGCATGAGCGTCGTCAGGAACGCCAGCGGTATCTCGACGGCCTCCAACATAATCCCGGTGGTGGGATAGAGCTGGGTACGGTACTCCGCCCAAACGTCCACGACGCTGATGGCCGCTACGCATAACCACAGGGCCAGCAGTGCGAGGAAGGGCTTGCTGGCGGCCGTGGCGCGGAACTCTCGCAGCGTCGCCACGCGCAGCGCGGCCCAGCGGCCCGCCGCGGACTCTGGGGCCACCGGCACCCCGCGATAGCGTGCAACTGTCGCGCGTGGCTCCAGCGTTTCGGCCGGCGCGGGGCGGGCGCTGGCGGCGAGCCGGAACGAGAAGTAGCGGTAAGTGACCAACAGGATTGCCGCCGCTACGCCCATCACCAGCAGGCGGTTGATCAGGAAGTAGCCGTCGAGCGACAGCAGTTGTGTGTCTCGCTGGGCGGGCGTCCAGTACCATGTCTGCTGGAAGAAGGCGGCGATGCCGAAGGGATCGAGGATGGCCGCTCGGGCCATCGCCTGCGGCGACTGCGGCGTCGATCCGGCCATCAGCGGCGAGTCGATCATCATCGCGATCACCATGTACAGCATGTACAGGAAGACGCTGCCCACGTAGCTGGCCAGCACGCTCCGCGTGAGCACGGCCAGCGCGAAGATGATCGCACCGGCGAACAGCATGTTGGGGAGCGCCATCACCAGCAACGCCCAAAGGTAAGCCAGCGGAATGGGGTCGCCGAGCTTGGCCGGATCAATCTTGGCCACCATGGGCGCGAGGTACAGGCCAACGATGGTGCAGGAGAAAACCGTCAACGCGGCCGCCATCGCTCCCACGAAGCGCGCGCTCAGGTAGCGCAGCTTGCCGATAGAAGTGGCGTACACGATCTCCCTCATCCCGTGCTCGGCGTCGCGGGCAACCGCGTTCGCGCAGAAGACGGTCAGCACGAAGATGTTGAGGAGCGACAGCAGTCCCACCGACTGCATGACGACGAAGGGCGAGTTGAGGTGTGTGCCGCCCGGGCCGTAACCCAGCACCGGCAGGATGAACCCCATGCCCAGAAAAAAGAGCACGCCCACCGGAAAGGCGATCTGCCGGGTGTGGTAGCGCCACTCGAATCGAATCACCTCAAGCAGCATGGCGGGCCTCCGCCGGCGCGCGCAGGATGGAGAAGTACACGTCCTCCAGGTTTGGCTCCACCGCCTCGAAGTCAGCTTCCGGCCGCCCCTCGTGCAAAACGTGCACCAGCGTGCGTCCCTCGTAGAGCTGGGTGGAGATAACGTGAAGCGACTTGCGGTAAGCCTCCACCGCCGGCTTCTCCACCGTCTTTCGCCAGACGCGGCCCTCCAACTCGGCGATCAGCTTGCGCGGCGCGCCCGAGCGCAGCACGCGGCCCTCGGCCATGATGGCCATGCGCGGGCAGAGCTGCCGTACATCCTCGACGATGTGCGTGGAGAGAATCACCACGATGTTCTCGCTCACCTCGCTGAGCAGATTGTGGAAGCGGTTGCGCTCCTCCGGGTCGAGTCCGGCGGTAGGCTCGTCCACGATGATCAGCCGTGGGTCGCCGAGGAGCGCCTGCGCGATGCCGAAGCGCTGCCGCATCCCGCCGGAGAAGCCGCTCACCGCCTTCTTCCGGTGCGCCCACAGGTTGGTCTGCTCCAGCAGCGCCTCCAACTGCTCGCGGCGCGCCTTCCGGTCGGCAACGCCCTTTAGGACCGCGAGGTGCTCAAGCAGGTCGTAGGCGGAGACGCCCGGGTAGACGCCGAAGTCCTGGGGTAGGTAGCCCAGTTGGCGGCGGTGCGCCTGTGGGTCGCTGACCACGTCCAGCCCGTCGAAGATGATCTGGCCGGTATCCGGCTCCTGTAGGGTAGCCAGCGTGCGCATCAGCGTGGACTTGCCGGCGCCGTTAGGCCCGAGCAGCCCGAACAGCCCCCGCTCGATGTTGAGGCTGACGCCCTTGAGCGCTTGCACCCCGTTGGGGTAGGTCTTGGAGAGGTTGTTGATGGTAAGCATACGAGGGTATCGGTTTGCGCGGCGAGCCGCGCTGCGTTGGTAAGCGGCCACCGCTGCTGCGGGCCGAGATAGTTAAGGGAGTATCAGGCCGTCGGAAGCCGCTTCCGTGGTGCTCAAGACTCTCACTGCACCTTCCAGCGGCATAGCCTGTGGGAGGGTCGAGACACTTAACGACCGACACAACATCTGAGTTTCGTCCTTTTCGTGCCGTTGCACATTCCCAACTCCGCACCACTGTCCCCCTTTGAAGAGGCACTCAAGAATCACCCAAGTTTCATGCGTAAACTTTTAAATGACGGCCCGACCGTCTCGCCCTGACGGGCGAATGCTTCGGCCGCGGGACTCGTTCCGGCTGGATTGTTCAAAAGTAGCAAGTATGCGAATCATTCTCGACAAGGTCTCTGTCCCGCACGAAAACCCACGCGTCTCGCGTCCGCGCCTCCTCCGGCTGTTGGAAGAGGGACTCGGCTCCTGCACTTCGACCATCATCGCGGGGCGCGCGGGCACGGGGAAGACGCTGCTGGCGACAGATTTCGCGCGGCGCTGCGCTCCGCGTGTGGTCTGGTACAAGGTTGACGCTTCCGACGGCGAGCTGCGAATCTTCTTCCGTTACCTCGTCGAAACCGTCAGCCGACAGCGCCCCGGCTTCGGGCAGAAAGTCCTGTCTCACATCGACGGGTCGCCGGGTCTTGAAGACATCCCCACACTTGCCGAGGCGTTCCTCTATGAATTGCAGGAGTGTCAGGACGCACCGCTGCTGATCGTGATTGACGACCTGCACCTGATTTATGACGCGGCGTGGGTCGTGCCGTTCTTCCAACGGCTGCTCCCGCTTCTGCCCCCCGAGGCGCACATGCTCATCATCGGACGCAGCGCGCCGCCGACGCCCATGTGGCGCATGCGCTCGAAGCAGACGCTCTGCCTCATCGAAGAAGCCGAGTTGGCTTTCACCCCGCAGGAGGCCGTGGACTTGTTCTCCAGTTACGGCCTCGGAGCAGGCGACGCGCGCGCGGCGCTTGAACAGACGCGGGGACGCGCCGCCGCTCTGGATAAGACGGCGATGTGGATGAGCAGGGCGGAGGCCGGAATTCATCACGTCGAGAGAAATTCTTCGCGCCGAGTCGCGTGCGGCTCGCGTGTCTATCCTTCAAACAGTCAACCTCGTCGCGAAAGACGGCGGGCCTCGGGCCGGTAAAAACTCCAGCAGTCGCCCGCGCCTCACGCGCGCGCATCGCCTCCTCCCCCGCGGCCCCGTGGAGACGAGCGTGGCCGCCGTGATAAGCTCAGCCTAAATTTTGTGGGAGCCGCCGAAGACAAGCCCGATGCCACAGAGGACTCGCAGCGACAGCACACCCGCGCCGGCGCTCACGCAGCCGGCGCTGGAGGAAGAGAAGTCGCCGCGTCGGCCCACGTTCTTCCTGCGAACGAAGCTGCTCCCGCCGCGCCCGGCCCCCGCCTTACTCTCCCGCCCGCGTTTGACCGAACGCCTCCAGAGCAACCTCTCGCACCCGGTGACGCTCGTCGCCGCCCCCGCCGGCTCGGGTAAAACCACTCTGGTCGCGGATTTCGTCCGCGCCCACGCGCAGCAGTTCGTTTGGTATCAGCTCGACCACACGGACGCCGACCCGCTAGTCTTCCTCGGCTACCTCGCGCACGGCATCAGGCAGGCCGTGCCCGGCTTCGGCGACGTGACGCTCTCCTATCTGCGACAGTCGGCCGACGAGATCGCGCGCGAGCCAGCGCGCGCCGTTGACGTGCTTTTGAACGAAGTCCTCGAAGAGGTCAGCCAGCAACTCGTCGTCGTGCTCGACGATTATCACCACCTCGGCCGCGACACGGCGGTGCATGCCGTGCTCGACCGCCTGATCTCATACCTGCCGGACGTGTTGCACTTCATCGTCGTCTCGCGCGACGTGCCGCCGCTCGCGTTGTCGCGCCTGCGCTCGCAACACTCGCTCGTGATTATCGACCGACAGGAACTGCTCTTCACCGACGAAGAGACGCTGGAACTGTTCCGGCAGGTGTTCGACCTCGAATTGACGCCCGCGCAGTTGGCCGAGTATCGCGAGCGCACGCAGGGGTGGATCACTGCGTTGCAACTCGTCAGGCAATTCGCCCAACGCGAGGCGATAGCTTCCGGGGCGAGTGAAACGGGCGCGCCCGACCTGACGGAGATTCTGCGACAGTCGGAGCACGACATCTTCGATTATTTCGCCGAAGAGGTCTTCGCCGACGAGCAGGAAGACGTGCAACGCTTCCTGCTGCGCATCTCTCTGCTCGACCGTGTGGAGATGGACGTGTGCGCGCTTTTCTACCCGGAGGTGAACAGCCGCCTCGTCCTGCCGGAGCTGGTGCGCCGCAACGTCTTCCTCACCGTAGCGAGCGACAACCGCGGCGAAGAGTACCGCCTCCACCCGCTCTTTCGGAGTTTCCTGCGGCGTCGCCTGAGCCACGAGCTGGGCCAGACGGGAGTGGCCGCCGAGCACGCGCGCTACGCCGACTGTTACCTCGAACGCGGGGGATGGGAGCAGGCCATGCGGCACCTGATCGCCGCGGAAGACTTCGAGCGCGCGGCCTCAGTCATTGCCGAGCGCGGCGGTCACTGGGTCGCCGCGGGCGCGCTCGCCTCACTCGTCTCCTTTGTCGATGCCCTCCCGCCCGATGCTACTAAAGCGCACCCGCGCGCACTCTTCTACCGCGCCGAGGTCGCGCGCCTGCGCGACGAACTGGACTCCGCGCGTTCGCTACACACACGCGCCGCGTCGCTCCTGCGCGCTCATAACGACCGCGAGGGAGAGGCCGAGGCGTTGCGCTCGCTGGCCACCATCGCGCGGCGTTACGGCGATATCGAGACGGCCCTCGCTTACCTCGACCGGGCCGTTGAGCTGGCGGACGAAGAATCGTTCGTGCGCGCCAAGTGTGCCGGCACGCGCGGGCTGTGTCTGATGGCGAAGGGCGAGTGGGCGGCGGCCGAGCGTGAATTCCGCGCCGCGTTGCAGAGCGCCGAAGACCACGGCGACGAGCACTACGCCCGCCTGATGACGCACAACCTCGGACTGCCGGCTTTGATCCGCGGCGACTTCGACGAGTCGTTGCGCTGGCTGCATCGAACGCTTCAATACGGCGGGAACTCGCCTCCCGTTCCGCAGGAGGCGGCCGTTCATCTCAACATGGCGCGCTGCTACCTCTACCGCGGAGAGGTCGCGCAGTGCGAGGCTCATCTGAATCGCGCGCTCGAATTCTCACAACTCTTCAACTTGAGCGTGCTGCAAGGCGAAGTCTTCGAGGCCTACGGCAACCTCTATCGCGAGCGTCGGGAAGTGCCGCGCGCGTTGGAGTTTTACGCGAGGGCGGCGCGCATCTATAAAGAGGCGGGAATCGATCTCGCGCGGCGGGAGTTGCTTGAAGAGCAGGCGATGCTGTCCTTGCAGGAGGGCGACCCGGCGGCGGCCCGTTCGGCCATGGATCATCTTGTCGAGGCGCGCACCACGCTCAAAGACGAGATGGCCTTGAAGACAGCGGTGCTGGCCCGAGGCCGCGTCATGCTCGCGCAGGGGGAGCACGCCGCCGCGCAGGCCGAACTCGGCCCGGCCCTCAGTTATTTCCGCGAGCACAATCTTTACTACTACGAAGCGCAAGCATCGCTCGCGCTCGCTTCCTGCGCCCGCGCCGGAGAGAGAGAGGGGGATTACTTAATGCACCTGCGGCGCGCGCTCGAATTGGCCGCGCGTTACGACTACGAATACTGGCTGCGGCGCGAGGTGGAACAGAACCCGCAATTGTTCTCCTCCGAACAGGCGCTCAAGCTGCTGCCGAGAGACTTGCGTCAGAATCTCTCATCCGTTCAAGCCCGGCCACAACTACCTCATGCGGCCGCGGTGCTCGCCGTTCAGACGGCCCCGGCCCGACAGGCGAGCGATCTGACGATCAACATGCTGGGTCTGGTAGAAATCTACCGCGACCCGTCGCACCCCCTCGCCGCCGACGCGTGGACGAGCAAGCGCGCGCGCGACATCCTCTGCTTCATCGCCTCGCGCCAACACCGTCGCGCCTCGAAGGAGACGCTGATCGACACGTTCTGGCGCGACGACGATCTGGAAAGCGTCGAGAAGAAGTTTCACCCCACGATCTCGTATATCCGCAAGGCGCTCAACAGCAACCAGCTCATCCGGCAGAACTTTTTGCTTTATCGAGACGGGGATTACCTGCTCAACCCCGACTTCTCCTACCGCTCGGACGTGGAGGAGTTTGACGGCCTCGTGGCCGAGGCCGCGGCGGCGCGCCGTCGTGGTCAGACGGAGCGGTGCGGGCAGGCATACGAGGAGGCGGTGGCGCTCTATCGCGGCGAGTTCATGCAGGGCACCCACGACGAGTGGGTCGAGGAACAACGTTCCTATTATCGCGACCAGTATCTCCGCATGCTGGAGAAGCTCGCCTCCGCCGCGCAGGAGGCGGGGGAGTGGGAACATTGCCTGTCGCTCGCCCAGAAGATACTGCGCGACGACCCTTTCCGCGAGGAGGTTCATTGCCGCGTGATGCGCGCGCACGCGGCGCTGGGCAGTCGCGGCGCCGTGAGGGAGCAGTACGAAACCCTGCGCAGCCTTCTGCTCAATGAGCTGGGCGTCGAGCCGGCTCAGGAGACGCAGGGAGTTTACCGCGAGTCAATCAAGTGAACCGTCGGGCGTGCGGCCCCGACGGCGTTTACCCGGCCCGCAGCCTTGCGGTATTATCGAAGTGGATTCGTCGGCCTGAAGGGAAGCGCGGCCACTTGAGCCGAGCCACTCAGAGTCGGGTGAGCGTTGTGGGCGTCGCCGACACTGTAGTTCATCTCACGCATAAATTTTTTGGTTTGTAGAAATATCACTACCTCGCCGTGACCATGCTGAGCACCGGATTGAAAAGGCCGCGAAAGATCGTCGCCGTGATCCTCGTCTACGCGCTTTGCGCCGGCGCGGTGATTGCGGGCGTCAGCGTCAGGCGCGGCGAAGGCGTCTTCCTCACCGGCACGCAGGGCGTCTCCTTCATCGACACGTCCGGCATCACGGTCACGGGGACTGACGACCTCCTCGCCTACAAGGTCAACGGCATCACCACGACGGGCGCCGACGGCATCACCGTTACGGGAACGGACGGCATCACCGTCACGGGCACTGACGGCGTTACCTACACCGGGGCCAACGCGCTCGTCGCCCGAGGCGTGGACGCGCTGAGCGTAGCCGCGGCCGATGGCATCACCGTCACCGGCACGGATGGCATCACCGTCACGGGAACCGACGGCTCCAGCTCCCGCCTCGACTCCATCCTGCTCAGGAAGGCCGAAGGCATTACCGTCACCGGCGCCGATGGGATTACCGTCACCGGCACCGACGGCATCACCGCCATCGGCGCCGACGCCCTGTCTATCGCCCGCGCCAACGGCATCACCGTCACCGGCACTGACGGCATCACTGTCACCGGGACGGATGGCATCACCGCGACGGGCACGGACGGTCGCATCTTCTCCATCACGCCGGGGAGCATCCACATCGCGGACGCGGACGGCATCACGGCGACCGGCACGGACGGCATCACGCTGAACGGAATTGACGGCATCACCGTCACCGGCACTGATGGGATTACCGTCACCGGGACGGACGGCATTACCGTCACGGGGACGGACGTTCAGCAACGAACCGGCCTTCAGAGCCTTGACCCCGAGCTTGCCCTCCTGCTCGACCGGGCCACTGACGACAGCCACATCAACGCGGCGGTCGTCTACCACCGACAGCCGGGCGACGCCGACCTCGCTGACCTGCGACTCAACGGCATCACGGGCGGCACGCGCTACCTGTCGCTGCCGGTCGTCGCCGTCACGGCGACGCGGCAGCAGCTCGTCAACGTCTCGCGCCTCCCCGCGGTGCGCTCCATCTACGGAAACCGCACCTTTCAGACCACGTCCGACCCATATCTCGCACCGGCGGGCGTCGAACGCGTCGCGCGCGACTCCGACCTCACGCGCCACAACATGGGACTGAACGTAAACGGGCGCGGCGTCACGGTCGCCGTGATCGACACGGGCCTCGACGGCACGCACGCCGATCTGGCCGGTCGCGTCGCGCAGAACGTCAAGCTGGCGGACACGCAGAGCTTGAGCGTCGGCTTTACGTATCCCGTCGGCGTGGAGAACGTGCCGAATACGGATCAGGTCTACGGCCACGGCACTTTCGTCGCCGGCATGATCGCGGGCGACGGCGCGCGTTCGGGCGGCGCTTACGCGGGCGCGGCCCCCGGCGCGAAGCTCGTGGGCCTCAGCGCCGGGGATTTGAATCTCTTCCACGTGCTCGCGGGCTTCGACTACCTGCTCACACATCCTGACCTCGGCGTGCGCGTCGTCAACTGTAGCTTCTCGGCCAACGCCGTCTACGACGCCAACGATCCCGTAAACGTCGCCACACGCCTGCTTACCGAACGCGGCATCAACGTCGTCTTCTCGGCGGGCAACTCGGGGCCGGGCTTGCAAACGCTTAACCCTTACGCCGCCGCGCCGTGGGTTGTCAGCGTCGGCGCGACAGATCACACGGGACGCCTCGCGGCTTTCTCGGCGCGCGGCCGATTCGGCGGCAACGCCCCGCACCCGACGCTGGTCGCGCCGGGCGTGAACGTCGTCGGCCTGCGAAACACGGGCGTGGGCGTGCTCGGCGCTTCCAGCCTCACATCTTCTCGGCGCCTCCCCGCGTCCGCAGCGCCGTACTACACGACGGCGACGGGGACGAGTTTCAGCGCGCCGCAGGCGGCCGGCGTCATCGCCCTGATGCTCGAAGCAAATCCTGATCTGACGCCGGCTCAAGTACGCGACATCCTCCAGCGCACGGCGACGCCGCTCGCGCCCCACTACCGGCACGAGGTCGGGGCCGGGATGCTCAACGCGCACGCGGCCGTGCTCGAAGCCGCCTTCCCCGAACGGCTCATCGGGGTGTGGCGGGCCACTCTCGACCGCGGTCAGGTGCGCTTCGTGGGCGACACCTTGCGGCAGTTCGGCGGCACGACGCAACTTCTTTCGGGTTACGAAACCTTCCTGAACGTTCCCGAGAATACGCTCCTCGCCTCCGTCCAAATCGCGTGGGGGCCGATCTACAGCACGAACGATCTGGGGCTGAACCTGTTCGACCCCAATGGTGTGCGGCGCGCGTCGTCGAACCAGCTCAACCTGCCCGGACTGACCGGCAAGCGTGAGCGCGTTGTCATCAAGTCGCCCGCGACTGGCAGATGGCGGGTCGGCGTCTCGAACACGCTCGGTCTGGCGGGCACGCCTCAGCAGTTCTCCGGCGTGCTTGAGTTGACCCGCGCAGAGTACGCGCCTCTGACGGACTTGGACGGTTTGAGCCAGTCAGCGCGCGAAGAGGTCTATCAGAGTTTTCGTTCCTTCGTGATGTGGCCGCTCGGCAGTTCGTTTCGCCCGGCGTTCGGCGTGACGCGCTCCGACCTCGCGACGGCCCTCGTGCTCGGCGCGCGTGTCCCGCAGTACACGCCGGCCGCGCCGACTTACGCCGACGTGCTCGACCGTTCGACCATGCTCTTCGTCGAAAGCGTGCAGGCCGCGCCGGGCGGCCCTCTCTTCGCTGACGCGACACCGGGCGCTTCCTTCAGGCCCGACGACATGGTTGACCGCCTCACGGCGGCCGTCGCCATAGTCCGCGCGTCGGGGCTGAGGGCCGAGGCCGAGTCAAGGGCCGGCGCGCTCTTAAACGTGACCGACGCCGGGGCGATCCCTTCCGCTTTGCGCGGTTACGTGGCCGTCGCGCTGGAGCGCGGTCTGCTCAACGCGGAGGGCGGAGCCTTCCGCCCGCAGAGCGCGCTCGCGAGAATCGAACTCGCCCACGCGATGGCCGTCATCGCCAGACGGGCGTCAGAGTAAAGGTCGGCTCTTTCGCGCATTGAAACCGCGCCCGGCATCTTGCGAGGTGTCGGGCGCGAAATTTTTTCCTCAGCGCCCCCTCCGCGTCCTCTGCGCCTCTGCGGTGAATCTACCTCGCCCCCACTCAACTGATAACTGCCACAAAGACAACCCCATCAAGTACTTCGCCAGTCAAGCCGAATCTTCCCTGTGTTCATGCCCCCCATCCGGGCGCGAATCCGAAGTGCTTTCCCCGAACTCCCCGCTCACTAAGGCTCAAGCGCCAGCCAAGAATTAGCCAAGCACCCGCCGCTACATTGCATCGTCCGCCATTGAACTATTGAAGAACTGGCAAGGTTGTCCGGCGCAACCCTGTCGAAAACCCCACACCGCCGTCAAAGGAAACATTGGTGATGAGAAAATCCAGAACTCTGAAATCACAGAGTGCTTTCAAGGCGCTCGGCGCGACACTGGGCGCGATCTTTGTTTTGACAATGGTTTTCGCCCCGCTGCAAATGATGACGGCCGACGCCGCCAGCCCCGTCTCCAGAACACTCAGCCCGACGGCCGCCGCGCCCGTCACCTGGACGGGGACGGCCATCGGCGGCGGCGCATTGAACGCCGCGCCTGTCATCGGCAGTGAGGCTTTGTGCCGTGAGGGACTCACCTGCGACACCCTCACCTTGAACGTCGGCGGCACGGCCGCGGACTGGGCGGGCAAGCTCGTGCGCGTCAAGATCGAGTGGAATCTCCCCGTGACCGACTACGACCTCTACATCCACAAAGGCTCGAACGCCGGCCCCCTCGTCGCCAGCTCCGGGCGCGGCCTCACGTCGCCGACCGAGCCGTTGACGATTGAAGACACGACGATTGACCCGTCCGCGTCGGGCACGGGCGTCTACACCGTGCGCGCCGTCTACTACGCGGCCACCACTCTCGACCAGTATCGCGGAAGCGCCGCCGTCGAGGCGAAGCCGTTCGTGCCGCCCACGCCCGCGCCCACGCCCTCGAACGCAACGCCGCCGACCTATCGCAACTACGCCTCGCCCGCCGGCATCGGCGAGAGCGCCGGTGAGCCGACGCTCGGCGCGAACTGGAATACTGGCGCGGTCATGTTCATCTCGGGCCTTGAGACCCTGCGCGTCCAGTTCAACGACTCCGCGTCGCCCGCGACCGCGACGTGGGCCGACGTGAGCGCGCCGACCACCTCGATCACTACGCTCGACCCAATTCTATTTACTGACAGCGATGCGGGCGCTTCCCGCACCAACCGCACCTTCGTCTCGCAGCTCGCGGGGAAGCTCAGCCTGATGGCGTTCACCGACGACGACGGCGCGACGTGGACGCCGAGTCAGGGTTCAGGCATCAACTCGGGTGTTGACCACCAAACCCTCGGCGGCGGGCCTTATGCTAAGAACGCCGACGGCAGCCTCAAGGGCGGGGCCGTCCAACTGCCCGGACTCAACGCCGCGTTTTACCCGAACGCCGTCTACTACGCCTCGCAGGACATCGGCCTCGCGCAGATCGCCCGCAGCGACAACGGCGGGCTGACCTTCGGCGTGGCCGTCCCGATGTGGACGCTCGTACAGTGCGGCGGCCTCCACGGTCACATCAAGGTCGCGCCCGACGGCACCGTCTACGTCCCGAACAAGAATTGCGGCGGCACGCAGGGAGTCGCCGTCTCCGAGGACAACGGCCTGACGTGGAGCATCCGCACCGTGCCGGGCAGCACCCCCGGCGACACCGACCCGTCGGTCGGCATCGGCGCGGACGGAACCGTCTATCTCGCTTACGCCGATGGCGACGGCCACTCGCGAGTCGCCGTCTCACACAACCGCGGACTCAACTGGGTGAACGTCTCCGACGTGGGCGCCGCTCACGGCATCCAGAACACGGTCTTCCCGGCCGCGGTCGGCGGCGACGCGAATCGAGCCGCGGTCTTCTTCCTCGGCTCGACCACATCGGGCGCGAACGGCCGCGGGACAGACATGACCTTCCCCGGCACATGGTTCGGCTACATCGCCACGACCTATGACGGCGGGCAGACGTGGGTGACGGTCAACGCCACGCCGAACGACCCCGTGCAGCGCGGCGTGGTCTGTACCTCGGGCACGACCTGCCCCGGCTCCACGCGCAACCTGCTCGACTTCAACGACGTGACCGTCGATAAACAGGGGCGTGCGCTCGCGGCCTACGCCGACGGCTGCGTGACGCCCGCTTGTATCAGCGGCGCTGACAAGAACGGCGACGGCCAACTCGACGGCAACGACAACGACGGCGAGGATCGCGCGACGATCATCCGCCAGTCGGGCGGCAAGCCGCTGTTCGCCGCCTTCGATTAACTCGCCGACGCGGACGATAGCGGTAGACTCATTGACGAGCCGGCGGGCGACTTCTCGAAAGTGTCGCCCGCCGGCTCATGTTATGCGCCGGCGTCGGCCCGGCTGACTCGGCCGAAGAATGTTTGATAGACTCGGCCGACACCGCGAGCGGAGTTAAAGATGATGAAAATTGCCGTCGCCATTTGCTGCCTGCTGCTGCTCGCCCCGGCGTGCGCCACATCGGTCGAGCCGAAGCCGGAGATACTCGGCATCCGGCTCGGGATGAGCCGTGAGGAGGCGCACGCGCGCCTGCAAAGCATCGGTCAGTTGGAGAAGGAAGAGAGGAGGCAACAGGAAGTGTGGCGGCTCACGAACGACCCCGGCTACACGCACCTCATGGTCGCGTATAACAAGGAGTACACTTCGGTGCGCTACGTCACGGCGGTGGCGAACGAGCAGGGCCGCCGCGTCCGCTATGCGGATGTCGTTGACACGGGCCGCGCCCGCGAGGAGAACACTCCGGCGAGCCGCGCCTACACGCAGGAAGTCCCCGCGAGAGGGGATCAGCCGGGCTTCATAGTGAAGGCCATCGGCGCTGACCCTACGTTTCTGAAGTATTACTCCGTCGAGAAAGCCGACTGACTCACTCGTATCGCAGGGCGACCATCGGGTCAACCTTCGTGGCGCGGCGCGCAGGGATGTAGCTCGCCAGCACGGCCGCGCTGATGAGCACCAGCGAGATGATGATGAATGTCGTCGGGTCAGTGGCGCTGACCCCGAACAACAGGCTCGACATGACGCGCGTTAGGATGAAGGCCGTGACGAGGCCGACCCCGACACCAATCAAGACGAGTTTCAACCCTCCCCCGACCGCCAGCTTGAGCACGTCGCCGCGCTGTGCGCCGAGCGCCATGCGGATGCCGATCTCGTGGGTGCGTTGCGCGACCGAGTAGCTCATCACGCCGTAGATTCCCACCGCCGCCAGCACCAGCGCCACGGCGGCGAAGATGCCGAGCAACAGCATACTGAAACGCTGCCGCGCGATTGATTCGGAGAGCACGGATTCCATCGTATTGACGTTGGAGACCGGCTGGTCTTTATCGATGTCCCACACCGTCTTACGCACGGCCCCCGCCAAACTAAGCGGCTCGACATCCGTACTGACGACGAGGTGTCGCGGCGCGAAGAATCCGGCCTGGATGTGCGTCAGGTACATCTGCGGCTTCGGCTCGGCGACAAGCTCGAACTGCCGGACATCCTTGACCACTCCGATAACCGTTATCCAGTCGTCAGGGTTGGCGGAGTCGGGCGCTCCGGGCGTGATGCGCTTGCCCGTGGGGTCTTCACCGGGCCAGAGGCGGCGGGCCATCGTTTCGCTGATGACCGCCACCGATGGAGAATCGACTTTGTCCTGCGCGTCGAATTGTCGCCCCTGCAACAACTGGATGTTCATCGTGCGAAAGTAGTCGGGGCTGACGACTCTCGTCACCGCGCTGGGCCTTTGGCCGGGGCCGGGGTCGGGGCGTCCCTCGACGCTGATGCCGATTGAATCGCCCTGAAGGACTAAAGGTATCCAGTTGGTGACGGCCGCCGATTTAACCCCCGGCAGCGATTCCACACGGCTCACCAGCTCGTTATAAAAAGCCGAGCGCCGCGTCTGGTCGGGATACTTCAGTTGCGGGAGCACGATGCTCATCGTCAACAGATTGTCCGCGCGAAATCCCGGATCGACATTACGCAAGCGCAGGAAGCTGTTAATCAACAACCCGGCGCCGATCAGAAGGATGAGCGCGAGCGCGACCTCGGTGATGACCAGCAGGCCGCGAAGACGATTGCCACGACTTCCCGCCACGGAGTCGCGGCCGCCTTCCTTCAATGCTTCGTTAAGATTGAAGCTCGATGTTTGCATGGCCGGGGCCAGACCGAAGACCAGTCCCGTCAGCAACGAGACCAGCAGCGTGAACGCCAGCACGCTGCCATCTATCGTGACGGACTGGGCTTGAGAAATGTTCTCCGGGATGAAAGCTTTCAGCAGGTTCACCCCCCACAGAGACAGCAGCAGCCCGGCGACACCGCCGAGTGCGGCCAGCAAAACGCTTTCCGTCAGAAATTGTCGGATCAAACGCGAGCGGCTCGCGCCGAGCGCCACGCGGATGGATGTCTCTTTTTGTCGCACGGAGGCGCGCGCGAGCAGCAGGTTGGCGACGTTCGCACAGGCAACTAAGAGGACAAATCCGACCGCGCCCAACAACACGAGCAGGGCCGGTTTGATGTCGCCGACAAGCTGTTCGTGCAGCGGCACGACGGCGGCTCCCACGTCTGTATTGGTCTCCGGATACTGCTGTTGAAGACGTTCGGCGATGGCGCTCAGCTCCACCTGCGCCTGTTGCGGCGTCACACCGGGCTTCGTGCGCGCGACGATTTGCAGGTAGTGTCTTCTGCGGTTAGTGGCTTCCTGAGGGTCGAAAGCGATGGGCGCCCACAACTCGTCGTCACGGCTCGGAAACTGGAAGTCGGGCGGCATCACGCCGACGACCGTGTGGCTCTCGCCGTTCAAGTTGAGAGGCTTTCCGATGATCGACATGTCAGAGCCGAATCGGCGTTGCCACAGACCGTGGCTCATGATAACGACGCGATTGCCGCCGGGCTGATCTTCTTCGGGGAGGAACGCGCGCCCCAGTTGCGGCTCGACGCCCAGCAGGGGAAAGAGGCTGGCCGAGACGCGCCGGCCGTCGAGTCTTTCCGGCTCGCCGACGCCCGTCAGGTTAAAACTCAGGTCGGCAATCGCCGCCATGCCTTCAAAGACCTGATTCTGATCTCGCCAGTCAGTGTAGTTGCCGGCCGCGGGCGTGTCGCGCGGATATCCACGCTTGGTTCTGTCCTCCCAGACCATCACGAGCCGTTCGGGGTCTTTATAAGGCAGGGGGCGCAGCAGCACTGTGTTGACCACACTAAAGATCGCGCTGTTCGCGCCGATGCCTAAAGCCAGAGCGATGACGGCGACGATGGTGAAGCCGGGATTTTTCAACAGCATCCGCAGACCGTAACGTAAGTCCTGCCAGAACTCTCCTAACAAGTTCGTCCTCCTTCGCGCCCCCGGCGCCACAGGCTCCTGCGGCGCGGGGCGCTCGACCCGGCGCAGTTCCTGAACCAGCAAATCGTTCTCGGTCAAATCGAGCAGTGCCGACTTGTAAGCTTCCTCTTTTGTCGCGCCGCCCTGTAGCAACTGCTCGTAGCGATCATCAAGATGCAGGGCCAGCTCCTCGACGATCTCGGCCTCGCGCGTCGGCGCCAGCCTCAGCCCCGACAGACGCCTTCTGACCTCTTCTTTCCAGTCAGGCATTTTCGACTCCTATAATGCGATTGATCGCCTCGACAAACTCCCGCCAGCCGATGCGCTGCGCCGCCAGAATCTTTTTGCCCTCGGGAGTCAGGCGGTAATAACGCCGCCGCCTTTGACCGGCCTTCTCCACCCAGCGACCCAGAATCCAGCCGCGCTTCTCCAGCCGGTACAGTAGCGGGTAGAGCGAGGCGACGTTGAAACGCAGCACGCCGCGCGAACGCTGCTCGATCAGACTGCCGATGTCATAGCCATGACGGGGCTGGTCTTCGACCAGCGAGAGAATCAACAACTCGGCGCTGCCTTTCTTCAACTCGCGGTCGAACATTTGTGAGCCTATATATGACATAGCTATATATTATTAAGAAGCATAACGACTCGTCAACGTCAAAAGTTCATTCGGCGACTTCTCCTGTTCCATAACAAAAGTCCCCCGGACGTGACGAACGTCCGGGGGACTTTTCGATTTCCGCGTGCGGGCCGGTCGCGAGGGCGAGGCCCGTTTAGAATCTGACCGCGCCGCTCGGCGCCGGTGCTTCGCCCGTCTTCGACGCGCCCGGCTTCGACGCGCCGGCCTTTTGAGCCGGCCCCCGGGCCGTGAAGCCGCCCGCCATCGTGATCACGCACACGTTGCCGAGCGAGGTGTGCGGGCCGCAGGAGATGCCCGCGACCTTGTGGCCGGCGTTGAAGATTCGCAGGCGGTGGCCGCGGCTGCTGAAGCCGTCGTCGATGATCAGCTCCAGCACGCGTTCGCGCGCCGACTGGCGGCCGTAAGAGAGATTCTCGCCGACCGGCGCCGCCCACGTGCCGTATCTCATCAAACGCTGCTCGCAGAAGCTGCCGTCGGAACCCTTGTGACCGGTGCCGCCGCTCTTGGTCTGATCCTTGACGAGTTCGCCCGCGCCGTAGCACATGCCCTCGGCGACATTGAACGGGGCAATCGGCTTCGCCGCGCGCAGGAAGCGTATCGCTTCCTCGACGGCCGCCCAGCCCTCCTGCGTGTTGAATGAGCGTCCGCCCGCCGGCGTGTAGACGTTGCCCTTGAAAAAAGGCTTGAGCTGTTCGAGGTAGGCGGCGTACTCGGCGGGCTGCGTGCGTGCGAGATTCATCTCGGTGAGTAGCTCTCTCTCCAGCGGCGAGAGCCGGTCGCCCGGCTTGGCCTGCTTCACCTGCGCCGAGACATTGTCGGAGACGAAAGATGATGACAGGACACACGCCACGGCCAGCGCCAGACAGGCGACGATCTTCAGGGGGAGGTTTTTCATTGGGGGCGAAAACCTTTCCAACGTTTGAGTGGGTGTATCACAGACCGGGCGACGGGGTCGTCGGAGCGTTGGTTCGCGTGCGGTCAACCGAAGTCGAAAACAGTTTACGCACGCCGCGAGGTCGGCGGTCGTATTGATAACGCCAACCGTTCCGTTTGTCAATTATCTTCCTGTAAAACGAGCGTCAGAATAAACGTCGCTTGTCGCCCGCGAGGTGCTGGTTGACGGTCTCACTTCGCGCCCTATGGCTGGACAACATTTATCTCGCGCAGGAGTTGTTCGGCCGAGTTCGGGTCGATTGACTTGAGCGCCTCGTGCTGCGTCTCCGCGCCCTTGCGGTCGCCGGTCTTGAGGTACGTGCGGGCGAGCGTGAGGCGCGCGACCGCATCGCCGGGGTTGAGGGTCACGGCCCGCTGGTAGGCTCCGGCGGCCTCCTTCGGGCGATTCAACTTGGAGTAGGCGTTCCCGAGGTTGAAGTAGGCGTCGGCGTCTTTGGCGTTCACTTTCACGGCCTGCTGGAGCGCCGCCACCTCCTCCTTGTACATCCCGAGAGCGTCGTAGGCGTTGGCGAGATTGAAGAACGCGTCGGGGTGTTTCGGGTTGAGGCGCGCCGCCTCACGGAAAGCCTCGGCGGCTTCCGGGTGTTGTCGGAGTTCGACGTAAGCGTTTCCCAACAGATTATGAAACTCCGCGTTCTTCGGGTTCGCGCTCGCGGCACGCTTGTAAGACTCGACTGCCTCGCTGTAACGCTTCAGCGCGAAGTGCGCGTTGCCGATCTGGCCATGTGTCTCGGCGTCGTTCGGGTTGGCGAGGATCACCTTCTGATACTCGGCGATGGCCTCCTCGAACCTCCTCTCCTGAAAGTAGACGTTGCCCAGATTGAAGTGCGAGTTCGGGTCGTCGGGACTTTGTCGCGCCTCTTCTTCGAGCTGCTGGCGTAGCGGGTGCTCGGCCGCGGGCGTGGCGACCGGCGTGGCCTCGGCGCGCGCCGCGTTCGTGTTGTCGGGCTGGTTCTGATTCTTAGCGCTCTGGCAGGCGAGTTGAACGAAGGCGAAAGCGGCGGCAAGCGTCAAGGCAGCGAAGGCTCTTCTCATCTGTCCTGATCATCTCCGAAGACGGCGGGGTGGAAAAAAGTTTGCCGGCGGGCGCGGCCGAAGCGTTCAGTCGCTCAACTCCGCGACGACGATCTCCGAGACAAGCGTCTTGTGGACGGGGCACTTGTGCGCGATCTCCAGAAGGCGCGCGCGCTGCTCGTCCGTCAGGTCGCCCTCGACCGTGACGGCGCGCTCGATGCGGTGGACGAAGCCCTCCTGTGTCCGTTCGCACTCCGCGCAATCCCTCGCGTGGATGCGCTGCTGGCGCAGACGCACGACGACGCGTTCCAGCGGCCAACCCTTGCGGCGCGCGTACATCGACACGGTCATCGAGATGCAACTGCCGAGCGCGCCGAGCAGGAGCGTGTACGGGTCGGGGCCGGCGTCGTTGCCGCCCACGCTCGCCGGCTCATCCGTGATGAGCGTGCGAGCATCGCCGTAGCGGACTTCGTTCTGCAAGTTGGACAGGGAAGTGACTATCACTTCACTCATCGGCTGGCACCTCCGGCGTCGTCTGGCACGTCGCGGCCCCGTTAGGTTGAACATGCACCGTCGCCGCGCGAGAGCAAAATTAACTTGGATTACCGCGTCGTGGCAAACCGAGGAGCCGGGAGGGTCGGTGGGGCGCGGGGCAAAAAAAGAGGCGGGCCGGAGGAGCAGCCGGCCCGCCATTAACGATTCGCCCCAAGATGGCGAATCATGCTTTCGTCTTCGCGACGCGCGCGTACAAGTTCATGGCAAACAGAAGCGTCAGCGCCAGCGTCATCTCGCTCAAATCCTCCGTCCTCGCTGTTTCCAATAACAGAAGGTTAATCGGGCGGTGATTCCAGAAATGTGAGCAGTAAGCAGTGAGCAGTGAGCAGTAAGCACTCAACCGGCGTCGCGCGGTTGAACACAAACACCTATTACCCTCTGCTTACTGCTCACTGCTCACTGTCTTCCGAGGCTTGCGGCGGCGGCGCGCCAGCGGATACACTCTCGTTCGTTCCTAACAATCTCTAAAAAACTTGTGCGGCCGGAGTGTGTCGGCCGCATCCAGCGGGGGCCGGAGAATGAAGATACACGAGTATCAGGGCAAGGAGCTTTTGGGGAAGTACGGCGTGGCGGTGCCGCGCGGGATCGTCGCGCGCACGCCCGAGGAGGCGTTTGAGGCGGCGAAGGAACTCGGCGCCGAGGTCGTCGTCGTCAAGGCGCAGATCCACGCGGGCGGGCGCGGCAAGGGCGGCGGCGTCAAACTCGCACGCTCGCCCGAAGAGGCGCGCGATGTGGCGAGCCAGATACTCGGCATGAACCTCGTCACGCACCAGAC
The DNA here is from genome assembly GCA_036380435.1 of Pyrinomonadaceae bacterium. GTDB lineage: Bacteria > Acidobacteriota > Blastocatellia > Pyrinomonadales > Pyrinomonadaceae > DASQDT01. Next base: position 3,406 of record DASVES010000272.1, on the reverse strand, counting down.
CGGCCCCGAGGGGCGCGAGGTGCGCGTCGTCCTCATCGAAGAGGGGCTGCCGATTGATAAAGAGTTCTATCTCGGCATCGTGCTCGACCGCGCGAGTGGAAGAAGTGTCTTCATGGCCTCGTCCGCCGGCGGCATGGACATCGAGGAGGTCGCCGAGCACTCGCCCGAGAAGATTCTCAAGGAGACGATTGACCCGGCCGTCGGCTTCCGCTCCTTTCAGGCGCGCAAGCTCGCCTTCGGGCTGGGGCTGCCCGCGTCGCTCACGAATCAGGCCGTCAAGTTCATGCAGACGCTCTACTCGGCTTACGAGCAGATGGACGCCTCGCTCATGGAGATCAACCCATTCCTGCTGACGAAGGACGGACGCCTCATCGCCCTCGACGCCAAGGTGAACTTCGACGACAACGCGCTCTACCGACACCCCGACTTCCGCGACCTGCGCGACACGCACGAAGAGGAGCCGCTGGAGATCGAGGCGTCGAAGTTTGACCTCAACTATATCAAGCTCGACGGCAACATCGCCTGCATGGTCAACGGCGCGGGGCTGGCGATGGCGACGATGGACATCATCAAGCTCGCGGGCGGCGAGCCGGCGAACTTCCTCGACGTGGGCGGCGGCGCTTCGCAGGAGCGCGTCGAGGCCGCCTTCCGCATCCTGCTCGCCGACGAGCACGTCCGCGCCGTCCTCATCAATATCTTCGGCGGCATCGTCCGCTGCGACATGGTGGCGAACGGCGTGGTCGAGGCGGCGAAGAATCTCGGCGTCAAAGTCCCCGTCGTCGTCCGCCTCGAAGGCACGAACGTCGAAGAGGGTCAGCGCGTCATCCGCGAATCGGGGATGAATTTTACTGTCGCGCAAGGCATGAAGGACGCGGCCGAGAAGGTCGTCGCGCTGGCCGGGTAGTCATGAGGTCGCGCGGTGTGGATTGCGCGAAGGTGAGTTTTGAGAGCCTCGGTTCACCGCAGAGGCGCAGAGGGCGCAGAGGAAGCGCAGAGGGTTGAAGCATTCACTCAACGATGAGTGTAAGCGTCAACCCTCTGCGTGAACTCTGCGTCCTCTGCGCCTCTGCGGTGAGATAGCGATGAGGCACGCGCAAGTGCCGAGTCAATCAATCTCTTCCGATATGGAGTGAGCTATGGCGACGCTTTCGTTTTGGGGCGGTGTGGGGACGGTGACGGGGTCGAAGTACCTCATTGAGCACGGCAAGAGCCGGGTGCTCGTCGATTGCGGACTCTTTCAGGGGTTGAAGGAGTGGCGGGAGAAGAACTGGGAGCCGCTGCCCTTCGAGGCGAGTTCGCTCGATGCCGTCGTGCTCACGCACGCGCACGTCGATCACACGGCCTATCTGCCGCGTCTCGTCGCGCTCGGCTACGACAAGCCTGTCTACTGCACGCACGGCACGGCCGACCTCGTCAAGCTCCTGCTGCCCGACTCGGCGCGCATCCAGGAAGAGGACGCCGACTATCGCAACCGCCACAAACTCACCCGACACAACCCCGCGCTCCCGCTCTATACAGAGCAGGACGCGCGCGCGGCGCTGAAACTGCTACGCCCACTCGAAAACAAGGCGGAGGGCGTTGATATCGCGAAGGGCGTGCGTCTGAGTCTGCACATCGCCGGCCACATCCTCGGGTCGAGTCTCGTCCTGCTTGAACTCGAAGGCGCGGGCGCGGACGGCGCGGGCCGGCGCGTGCTCTTCTCCGGCGATCTCGGCCACTTCGACCAGCCGATCATCCGCGACCCCGACCCGCCGCCCGCGTGCGACTACCTGCTCGTCGAGTCAACCTACGGCGACCGGCTGCACGAGGAGATCGACCCGAAGACGAAGCTCGCGCGGATCATCAACGAGGCGGTCGAGCGCGACGGCCCCGTCCTCATCCCGGCCTTCGCCATCGGCCGCACGCAGGAGTTGATCTATTTCCTCCGCGAGCTTGAAGAGGAGAAGCGCATTCCCATCCTGCCCGTGCGCGTGGACTCGCCGATGGCCGCCGCGGCGACGCAAGCCTACGGCCAGCGCAAAGAGGAGCACGACGAAGATTACGCCAGCGTGCTCGCGCGCCGCCGCCATCCCCTGCGCACGCACACGATGCTGGCGGCCTCGACGCGCGAGGAGTCGAAGCGTCTGAACGAGGAGAGCGGCACGCGTATCATCATCAGCGCGTCGGGGATGATGACGGGCGGGCGCGTCATGCACCACGCGCGGCGAATGCTGCCCGACCCCAACGCCACGGTCGTCTTCGTCGGTTATCAGGCGGCGGGCACCACGGGCCGACTCGTTCTCGACGGCGCGCGCAGTGTCCGCATTATGAAATCGGACGTGCCGGTGCGCTGCCGCGTCGAGCGCGTGGAGGCGATGTCGGCGCACGCTGATTGGAAGGAAGTCCTGCGCTGGCTGGAGCCGATTAAGACCGCGCCCCGACGCACCTTCACCACGCACGGCGAGCCGGAGGCCGCCGCGGCGATGGCCGCGCACATCAACGAGCGCTACGGCTGGCGCGTCGATGCGCCGCAGTACGGGCAGACTGTCGAGCTTGAATGAGTGCGGGACGCTCGCGGGTGCGTTAGAACACGGATGAGACGGATGAGACGGATGGGCACGGATTCGTGTTCATCCGTCTCATCCGTTTTATCCGTGTTCCGTCTTATCCGTGTTCCGACGCCGCGTGTCTCGGCGCTGTGATCCGCCCGTGCAGGCGGCGCCACGCGCGGAGGGTGAGCCACTGGACGCCGCCGATGAGAAGAGCGGCGACGGGCGCGACCGAAGGCGAGAGCAGGGGGGTTGCGTTCGGGCGCAGCCAGCCGGAGGCGAGTTCGGCCGCGCCGGCCGCGAGCGCGAAAGGCCAGAGGGGGAGCGGGCCGGATGTCTCGCGCCGAAAGAGGAGCAGCAGGATTGTGGAATAAGTGGAGAAGGCCAGGAGCACGCGCAGGAACTTCCACCAGTTCGCGTCGAGCGCGAGACCGCACAAGGCCGATGCGACGATGAGGGCGAAGACGCCGAGGCTCAGATGAAAGTCGCGGCGGGAATTGTTTGTGGAGTCAGCCACCTTGCTTCCCCTGTGGCAAACGAATGGACTGTAGGGCGCGTAGGTCGCGCGGCCCCGCGTCGTCAGCGCGAAATCTTCATCCCACCGGCGGCGCGCTCCAGCAGTCCCTTCGAGATATCCGGCCAGCGAGCGGCGGCGCTCCCGCCCCCGGCGAAGTCTGCGGCCGTCAAACCCATGCCGCCCAAGTCCTCAATGTAGATGACCATCAGCTCGTTGCGCCTGGCCTCGTCCACGAGATGCACGAGGCGCTGCATGAGGATGTCGTCGCCCGCCATGCGGTAGCCCTTGCTCTCAAGGAATGAGCGAGCACGCGCGCCGTCGGAGTCGGACGGTGAGGGGTTTGCCTTGATGTTGCGCGGGT
>DASVES010000271.1:0-2784 GCA_036380435.1 Pyrinomonadaceae bacterium | reverse complement strand
TGGGTCTCGGAGGTTTGTTCTCCTGGTCGCTGGACGGCGATGACGCGAGTGCAACGCTGGTGAAGGAGACCGCGAAGGTCCGCCAGTAACGAGCTGGAGTTACCCCGGAGCGGCGTCGATCTGCGAGTCGGCGCCGCCTTTTTTTCGGGGACCCAATATGACCTGACATCAGCCGGACACGCCAGTGAGCTACCATTCGGCGCGATGGCAGACACAACAACGACCTCCTCCCTTCCACGCGTGCCGTTTTTCGAAGCCCTGCGCCTGTGGGCCAAGATCGGTTTCTTGAGCTTCGGCGGACCGGCGGGGCAAATCGCCCTCATGCATCGCGAACTGGTCGAGCGTCGACGCTGGATCAGCGAAGCGCGTTTCTTGCATGCATTGAACTATTGCATGCTGCTGCCCGGACCCGAAGCGCAGCAGCTCGCCATTTACATCGGCTGGCTGATGCACCGCACGTGGGGCGGCATCGTCGCCGGCGCACTCTTCGTCATCCCTTCGATCTTCATTCTGCTCGCGCTCTCCTACGTCTACACGGCATACGGCAACCTGCCGGCCGTGGCCGGCGCTTTGTCCGGTTTCAAGCCGGTGGTGGTCGCCATCGTCGTCGAGGCCGTCCTGCGCATCGGCGGGCGCGCTCTCAAACGCCGCACGCACTTCGTGATTGCGGCCCTCTCCTTCGTCGCCATCTACTTCCTCGGCCTCCCCTTCCCGCTCATCGTCCTCGCGTCCGGCGTTGTCGGACTCGCCGTTACACAGTTGCGCCCGCTGGATTCAGAGACGCGGAATGTGCCTTCAAGTGAGGCGGACAAAAAGACTGTAGGCGCGGGCGACGAAGAAGCCCTGCCGCTCGTCATCGACGACGAAGCACCGCCGCCGCCGCACACTCTTCCGTCGCGCCGTCGCGCGCTGAAGATTATGGCCCTCGGATTTTTTCTGTGGGCCGTCCCGCTCGGCGTCGTCGCGTGGTGGCGCGGCTGGGACGGACTGCACGCGCAGGTCTATCGCTTCTTCACGAAGGCGGCCCTCGTCACGTTCGGCGGCGCTTACGCCGTGCTCGCCTACGTGACGCAGACGGTGACGGCCGCGCCCTACGACTGGATCACGCCCCCGCAGGCGGTTGACGGACTCGCCCTCGCCGAGACGACTCCCGGCCCTCTCATCATGGTGCTCCAGTTCGTCGGCTTCGTCGCCGGCTGGAACCACCACCCGGCCGACATGAGCGCCGCCGCCAGCGGCGTCGCCTCGGCGCTCGTCACGACCTACGTGACCTTTCTCCCCTGCTTCATCTTCATCTTCGTCGGCGCGCCCTACATCGAGGTGTTGCGCGGCAACCGCCGCCTCACGGGCGCGCTCAGCGGCATCACCGCCTGCGTGGTCGGCGTCATCCTCAACCTCGCGATACTGGTCGGCCTCGCCGTCATCTGGCCCAAAGGCTTCGCGAGCGGCCCCGACTGGGGCGCGGCCCTGTTGAGCGCCGCCGCCTTCGTCGCGCTTATCCGCCTCAAGGCCGACGTGCTTCTGGTCGTCGTCGCGGGCGGCCTCATCGGTCTCGTGCGCTCGCTGGCGGTCTAGGGTGATGTTCACATTAGTGAGGGGCATATAGATTCACCGCTGAGCCTCCGCGGTGAGTCCGACCTACAGTACACTCAAATCAACATTGATCTGACAAACTTCGGAGGGTGACACACATGGCGACTAACAACTGGCCGTCTCTTCCGCTCAATGAGTGGCAGGACACATACGCGACGCTCCACATGTGGACACAGGTCGTGGGCAAAATCCGCCTCGCGCTCACGCCCCTCGTCAACCACTGGTGGAACGTGCCGCTCTACGTCTCCGCCCGCGGACTCACGACCTCCGCGATGCACTACCATGATCGCACCCTCGAGATCGAGTTCGACTTCATCGACCACCTGCTCCGCATCACGTGCAGCGACGGCACGACCAGAACCCTTCCGCTCGAACCGCGCACCGTCGCCGACTTCTACCGCGAAGTGATGAGACTTCTCGGCGAACTGGGCGTCGAGGTGAAGATTTGGACGACGCCCGTCGAAATCCCCGACCCCGTGCCCTTCGAGGAGGACACGGCACACGCATCCTATGACCCGGAGTACGCCCAACGCTTCTGGCGCATCCTCTCGCTCTCGGCAAGGGTGCTCGAAGAGTTCCGCGCGCGCTTCGTCGGCAAGTGCAGTCCCGTACACTTCTTCTGGGGCAGTTTCGACCTCGCCGTGACGCGCTTCAGCGGCCGCACGGCGCCCGAACGCCCCGACGCCGACTCCATCACCCGCGAAGCTTACTCGCACGAAGTCATCAGCCACGGCTTCTGGCCCGGCGCCGGCCCGCTCGGGGCCGCGGCCTTCTACTCCTACACCGCCCCGGAGCCGCCGGGTCTCAAAGAGGCGGCCGTCCGTCCGACCTCGGCCTTCTACAGCAACGAGCTTTCCGAATTTCTTCTGATGTACGACGACGCTCGCCAGTCGGACTCGCCCGAAGCCGCGCTCATGGAATTTCTCCAAAGCACATACGAAGCCGGCGCCGGTCTTGCGAACTGGGATCGCGCCGCGCTGGAGCGCCCGTTAGCGTTCAAAAAAGGAATTAAGATGAATTGACAGGATTAACAGGACTGACAGGATGAGAAGATTTGAAACCTCAAATCTCAAATCTGACATCTGTTATCAGCACTTTCTTCACCCTGTTAATCCTGTAAATCCTGTCCAACCTCCTGTCACTTGAGCGAGCCGCATGCTTTCCGAGCCGTGGCCGCAGTTAATGTTGTAT
>DASVES010000270.1:0-12265 GCA_036380435.1 Pyrinomonadaceae bacterium | reverse complement strand
TCGCGATACCACGGGCCGCCGTGCGGGACGACGACGAGCGGCAGGTTCTTCGCCGCCACACCCTTCGGCAAGGTGAGGAAGGCCGGCACCTCAAGGCCGTCGGACGACTTGAAGCGGATGGCCTTCATCTCGGCCAGGTGTTCGCGCGGGAGTTTGTCGAAGACGCTGTACTGCTTCGTGAGCTTCTTCGTCGTGCGGTCGAAGAGATAAGTCTCGCCCGGCTCGCGGTCGCTTGAGGCAGAGATGAGCCAGAGGCGCTCGTTCTTCGTCGAGGAGCCGAAGTTGATGTCGCGTCCCGGTAGTTTCTGTTGAAGCAGCTTGTAGTCGGCCTCGAAGGATTTGTCCTTCCAGTAAATCCGCGTGCGCTCGTCCTCGTAGGCGGTGCCGACGAGTTCGTCCGACAAATCGGAGAAGATGGGGGCGCCGAAGTCCACGCGGTTCAAAGGGTCGGACTCGACCGGCTCGATCTTGCTCGTCGCCGGGTCGAACAGGGCGAGACGCATCAGGTCGGCGTCGCCCTTGTTCGTGATCATGTAGACGCGCTGGTTGTCCTTGTGAAAGCGCACGGGGCCGCACGCCTCGGCGACGCTGCACGAATAGACTTTGGTGAAAGCCTTATCGTCCACGCGCAGGACTTCGGTGTCGCCGTTCTCGGCCGAGCGCGTGGCGAGACGAAGCTGGCCCTTGTGGTCGAAAATCCAGCCCGTTATGCGGTCGGTGTTCTGGCGCAGGAGCGTGCGCTCGCCGGTGGAGATTTTGACGCGGTAAAGATCGTGCCACGCCTGATCGCGGTCGTTGAGACCGATGTACATCACGTCCGGCTCGGTTTTGGGCACGGCGTAGAGGGCGGCGCGGACGCCCTTGGCGTCCGTCAGGTTGCGCGCGGCGGGCGCGTCCTGCCCGGCCGCGGGTTTGTCGGCGGGGTTGACGGCGTAGACGTTGTAATTCTCGTCGCCGGCCTTGTCCTGCACGAAGAGGATGAACTTGCCGTCGTGCGTCCAGAAGTAGCCGGGGATGGGGCGAGCGGTGTCGGCGGTGACGGGGCGGGCGGCCGAAAATGGCTCGTCCGTCCGCTTGACCCAGACGTTGCGCGTGCCTTTGTAGGGCTTGATGAAGGCGATGAACTGACCGTCGGGCGAAATCTGCGCGCCGGCGATTTCGGGGTCGCCGAAGAAGTGTTCGCGGTCGATGATCGGCGCCGTCGCAAGCGCCTGCGCCTGCGTCGTCGCCGCGGGCGCAAGCGTGAGCAGGAGAAGGAGCGCCGCCGGGGCGAGCATGAGTCCGTTTGAGAAGTGGCGAAGCGCGGCGAGCGGGTGCCCGAGCGTCGGAGTTGGCGAGGGAAAGCGCATTTCTGTAAACCTCATTTCTATATCTGGTGTGAACGGCCGCCGCCGAGCGGCAGCCCGGCGGCGAAGACGACGTTTTTACGCGCGGCCGTTTGAGCGTGTTTCAGTGGCCGACGTGGTTACGAAGGCAGCCCGGCGAGGGCCGCGTCGAGCGCCCGGCATAACTCGTCAACGTGATCTTTGTCGGCGATGAGCGGCATCCCCGTGCGGATGACGTTGCCGTAGAGACCGCCCTTGCCGATGAGGACGCCGCGCCGGCGCGTCTCCTCGAAGACGTGGATGACGGCCTGCGGATGCGGCTCCTTCGTCTCGCGGTCTTTGACGAACTCCAGCGCCTGCATCAGCCCCATGCCGCGCACGTCGCCGACGACCGGGTACTTCTCCTTCAACTCTTCGAGACGAGCGCGCAGGTAGCCGCCGACCACCGCCGCGTTGTGCTTCAGATTATCCTCTTCGATGACGCGGATGACCGCCAGCGCCGCCGCCGAGGAAACGGGGTTGCCGCCGAAGGTCGAGAAGGTGAGACCGGGAAACTTGTCGGCGACCTCGGGCGTGGCCGTCGTCATGCCGATGGGGACGCCGTTGCCGAGACCCTTCGCCGAAGTGATGATGTCCGGCTCCACGTTCCAGTGCTCGATGCCGAACCACTTGTCGCCGGTGCGGCCCCAGCCGGTCTGCACCTCGTCGGCGATGAAGAGGCCGCCGTGTTCGCGCGTGATTTCGGCGGCGCGCTCGAAGTAGCCCTCGGGCGGGACGATGAAGCCGCCGACGCCTAAGATCGGCTCGGCCATGAAGGCGGCGATCTGTCCTGTTGTCGCCGTCATAATCACGTCCTTGATATCTTCGGCGCAGGCCAGCCCGCACTCGGGGTAGGTGAGCTTGAGCGGGCAGCGATAGCAGTAGGGCGCGCGTGCGTGGACGATGCCGGCGACCTGCGCGGGCAGCGGCCGCCACGTGGAATGACCGACGGCGGATAAAGCGGTTGCTGAACGACCCGAATAGCTGTGGCGCAACACGACGATCTCGTGCCGCCCCGTGGCGACCTTGGCGGCGTGGATGGCCATGTCGTCGGCCTCGGTGCCGCTGTTGGTGAAGAAGGATTTTTTCAGGCGGCCCGGCGCAATCTCGGCGATCTTCTCAGCGAGGTCGCCCTGCGGCTTGTTGGCGTAGAGTGTGGAGGTGTGCTGGAGCGTCTGCACCTGCTCGATGATCGCCGCGTTGACCCTCGGGTTGGCGTGGCCGACGCTGACGGTGAGCACGCCGCCGAAGCAGTCGAGGTAGCGTTGGCCCTCGTCGTCCCAGACGTACATCCCCTCGCCGCGCACGAGCGCCAGCGGCTCCTTGTAATAGGTGGCGACGGCGGGGAAGAGAAATTCTTTGTGCTTGCTCACGGCCTCGGACTGCGTCTGCTTTGTTTCAACTTTGCTCATAACAATTCACGCAATATCAACATGGATGGACAGGATGTTCAGGATAACGAAAGGGCTGATTTGATATTTGAGATTTCAATTCATCTCATCCTGAACATCCTGTCCATCCATGTTGATGCTCCTTCCATCAGTAATCAGTATAAGTTGCCTTCGCGCTTGCGGCCGGTGTAATCGACGTAGACGACCTTTAGCTCGGTGTAGAAGTCGAGGGCGGTCGAGCCTTGCTCGCGGTCGCCGATGCCGGTGGCCTTGCTGCCGCCGAAGGGGACGTGCGCCTCGCCGCCGGTGGTCGGCGAGTTGACGTGCGTCATGCCGGTCTCGATCTCATCGACGAAGCGGAAGATGCGCGCGGCGTCCTGTGTGAAGACCGAAGACGACAGGCCGTAATCGCTGTCGTTGGCGACGCGCAGGGCTTCCTCGAAATCGCGCACGCGCAGCACCGAGAGCACGGGGCCGAAAATCTCCTCGCGGGCGATCCGCATGTCGGGCGTGACGCGGTCGAAGACGGCGGGGCGGACGAAGTAACCTTTGCCGGAGGAGTCGCCGTCGGGCACTGTGCCGCCGCACATGAGTTCAGCGCCGTCCTCGCGCCCGATGTCGATGTATTGAAGCACCGACTTGAACTGCCCCTCGTCCACAATCGGCCCCACGTCCGTCCCCTCGGCCGCGCCGTCGCCGACGCGCATACTTTCGGCGCGCGCGACGATGCGTTCCACAAAAGCGTCGGCGATTTCATCGACGACGACGGCGCGGCTCGTCGCCGTGCAGCGTTGGCCCGTCGAGCCGAAGGCGCCCTGCGCCGTTGATTCCACGGCGAGCGCGAGGTCGGCGTCTTCGAGCACGACGACGGGGTTCTTGCCGCCCATCTCACACTGCACCTTCGCGCCGCGCCGCGCCGCCTGCTCATAGAGTTTGAGGCCGACGCCGTTCGAGCCGGTAAACGAGATGGCGCGCACGGCCGCGTGGTTGACGATCTCGTCGCCGGCTTCGGAGCCGGAGCCGAGGATGAGATTGAGCACGCCCGCTGGTGTTCCCGCCTCGGCGAAGATTTCACAGATGCGCACCGCCGTGGCGGGCGTGATGGTGGCCGGCTTGAAGACGACCGTGTTGCCGGCGACGAGCGCGGGCGCGATCTTCCAGATGGGGATGGCGACGGGGAAGTTCCACGGCGTGACACAGGCCACGACGCCGTGCGGGTGGCGCAGGGTGTAGGCGAAGTTCGCCGGCAGCTCCGATTGGATGGTCTCGCCGTTCATGCGCCGCGACTCGCCCGCGCAGAACTCGGCGACGTTGATGGCGCGCTGCAACTCGCCGCGCGATTCGGAGATGGTCTTTCCCTCCTCGCGCGTCAGCAGGCGCGCGAGGTTCTCCCGGTCATCCTCCATCAGACGCGCGGCGCGCGCGACGATGCGGCCGCGGGTCGGGGCGGGCGTGGCGCGCCACGCGCGGAAGGCGTCGGAGGCGGCCTCCACGGCGCGGCGCGCTTCTTCGCGCGTGGAGAGTTTGACCACCCCGAGCACGTCGCCCGTGTCGGCCGGGTTGACGTTCTCGGCGGTCTTCTCGGAGGAGGATTCGACCCACGCGCCGGCGATGAAATTTCGGTAAGTCTGCATCAGGTTTCGGGCGCGCGCCGTGTGGGAGTGGCCCGCCGGTTCTCGCACGCGAGGAAGTCCGCGACGGGCGCCGGAGTTTGTCTAACGGGAAGCGTTTTCGCTAAGCTAGCGGCGCTCCTGATAAAGTCTTGAAGTCGCGCGCGGGGTCTTTGACCGAACGCGTAAATATAGCACAGTGGACAAAACCGAGAAGACAAAAAACCTCGCGCCCGGCGCACCCGCCGAGCCGTTTAATTTGCGCGAACTCCTCGAAGCGCGCGGACGGGCCACGCCCTCGAAGACGTTCCTCGTTTCCGAGTGCGACGGGCGGGAGTTCACTTACGCGGAGTTTGACGCGGCCGTCAACCGCACCGCCAACATGCTCTCGGCGCATGGCTTGGCCAAAGGCGACGCCGTCAGTCTCCTGATGCCGAACAGCGCCGAGTACGTCATCGCCTACTTCGCCTGCTTCTGCTTGGGCGCGCTCGCCGGCCCGGTCAACTCTCTGCTCAAGCCGCAGGAGATGGCCTACGCGGTCGGCGACTCCGAGGCGCGGGCGCTGCTCTACCACACGGAGTTCGAGACGCACGTCAGCGAGTTGCGAAACGCGACGCCGCGACTCGAAGCGGCGATTGTCTTCGACAGCGTGGACGAGGCGACCGCCGGGCAGAGCGACGAATTGAACGAACGCGCGCGCGCGACCCGCCTCGGCCCCGAAGACGACGCCATCATCATCTACACCTCGGGGACGACGGGCAAACCAAAGGGCTGTCTCCTCACGCACGCCAACCTGCTCGCCAATGCGCGGCAGATCGCCGCCTGGCTCGGCTTCACGTCCTCCGACCGGCTGCTCACCGTGATGCCGCTCTTTCACATGAACGCCGTGTCGGTGACGACCGCCGCGGCCCTCTATGCCGGCGGCTCGACGCTCGTCAGCCCGCGCTTCTCCGCGACGCGCTTCTGGCAGATCGTCTCGGACTACGGCGTCACCTCCTTCGGCTCCGTCGCCACCATGCTCTCGATGCTTCTGGCGAAGTACCCCGAAGGCGTCCCCGAGGGTCTGAACACGGAGCGCCTGCGTTTCGCCATGTGCGGCTCGGCGCCGGTGCCGGCGGAAGTGCTGCGGCGTTTCGAGCAGACCTTCGGCTGTCTCGTCGTCGAGGGCTACGGGCTTTCGGAATCGACCTGTCGCTCGACCTTCAACCCGCCCGACGCGCGCCGCCGTCCCGGCTCGTGCGGTCTGCCCATCGGGAACGAGATGAAAATCTTCGACGAAGAGGACAGGGAAGTGCCCGACGGCGAACTCGGTGAGATCGTCATGCGCGGCGAAAACGTTTTCAAGGGCTACTACAAAAACCCACAGGCCACCGAGCGCGCCTTCCGCTCCGGCTGGTTCCACACCGGCGACGTGGGCTACCGCGACCCCGAAGGCTTCTTCTTTATCGTTGACCGCAAGTCAGACATGATCATCCGCGGCGGCGAGAACATCTACCCGCGCGAGATCGACGAAGTGTTGTACCAGCACGCGGCGGTCGCCGAAGCCGCCGCCGTCGGACTCCCCGACGAGCTGTACGGCGAGGAGGTCGCCGCCTTCGTCGTCCTCAAGGCGGGACGCGCCGCCACGGAAGATGAAATTAAAGTACACTGCCGCGCGCACCTCGCCGACTTCAAGTGCCCGAAGGTCGTCCACTTCGTCGAGGCGCTGCCGAAGGGGCCGACGGGAAAGGTCTTGAAGCGCGAGCTGACGCGCAAACTAAAACAAGTGGGTGGAGGCGGCTGAGGCCGCAGTGGCGACATCGAGGGAGTGAGAATGACAAAAAAGACGCTGATGATCATCGTGCTCGCGCTCTGCCTTGCGGCGGCTGACATGAGTGTCGGTCGAACCAATGACTTCCGACAGACGGGCGGGCGCCAGCAAATGATCGCCCAGTCGGCCGAAGCCCTGCGCGATAAGCTCGTCGCGCAGCGCCGCGACTTCCACGCGCACCCGGAGCTTTCAAATCGAGAGGAGCGCACGGCGCGCGTCGTCGCGGAGCGTCTGCGCGCGCTCGGTCTGACGGACATCCGCACCGGCGTCGCCCGACACGGCGTCGTCGCGTTGCTGAAGGGCGCAAAGCCCGGCCCCGTCGTCGCCGTGCGCGCCGACATGGACGCGCTGCCGATTCAGGAAACTATCGACGTGCCGTACAAGTCGCGGAACCCCGGCGTCAAACACGCCTGCGGGCACGACGTACACACGACCGTCGGCCTCGGCGTGGCCGAAGTCCTGAGCAAGATGCGCGACGAGATTCACGGCGCCGTGAAGTTCATCTTCCAGCCGGCGGAGGAGGGCGCGCCGGCGGGCGAGGAGGGCGGGGCGCGTCTGATGATCAAGGAGGGGGTGCTGGAGAACCCACGCCCGTCGGCCATCTTCGGCCTGCACACCGAGCCAAACTTGCAGGCCGGGCAGATCGGCTACCACTCGGGGCCGGCGATGGCCTCCTCCGACCGCTTCTTCATCACCGTCCGCGGCAAAAGCTCTCACGGCGCGCAGCCGCACAGGGGCGTGGACGCTATCGTCGTCGCCGCCGAGGCCATCGGCGCCATCCAGAACGTGCGCAGCCGGAGGATCGATCCGCTGGAGCCGCTGGTCATCACCGTCGGCACGATTCACGGCGGCGCGCGCAACAACATCATCGCCGAGGAGGTGAAGATGGAAGGCACGATGCGGACGTTAAGCGAGGAAGTGCGTGAGCGCGCGCAGGCGCTGGTGCGGGAGACGCTTCAGAACGTCACGGCTGCCTACGGCGCGACCTTTGAACTCAAGTTCGAGGAGCAGACCGCCGTCACCTTTAACGAGCCGTCGCTCGTCGAGAAGGCGCTGCCCGTGATGCGGAGCATCGTCGGCGACGGGAACGTCATCGCGATCAAGCCCTTCATGCCCGCGGAGGATTTCTCCTACTTCCAGCGGGTCGTCCCCGGCTTCTACTACTTCCTCGGCGTCGGCAACCGCGCGAAGGGCATCACCGCCGGGTGGCACACGCCCGATTTCGACGTGGATGAGGAGAGTCTCGTCGTCGGCGTCAAGGTGATGTCGAACACCCTGCTCGACTACCTCGAACGACACGCCGGGGAGACGAAGTAACTCCGCGCGTTGGACTGTCGTCGCTACCGCATTGAGTGTTGTGAGAGTCAACTCACCGCAGAGGCGCAGAGGACGCAGAGGTGGCGCAGAGAGGGTTGAGCCTTTGACTTAACGACGAGTGTCAGCGTCAAGCCTCTGCGTAGTCTCTGCGCCCTCTGCGCCTCTGCGGTGAGCTGACGCACCCAATGCTCAAGTATGAGCCACATCTCCGCAGATGGAAGCATACGATGCCATCAGACGCGATAACCGTCGCCACTTCCTCCGGCGCATGATGTTGACACTCGCACTCCTCCTCGTCGTCGGCGTGCCGCTCCTCTTCTATGCCGTCCGTCGTTTCGAGCGGGCGGCGACGTTCTACCCCGTCGCTTTCGACGGCGGCCCGACGTGGCGACTGCCGCGCGGCGCGGAGGACGTGTGGATCAAGACGCGCAGCGGCGTGCGTCTCCACGGCTGGCTCGTCCGCACGCAACGAGACGCGCCCGCCGCCACCGTCGTCTACTTCCACGGCAACGGCGGCAATCTCAGCTACGTCGGCTGGCTCGCCGAGGAACTGGCCGGGCGCGGCTTCGACGTGCTCGTCTTCGACTACAAGGGCTACGGCCGGAGCGAGGGCGCGACCACGGACGAGCGCAGCCTCTACGAAGACGCCGACGCCGTCTACGATTACCTCACGGTTGAGCGGGAGCGAGCGCCCGAACGGCTCATCCTCTACGGACAGTCGCTCGGCACGGCGGCCGTCGTCGATCTCGCCTCGCGCCGGCCGTGCGGCGCGCTCATCCTGGAGTCGGGCCTGAGTTCGGCGAGCGACGTGGCGGCCCTGTTGATGCCGTGGGCGCCGCGCTTCCTGCATCGCATGGGGAGGAATCGCCTCGACACGGCGCGCAAGCTCGCGCGCGTCGAGCGCCCCGTCCTCGTCGCGCACGGTGAGGCCGACGACATTATCCCCGTCGAGCAGGGCCGCGCGCTCTACGAAGCCGCGAAGGAGCCGAAGCGCCTCCTCATCATCCCCCGCGCCGGACACAACAACCTCGTCGCGGCGGGCGGCCACGCGTACCTCGACGGCCTCGCCGAGTTCATCCGCGCCTCCGTAGGCGAATCCGACGGCGCGCCCGCGCCCTGAGCCGGGGTGCGCGCCGACGAGTGGGTTAAGAACGCATTGAAAAACTGTAGGGGTGGGGCTTGTCCCTGTCCGTCAAGTTCCGCCGAATTCAACGGTGCCCACATCGATGACGCGGGCCGCGGACAAGCCCTGCCCCTACAAATTTGTCCGCCGCTCAAGCTGACTCGAAGGAGGAGTGTGTTGCCAACGATGAAAAGAACGGCCTTCGCATTTGCGTTTCTATTGCTTTCATATGTCACGACTGCGGAAGTGGTCGCACAGGTCAATCCGGCCGCTACTCCTGTCCCGTCTCCCACGCCCGGCCCCGCGCCGACGCCGCCCGAGTGGCTCGACGTGCGCGTCCGCGACGCGACCGCCGACTTCAGCGGCTCCGTCAGCCTGTACGCGAAGAATCTCGACACGGGCGCGGTCTACTCTTTCAACGGCGAGCGGCAGGTACGCACGGCGAGCACCATTAAAATCGCCGTGATGATCGAAGCCTTCGCGCGTGTGGCGGAGGGGAAGGCGCGTTGGGCGGACGAGGTCGTGCTGACGAAGGAGAAGAAGGTCAGCGGCTCGGGCATCCTGTCGGAGTTGTCCGAGGGGCTGAAGCTCTCCCTGCGCGACGCCGTCAACCTGATGATGATCCTCAGCGACAACACGGCGACCAATCTCGTCATCGACGCGCTCACGGCCGACGCCGTCAACGCGCGCATGGCCGCGCTCGGGCTGAAAGACGTGCGGCTGATGCGGAAGGTGGGCGGCGGCGGCATGAGCGAGGAGGGGAAGCGCGAGGAGAACAAACGCTTCGGCCTCGGCCGCGCCAGCCCCCGCGAAATGGTCGCGCTCATGGAGAAGTTGGAGCGCGGCGAGGTCGTCAGCTCCGAAGCGTCGAAGGAGATGATCGAGCTGATGAAGAGCGAGCAGGGGCGCGACGGCATCTGGCGCTCACTCTGGCGCGTGCCGAAGGCGACGAAGGGCGGCGCGCTCGACGCGCTCCGCAGCGACATCGGCGTCATCTACTCGCCCAAAGGCCGCATCGCCCTCGCCGTCACCTGCGACGACATGCCCGAGCCACAATGGACGATAGACAACCCCGCCCTGCTGCTCATGTCGCGCCTCTCCGAAATCATCATCGAAGGGTTGGGGAAGAGGTAGTTCAAAGTTCAAAGTTCAAAGTTCAAAGTCAACTGTGGCGTCCGTCGCGGGCGTTGCGTCGCGCCCGGCGTGGCCGGCCTTTGAACTTTGAACTTTGAACTTTGAACTTTGAACTAATGTTGACTTTGAACTTTGAGCTTTGAACTTTAAACTCTCCGCATGGCTAACCGAGCGCGGCGTCTGCCGGAGAACGTCGAGGGCGATTTCTTCGTCGATCAGTCCTGCATCGACTGCGACGCCTGCCGGCAGATCGCGCCCGCGACCTTCCGCGACCACGGCGACGCGTCGAGCGTCTACCGCCAGCCCGTCGCCGTTGACGAAATAACGCGCGCCCTGATGGCCCTGACGGCGTGCCCCACGGCCTCGATAGGCACGACGCGCGACTACGACGCGAGCATCGGCGTCGAAGCCTTCCCCGAGTTGCTTGACGGCAACGTCTACTTCTGCGGCTTCACTTCCGAAGACAGCTTCGGGGCGTGGAGTTACCTGATCGTCCGCCCCGAGGAGCGCGGCGGCAACGTCCTCGTCGATTCGCCACGGTTCACGCGCCCGCTCGTCCGAAAGATCGAAGCCAAGGGCGGCGTCCGCACCATCTTCCTCACGCACCGCGACGACGTGGCCGATCAGGAAAAGTTCGCGCGCCACTTCGCCGCCGCGCGCGTGATGCATGCGGACGACGGCGCGCGCCGGCTCGGGGTGGAAACAATCGTCGAAGGCGAGAGGGAAGTCTCCCTCGACGCGGAGCTGCGCGTCATCCCCACGCCCGGTCACACGCGCGGCCACATGGTTCTGCTCTACGCCGACAAGTATCTCTTCACGGGCGACCACCTCGCGTGGTCGCCCGCGCGGCAGGCGCTCACGGCCTTCCGCACAGCCATGTGGTACTCGTGGCCCGAGCAGACGCGCTCGATGGAGAGGCTGCTGGCTCACACGTTCGAGTGGGTCTTGCCCGGACACGGGCGGATTCACCACGACACGGCCCCCGCCATGCGCGAGCACCTGCGCCGCTGCGTCGAGTGGATGAAGGCGACGCCCTGAGCAGGGCGTAAAAATAGTTGACTCACCCGTAAGGATTCACTTCTGGAGGCGCCCGGAGGCCCGCACCGGCCTCGCGTGGTTGTCCAACCCCCCCGCCCCATATCCACATACCGCGGAAAGAAAACGACGAACGATAATCGAAAATCAATTGGCTACGAGTTCGATGAAATCGCCTTTTTTCAATAAGCCTTCGACCAATACCGCACAGTAAACTCCGGCAAAGTTACCGTGTGCCTGGGCGACCTTCCGTAAAACTTCCGGGTTGTGTTCACCCGTGTCCGGGTCGAGCGAAATCATCTTACAGCGCGGGTCGCGCTCAAGAACCATAATCGTCGCCTTTGAACCGATACGCAGACGGCGTCCGACAAAATCATCTTCGGCAAATGCGTCGCCGTGAGACGCGAAATCGAAATAGATGTTTGCTCGGAAACGCCGTTTATCAATCGGAATGCCCAATTCCGTTTCAATCTGTCGAACGGTTGACAGGCTGATGAGCGATACCGGGCGACAATCGGTTAAAGCGCGGTCTGAGCGCGCGAGTTGCAGTTGATTCTTTTCGCTGATTCCTTCGCCGAGTAGTTTGAGAAGCGCCGGGTCATCAACGGAAACGATTTCGCCTGATGGAGTAAGGATGTCTAAAATCATATCTTCCGCGTCGGCGTTGGCAGGTGTAACACCGGGTGCGATGCTCGTTGCTTCAGTCAAATTCGGCGGTCTTGAGGCGCGTTCCGGGTGACGGAATTGCGGACGATACTGCAACATCTGTTGCTGCACATTGGCGTTCAAATAAGGGAAGCCTTTGCGGGCGGCGGAATTTTTGAAGGCGTAGCAGCGGTCGCCATAGATGCCCGAAAATCCCATAAACACTTCGGGCATTTCCACGCCGCGCATACTTTTAACCGGATAACGCCATAAGCTTTCGACTGTCCCGATAGTTGTCATATCAAAATCTCATTTTAGCTTTCCAGCATTGCGTAGAAGCATCTAACGCCCGGCGTCACCCGAGTAGCGCTTCAATGAGAATGTCCCGCCAGCAGGACCGCTTCCGTTTCGTCACCGCTTCGGGCCGTTCAAACACAAAACAGTGCTTCCGCGAAAAGAAATACATTAAGAATGCCGACGTGTGGCTCCGGGGCTTGGGTCGTCAGCTTGCGCCATTGTCGTTTCAAAAAACCGAACCGGCAAGTGTTCGCTGTGGTTGTCTCAGGCGCCTTTGATTCTTCAGCGGAAAGACACAACTTTGAAATGCTGCCGGGAAGACGAGTGATTTGCCTTTTGGGTTCCGTTCCGCTCGCGGCGTGGTTCGCAGCGGCGCAGATAGGTCTCATTTGTGCCGTCGCGCCGGGGGCCTCCGCGGCGACGCCCAAAGTGCTCTTTGAAGCCGCCGCTCGTTCCCAGACACCGCAGACGCTCTCCGTCCCCGCGGACTCCCCGCGCTGGGAGCTGCAAGGACAAGCCAAGGCGGCTGAATATCAAGG
>DASVES010000269.1:0-16957 GCA_036380435.1 Pyrinomonadaceae bacterium | reverse complement strand
ACGGCGACGGGCGCGCCCATCGCGTCGGCCACGGTGCGCGCGCCGCGGCGACGGCCGCCGTAGACCGAGCGCGCCGCGTCCCACAGGAAGAGTCCGATGAGGACGAGCCACAGGCCGCGGAAGGCGTCGTTGAGTTTCCAGTAAAAGTAGACGCCGAAGACGACGAGCGTGCCGGCGATGAGCTGCCCGCCGAGCGAGGCGATGCGCGTCGCCTCGTCGAGCCGGCCGTAACGCTTCCACAGAAAGGCGCGCAGCACGCGTCCGCCGTCGAGCGGGTAGCCGGGCAGGAGGTTCGAGACGGCGATGAAGAGGTTCCAGTAGGCGACGATGGAGAGGCCGGCGGCGACGGCGCGGTAGTTCGCAAACCGCGCGGCGGCGAACAGCAGGAAGAAGACGAGCGCCAGCAGGAAACTCGAAGACGGCCCGGCAATCGCGATGCGAAACTCGGCGCGCGGGCTGTCCGGCTCGCGCCGCAGCCGGGTGAACCCGCCGAACGGGTGGAGCACGATCTCCTCACTCTCGATGCCCTCCATCCGGCCGGCGAGCGCGTGCGAAAGCTCGTGGCCGAAGATCGAGATGAAGAGGCCGATTGTCGTCGCCACCCCCGCCAGCCACGCCGCGCCCGCGTCCAGATGTACGCCCTGCGTCAGCACCGACGCCGGCTGCTGAAAGCTCGCCGCCAGCACCCACGCCGACAGCGCGAAGACAAGAAACCAGCGGTAGTCGATACGCACGGGAATTCCCGCCACCCGCGCGACCTGTATTTGCCGCTTGAAGAAACTCATAAAAGCCGTGATAAGTGATGAGTGATAAGTGATAAGAAGGAAACTGATTTTCTCATCACTTATCACTCATCACTTATCACCTATACATCGTATGCCCCGGCGTCGGAGTCGAGCAGGAGGTGCGGCTCGTTGCGGGAGACGCGGCGGAGGAGGAGCGGGTCGTCGAAGAGTTGTTGGAGGCCACGGACGCAGGCGTGGCGGGGGTCTTCGGCGACGCGTGTGCGGAGGCGCGTGTCGCGCTGGAGGAGTTCGGCAAGGCCGTCGAGCAGGGCGCCGCCGCCCGTGAGGATCAGGCCGCGGTCGTAAACGTCGGCGGCCACCTCGGGTTGGAGTTCCGCGAGCGCGCGCTGCACGACGCGCGACAGGCGGCTGACCACTGGCTCCGCGGCGATGCAGACTTCCTCGCTCGTCACCTCGATGGCCCGCGGCGTGCCCTGCTGCGCGTCGCGCCCCTTGACGGTCTCGGAGAGCGCGGGGTTAGCCGGCTCGACGGCCGACCCCAGCTCGCGCTTGAGCCGCTCGGCCGTCTGCGCGCCGACGAGCAGTCCGTGGTGGCGGCGCAGGCGGTCGATGATGGCGTCGTCGATGTCGTCACTGCCGATGCGCTCGGCCTGCGAGTAGATGATCGAGCCGCGCGCGACGACGGCGATGTTGGTGCTGCCGCCGCCCACGTCCACGACGACCGAGGCCGCGCGATCCTGTATGGAGACGCCCGCGCCGATGGCCGCCGCCAATCCCTCCTCGACCATGTAGACGCGGCCGATGCGCGCCTGCTCGGCGGCCGACAGCAGCGCCCGCTGCTCGACGTGCGTCACGCCCGAGAGCACGCTCATCACGGCGCGGCGGCTGAATTGGGAGATGCCGCTGCGGGCCTCGCGCACGAAGTGTTCGAGCATCTTCTGCGTGCGCTCGAAGTCGGCCACCACGCCGTTCTTCAGCGGCCGCACCAGTGTCACTTCGCGCGCCTCGCGCCCCTGCATCTCGTGCGCCTCGCGCCCGACGGCCACCACCTCGCCCGTCGCCCGGTGGACGGCGACGATTGACGGCTCATCGACGACGACGCCGCGCCCGCGCACGGAGATCACCGTGTGCGCCGAGCCGAGGTCAATCGACATCGAATCCGAAACCAGCTCGCGCAGGCCCGTGAGGCTCAGCAGCGTGCGCGTCTTTCCCATGAACGTCATAAGTTGAACTCGCGGCCGGGCGCGCTCGTGCTCGTCCGGCCGCAAAAGATCGTCAGTAGCCGCGCCCTGCGTCTGAAGCGTCAGCGCCGCCGCGCCGCCCCGGCAGGCAGGCGTCCACGCTCCACGGGCCGCCGCCCGCCGCCGACAGGTAGAGGAAGATGAAGCAGTAGAGCACGGCCAACTCGCCGGAATTCTGAATCGGCCAGAAGGCCCCTATTGAGAAGTGGCCTATGAAGTAGGCCACCGCCATCATGCCCGACAGGATGAAGGCCGCGGGCCGCGTGAAGAGGCCGATGAGCAGCAGCAGCCCGCCGAATAATTCCAGCAGCCCAACGATACCCATCAGCGACGTTGGATCGAACGCCGCGGGTGGGCGTGCGCCGGGCGCGGCCGGCGGCGGCCACCCGAAAACCTTCTGCGTGCCGTGCTGCAACATGAGCAGGCCGGAGACGATACGCAGGACGCTCAGCAAGTACGGCGCACATCTGGAAGCTAAAGAGTTGTAATCAGCCATGCCATCTCCCTCAAGTCAGTCGGTGCTTCTGAATTGTTAGAGCGCTTGAATCGTTAGAACTCGCACGCCGTCTTCCCCGCTCAGACGCGCGAAGGGGTCGCGCCTTCGGCCGCCTCGCTCCAGTCCACGTCGAAGACGGGGACGGGCCGCTGGCGGTTCTTGACGACGATGGCCTCGCGCGGTCGGAAGAGACAGCCCGCCTCGCGCGCCGCGGCGGCCGAGGCTTCCGTCAAAAGTATCTGGCCGGGCAGCGCGCCCGACTCCAGACGCGACGCGAGGTTGACCGTGTCGCCGATGGCCGTGTACTCCGAGCGGCGTTCCGAGCCGATGTAGCCCACGGTGGCCTCGCCCGTGTGCAGACCGATGCCGATTTGAATCCCCTCGAAGCCCTCGCGTCGCAGCTCCGTGTTGATGACCGACATCTGCCGCTGCATGGCGACGGCCGCCGCGACGGCGTTGCAGGCGTCCTCGGGCGTCTCGGTCGGCGCGCCGAACAGCGCCATCAGCCCGTCGCCGATGTACTTGTCGAGCGTTCCGCCGTGCGCGAAGATGATGTCCGACATCGCCGTGAAATACCGATTCAAAAGCTGGACGACCTTCTCCGGCGGCGCGGCCTCGGAGAGACTGGTGAAGCCGCGGATGTCGGCGAAGAGCACGGTGACGGTCTGGTTGACGCCGCCGAGCTTGAAGGAGTCGGGGTCTTCGAGTATTTGCTGGACGACGTAGCCGGGGAGGAAGCGGCTGTAGTTGGCGCGGGCCACCTCCTCGCGCGCGAGCCGGACGTGCGCGCGCGCGTTCTCCACCGCCACGGCCGCCTGCGCCGCCACGGCCGAGATCAGCTCAAGGTCGTCGCGCGTAAACGAGGTGAACTGGTCGAGGCGGTCGGCGTAGAGCGCGCCGTGGACGCCCGACTCGGCGATCATCGGCGCGCAGATCGTCGAGCGCACGCCCTGCATGACGATGGAGTGGACGCCCATAAACTCGGCGTCGGCCGCGGCGTCCTGCGACAACAGCGCCGCGCGGTCGCGCATCACCTTGCGCGTGATGGTGCGCCCGATGGTCTGCCGGCGGGCCTGCTCCTCGCGCGCCGGGTCGCGCACGCGCAGCGACGCCACGTGCAACTCCGGCCCCTCGCCATGCGCGACAGCGGCGGCGGCGGCGGCACTCGCGGCGCTGTCGTCCGATAGCAGCGCGACGACGCGGTCGGCCGGCGTGGCGTCGAAGATCACCTGCGTGGCCTTCTCGAAGATGGCGTCGAGATTGAAGACCGAGCCGAGCGTCTTCGACATCTCGTAGAGCAGGGCGAGGATTTTCGCCTTGCGGCGCAACTGCTCAAGCTCACCGTCGGCGGCAAGCACGGCCGGCTCGGTGGGCAGGAGCGCCGACGAGCCGCGTGGCCGCGATTGCAGCGCGGAGTTAATTACATCGGTTGCGGAGACGAGCAGTTGTGTGTGCCCGAGGGGGCGGTCGTCGTAGGAGACGCCGGTGCGCGGCGCGTCCTCGGCCGAGCGGGCAAAGCGGAGCTGGCTCGCGCCGACGAGGATGCGGTCGCCGTCGGTGAGCGCGTGCTCCTCGATCTGCCGGCCGTTGACGTAGACGTGGTTGGCGCTGCGGCCGCCGCCGGGCTTACCGTCGATGATGAGATAGTCGCCGTCGCGTTGCGTGATGTGCGCGTGGTAGCGCGAGGCGCGCGCGTCCGTGAGCACGACCGAGTTGTCGGGCGCGCGCCCGATGGTGCACACTGACTGCCCCGTGAGGGACAACTCCCACTGGCGTCCGCCAGCATCGACGATGTGCAGAAGGGCCATACGGCTTTCTCTGTGCGCGAGATGGGAACGCCGAAATTCTACATGCAAAGTCGTCAGTTGTCAGTGGCAATGAAGCTGTCAGCTATTAGCTATTAGCTTTCAGCCAGAAACGTGAGCCCGAGGCGCGTCGCCGCCGCTTAACAAATCTCCGGTTCGCTCTCTTCTGGCTAACCGCTAAAAGCTAAAAGCTGATAGCTCCATCACCACCGGCTATGAACAACGGACTACTGAACCCTCTCGCCACTTGTAACCCTTTGTTCACATAAACGTAATTTGCCGTTAAGGCCGCGTCTATTATGATGTCGTCTCTTACCAGTCGTTCGTCCGCCGGGGCACAACCGTCAACAGAAAGGATCGACACATGACCCGACTCCCGTCACGCGCCCTGTCTCTTTGCGTCCTCGCCGCCGCGCTCTGCGCTTCGGCCCACGCGCAAACTCCCACGGGCGCCGGCGAGCAGGCAGCACGCACCGCGACGCCGGCCACTACTACCGCCGACCGGGCCGCCGGCGGCGGCGACGCGCAGCCGCTCGACGAAGTGCTCCGCCTGCTGCGCGAGCAGCGACAGGAGATCGAGCGCCTGCGCGCGCAGTTGGAGGAACATGCGCGCGCCGTCGGCGAGTTGCGCGCGCGCGTGGAGCGCGCCGAGCAGGCGGCCCCCGCCCCCACGCGCGGCGCGACGTTCGCCGGCGCTCTCTACACGAAGGATGGCGATGCGGCCGACTCCGCGGGCGAAACCGTCGCGCCGCGCGGAGCGCAGGGCGCACAGGCGGAGGATCGTCTGGGGCGCGTCGAGGAGCAGGTGAAGAAGACGAGCGAGGCGCTCACCAAACAGCTCGGCTCGATCACGTTCAGCGGCGACCTGCGCATGCGCTGGGAACCGACCTTCGGGCAGTTGAACGCGCTGCCCAACAGCGACGACCCCGCCGTGCTCGGCAACGAACTCTCGGCGCGCCACCGCTTCCGCATGCGCGCGCGTCTGGCCGTGCGCGGGAACTTTGGCAAAGAGGTCTTCCTCGGCACTTACGACCGCGAGGGGAAGAAGCAGTTGGGCAGGGAGTTCGAGTGGGGCATGCGGCTCGCCACCGGCAACTTCCCCGACATCATCTCGTCGAACCAGACCTTCACCGACTTCTTCTCGCGCAAGAGCTTCGCGCTCGATCAGGCTTACGTCACCTACAGGCCGCCGTCCCTGACCGGCCTCCAGTTGCAGGCCGGGAAGTTCGACGTGCCGTGGCTACGCACCGAGATGACCATCGACAACGACCTCACCGTCGAAGGCTTCAACGAAAGCTACACGCGCAGCTTCAAAAAGTCGGCCCTCAAGACGCTCACCTTCGTCGCGTGGCAACTCCCCTTCCTTGAGCGCAACTCGGCCTTCGTCGTCGGCGCGGACGGCCGCGTCAACCTCGAACAGTCGGAGCGCGGGGGCCGCGACCTCGCGCTCTACGGCGCACAGTTGCGCGCGCGCTTCGAGCCGACGAAGAACACGGCGCTGACGCTTGCGGCCGCCGACCTCTTCTACTCCGGCACCCAGTTCATCACGCCCGCACAGGTCTTCGGCGGAAACCTCCAGGTGCCCGTCACCGTCACCATCCCGGCGACGGCCACCGCCCCGGCGCAGACCGTCACCGGCTTCGCCACCATCGCGCGCGACCAGCTCGTCTCGGGCAACGCCAACCTCGGCGCCTCCATCGCCTCGAACAACGCCACCAACCGCGACGGACGCCTCTCCTCCGGCTTCAACCTCGTCGATTCAATCGTGCGTTTCGACTACACGCGCAGCAAGCGTTGGCCCGTCATGCTGCTCGTCAACTTCGTCAGGAACACGCAGGCGCACGACCTCGTGCTCGCCGGGGGGCCGGGCGGCACGAACCGCATCGTGCCCAACGACGAAGACACCGGCCTCTGGGCCGAGTTTCAGGTGGGCAAGGATGTGACGCGCCTTGCGCCGAAGGATGTCGCGCACGGCGACATGTTCTTCAACTACACGTTCACGCGCATCGAGAAGGACGCCGTGCTCACGCCGTTCAACTTCAGCGACTTCGCGCAGCAGTCAGACTTCCGCGGCCACCGCTTCATCATCGCCTACGCCGCCGACCCGCGCGTCACGCTCTCGCTCACGGGCCTCGTCACCGAGCGCCCCCACGGCCTGCTCGGCGTCTTCGGCGCGACGCCGCCCGGCTCGCTCAACCGCCCGACCACGCGCCTGCAACTCGACACGGTCTTCCGCTTCTGAGAACGGGGTAAGGGGTAAAGGGGAAGGGGTAAGGGAAAGAATATGTCTTCTCCCTTACCCCTTCCCCTTTACCCCTTACCCCCTCTTCCGTATACTCGCCGCCAAATTCTGCCAGCCTCGTAGCCGTCAGACACGGAGGCCCGTCATGCCGCTCGTCATCTTCGTCGCCCCGTGGTTCTCCGAGTTCGCCGCGCACTCCATTGACGCGCTCGCGGGCCTCGACGGCGTGCGCGTCGCGCTCATCAGTCAGGAGCCGCTGGAAAGTCTACAGTCGCCGTTGCGCGACCGCGTCGCCGCCCACTGGCGCATCAGTGACGCCTTCGACGCCGCGCAGATCACCGACGCCGCCCACGCGCTCTCCCGTCGCCTCGGCCCCGTCCACCGCCTCATCGGTGTGCTGGAGCAGGCGCAGGTGGCCATCGCCGAGGCCCGCGAGCGCCTCGGCGTCGCCGGGATGGGCGCGGAGGCGGCGCGCAACTTCCGCGACAAGGCGCGTATGAAGACGCTTCTGCGTGAGGCCGGCGTCCCCTGCGCGCGCCACCGGCTCGCCGCGAGCGAGGCCGAAGCGTTTGCCTTCGCCGCAGAGGTTGGCTATCCACTTGTCGTGAAGCCGCCGGCCGGCGCGGGGTCGGTGTCCACCTTCCGCGTCGATGACGACGCGGCGCTCGGCGACGCACTGCGCGTGAGCGCGCCCGACGCGCACAACCCAGCCCTCTTGGAAGAGTTCATCACGGGCGAGGAGCACTCCTTCGAGACCATGTCGCTCGACGGCCACGCCGTCTGGCATTCGCTCACGCGCTACTATCCGACGCCGCTCGAAGTGATGCGTAACCCTTGGATACAGTGGTGCCTGCTGCTCCCGCGTGAGATCGACGACGCGCGCTACGACGACATCCGCCGCGCCGCCGCGCGCGCGCTTCAAGTCCTCGGCATGGACACGGGGCTGAGCCACATGGAATGGTTCCGACGCGCGGACGGCACGGTCGCCATCTCCGAGGTGGGCGCGCGGCCCCCCGGCGCGCAGATCACCACGATGAACTCGCGCGCGCACGACATCGACTTCATGGCGGCGTGGGCGCGTCTGATGGTCTACGGCGAGTTCGCCCCGCCCGAGCGCCGCTATGCCGTCGGCGCCGCTTTCCTGCGCGGGCAGGGCCGCGGCGAGGTGCGCGCCGTCCACGGTCTCGAAGAGGCGCAGCAAGAGTTCGGCCACCTCTTCACGGACGTGAAACTGCCCCGCGAAGGACAAACGCCTTCGAGCAGCTACGAGGGCGAGGGCTACGTCATCCTCCGCCACCCCGACACGTTCGTGGTTGAACAAGCCCTGTCCCGCCTCGTCTCGCTCATCAGGGTGGAACTCGGCTGACCCGGAGTTCAAAGTTCAAAGTTCAAAGTTCAAAGCGCGTCCGGCGGCTGTTGACTTTGAACTTTGAACTTTGAACTTTGAACTCTCTCTTAAGGAGCACTTATGTACGTGGTGATGATCGCGCCCGGTTATCCGGCGGAGATGCCCTACTTCACGCGTGGGTTGGCGCGGATGGGGGCGCGCGTGCTGGGCGTGGGCGATCAGGCCGAGCATGATTTGCCGGCGGTCACGCGCGAGCACCTGTCGGCTTACCTGCGCGTGCCGTGTCTGACGGACGAAGAGGCGGTCGTCGAGGCGGTGCGGCGCTGGGCGGCGCCGGTGCGCGTCGAGCGCGTGGAGTGTTTGTGGGAGCCGGGCGTGATTCTCGCCGCGCGCGTGCGCGAGGCGCTGGGCGTTGAGGGCATGACGGCGGAGGAGGCCGTCCCCTTCCGCAACAAGGATCGGATGAAGCAGGTGCTCTCGGCGGCCGGCGTCCGCACCCCGCGCCACGCGCTCGCCCACACGGCCGACGCCTGTCGCGCGGCCGCCGACTCGATAGGCTACCCGCTCATCCTCAAACCGATTGCCGGGGCCGGCTCGGCCGACACGCACCGCGCCGACGACGCCGCGCAACTCGATGCGGCGATAGCGCAACTCGGGCATCTGTCCGAGGTCAACGTCGAGGAGTTTATCGACGGCGAGGAGTACACGTTCGACACGGTCTGCGTCGATGGCGAGATCAAGTTTTACAGCATCTCGTGGTATCGCCCGCGGCCGCTCATCGCGCGCACCGTCGAATGGATCAGCCCGCAGATCGTCATGCTGCGCGACGTGGAGGCCGAGCACCTCGCTCGGGGGCGTGAGATGGGGCGCGCCGTGCTCGACGCGCTGAAGTTCCGCACCGGCTTCACACACATGGAGTGGTTCCGCAAGGCGGACGGCCAAGTAGTCTTCGGCGAGATCGCCGCGCGTCCCCCCGGCGCGCGCTCCGTTGACGTGATGAACTACGCCTGCGACCTCGACCTCTTCAACGGTTGGGCCGAGGCGACGGTGCGCGGGCGCTTCACGCAGGCCGTGGAGCGCCGCTACAACGCCGTCATCATCTTCAAGCGCGCGCAAGGGTGCGGGCGCATCCGCCGCGTCGAAGGACTGGAGCGCATCCTCTCACACTACGGCGAGCACGTCGCCTGCATCGACCTGCTCGGGCCCGGCGAGCAGCGCCGCAACTGGCGGCAGACGCTCATCTCCGACGGCTACCTCGTCATCCGTCACCCAGACCTCAGCCGCGCGCTGGAGATCGCCGACGCCGTCGGCACCGACCTGCAACTCTACGCCGGCTAGCAACACAGTACCGCGAGCGGTAGCGAGCGGGTCTGGACGAGTGGTGCGGCCCTCTCGTCGCAGGCGCACCCGCTCGTTACCGCTCGCGGCACTGTTTTTCAGTTGATCGGCCCCGTGTCGCCGTCGCGGTGGCGCAGCTCGATGGGGACAAACTCGCGAGCGGGGGCTTCGAGGAGTTCCGTCGTGCCCTCGGTGATGGAGGACTCAGCGGAGCGCGGCGGCAGGGCGGCCGTGGCGCGCGCTCCGCCGATGGCGCGCGACAATGTCGTGGACGCGAGCGTGGGCCGCTCATCTTTTTTATCGCGCGCGGGGTTGAGCGTGCGGTGGATGCGCCACGCGCCGGCGAGCAGCATGAAGAGGGCGGAGCCGCCGCCCGAGGCCGCGATGATCGCCGCGGCGTTGAATGCCTTCTCCGACGCGCCGAGCGTGAGCAGGATGACGACGGGGATGAGTATCGACACCAGCACGAGGAGGCCCCACGCGATGTTCTTATAGCCGGCGCGCGTGCCGGCGGTGAGACGCAGCGCCTCAAGCTCGGCCGGCTCTTCGAGGGCGAGCGGCGCGCCGCAGCGGCGGCAGAAGCGCGAGTCGTCGGTCGTCTCGGTGCCGCAGGCGGTGCAGGCCGTGAGCCACTGCTGCGAGACGGCGAGCGCGGCGAGGGCGTCGGCCTCACATTCGAGCGTGCGCTTGTCGCCGCCCGTCCAGTAGTAATAATTCCTGACGGTGAAGTTGAAGGTGGCGAGCGTGACGCCCGCGCTCTTGGGCTTGAGCGTGACGATCAGCTCGGTGGCGTAGTCGCGCAGATCGAAGGAGCACCCCGAACGGCCCAGCCGGCGGTTGCCGCGCCGCGCGACGAGCGCCGCCTGATCGGAGATGACGTGGTAGCCGAGCCTCTCGACGGCGTCGGCGAGACGCGCGCGCAGGTCGTCGGCGTCGCCCGCCATCACGCGCATCACGCTGTGGTCACCCTCGGCCTGCATCGAGGCCATCCAAATCTCTGCGCCCATCCGCGTCCGGCTCCTTTCGTCGTTCTCAGTCACAGAATACGAGCGCCGGCCGGGCCGTGTTTCAATGGAGGAGCGATCAGCGATGAGCTATCAGCGTTCAGCCGGAAGATGGCGAACCAGAGATTTATTCATCGGCGGCAACGCGTCTTCGGCTCGTGTTTGGCTAACTGCTGATAGCTGAATGCTGACCGCTATTAGTGTAACGAACATTTAAGCCTCCGTTAATCTTTTCCTAGCCTCCTTCGCATAGCATCGTCGCAACACCCCCCTTGACGAACCCTCACGGGCTCTGCGCTTGGAAGGGGCCGCGGCAGCCGTGCGGATAACGGCCGCCGCGGCCCCTTCCGAAATTAATCACCCGGTCAGACCATCGAGCAGCAGACGCCACTTCAGCGTGTTTCTCATGTTCGTTGCTGAGGGGCGCGGGTGATGCCCGGCGTTAGATCGCTTTCCGGATAACGAATACATCCCTGTTAAGAGCCTGCTTTTCCTTCATCGTTCATCGTTTCCGCATTCATCCTTCCTACTCGCTTGTCGGCGGCGGATTGTTGTTGACCGTCACGCCGTTGGAGATGTTGCCGTTAATCTGGCAGTTGTTGGCGGTGATGGGAGAACTGGAGTCGGAGTCGTAAAGGGCGAAAGAGCTGCCCTGAATGTAGCAGTCGTCGAGGGTGACGGAGCTGCCGCGGGCGGTAATGACTCCGAAGGACTGCGAGCCGCCGGTGGCGACGATTTTTGTGTCCAGTAGTTCGGCGGTTGAGTTCTGGGCGATGCCGACGCTGACGGCGCCAGACTGGTTGCTCTGCGCGTTGCAGATGATGGTGCAGTAAGAAAGAATGATTTGCGAGGCGGGTTCGATGGTATTCAACGACGCGTTGAGAGTGGACATATTAATGCCCGCCTGATTCTGGTCGTCGGCGAGCAAGGTTGAAGCGTCGCACGAGAAGCCGGTGACGCCGCTGCAAGAGAGCGCCGTGCTGTAGGAACCCCAGTGGCCGCCGAGGCTGCTGACGGTGACATTGGCGAGCGTGCAATTGCTGGCGGCGATGACGGTGCCGCCGCTGAAGGCGTCCGATGCGGCGGGCTGCGTGATGATGGTCACGTCCTGCCCCGCGCCCTGGATGGTGACAAAGGGCTTCATCGTCACCTTCTCGTTATAAGTGCCGGGGCCGACGATCAGCTCGTATTGCTTCTGCAAGCGGTTGTCGGTAATGCTGGCGAGCGCCGCCCCGATGGTCGGGAAGGTCTGCGCGCCGGGATTGACCGTGACGGTGTTGGGAGAGTCGAGCGCGGCCTGTGTCGTCGCGCTCACAGGGGCCGGGGCTTGTGCCTCCGTCTCAGGCTCGGAGGGCGTCGTCGGATCAGTGTTCTGCTGGTTATCGGGCATTAATGTTCTCCTCATCAAGAAGTGTTTGCGCGCCGGTAGTGAGGTAAGCGCCCTGCTGGACGGGCGGAAAGATAAGCTGGGGCCGGGCGGATGTCAATAGCGAGGGGCGTGGTTGTGACGGCTCCCTCTCGCTATTAAAAACCGAGGCGATGGAGGAGCGGATCGGGTGGGTTATCAGGGGCGCCTTTCCTTTTGCGCCGCGGTTTGATTTAATCCGCAAACCCATGCGCCTCACGACCTCAGCTCTCGCCTTCGCCTTGTGGAGCGGTTTGGTAATCGGTGTGCGCGGCGGCTGATGGCGGGCGTCGGGCGGCTTTGTGAATCGGAGGATGTATGAAATTTACGAACGCTTTCAAGTTAGTATTCGTCATAGTGTTGATCGTCTTCTGCCACGCCGTTGGACGTGCGCAAGTGACGGCGATTAAGGCTGGTAAGCTGGTTGACCCGGAGGCGGGTACTGTCACCGGCAATCAGATCATTCTCGTCGAAGGCCAAACGATCAAGGCCGTTGGCCCTGACGTTAAAATCCCCGCCGGGGCGTTGGTCATCGATTTATCAAACCGGACGGTGCTGCCCGGCTTGTTCGACGCACATACGCATCTGTGTATGACGACGCGGCGGGGGCGCGATGGCGGCAACTACTACTTTACAACTCTTCTCGACTCGAACGGTTATCGCGCGATACAGGGCGTTGCTAATGCTCGTTCGATGCTGGAGACCGGATTCACCACCGTGCGCGACATCGGCAACGCGGGTAATTATGCCGACACTGACCTGCGCCGCTCGATAGATGAAGGGCTGGTGCCGGGGCCGACAATTATCAACGCCGGCCGGATCATCGCGCCGTTTGGCGGACAATTTCAGATGCAACCGGATAAACCCGGTCTCGGCAACCCGGAGTATTTTTACGCCGACACACGCGATGAACTAAAAAAGGCGATCCGAGAGAATATCCATTACGGAGCGCGCGTCATCAAGCTGGTCGTTGACGATCAGCGATACATCTACTCCGTCGAAGACATCCGCTTTGTGATTGAAGAAGCTGCACGTGCCGGGCTAAAGGTCGCCGCCCATTGCTGGACGGAAGCGGGCGCGCGCAACGCGGCGGAGGCCGGCGTCGCCTCCATCGAGCACGGCGTCGCCATGTCGAACGAGACGTTGGTGATCGCGAAGCGCAATGGAGTGGCGCTCGTCCCGACCCCCTTTACGGAGACGGATGCTCGGGAGTTCCGCACGGCGGGAGCCAACAAGCAGGTCAACGAGCGGTGGTTTATCGACCCGGTCAAGCGCGCACATCAGATCGGCGTTACGCTCGTTTTCGGCCCCGACGTAATCTTCACGACGAAGGAGTATTCGCGCGGCAGGTTGTCCATCGAGACGATAGACAACTGGGTTGAAGCGGGCATCCCGGCACGGGTGATTTTACAAGCTTTGACGACGAACGCCGCACGCCTGCTCGGCGTCGAGAAGGAACGCGGCGCGCTGCGCGTCGGGATGAAAGCGGACATCATCGCGACCGCAGCCAATCCCCTCGACAACCTTGACACGCTCAAGGCGGTGACCTTTGTCATGAAGAACGGCCAAATCTTCAAAGAAAACAAATGACCTTGACGAACTATATCGGCAGGGAAGAAAAACCAGGAGTCGTAGCCGTAAGGCAATTCGAGGTCTGGCAACGGCAGGCATCCGACGCGCGAACAGCGCGGCTCTCAAGATGACACCGAGAACCGCGCACGGGTCGCGCGCGCGCGGAGCTTACCGCGAACACTACGCGGAGCAGGACAGAGCGATTTAAGGGGCCGAGACATGACCGGCGCCCCCGCCTGCTCGGGGAGCGGACGGGGGCGCCGGGTGTGGAACGAGTCGCGTTCAGCCTACGACTTGGGAGTAGGCCCGCTGTTGAAAGCCCCGTCAGCGGTATTGCCGAAGACGGCGTTGCCGCTCATGGAGTGTAAAGTGCCCCCGTTCGGGTTCAGCCCCGTTAGGGTTTGGGTGACGACGCTGTTCGAGACGCGGGTGATGTTGCCGGCGCTCGACTGGATGCCGGTCGTGGCGATCGTGACGAAGACGTCCTCCACGTTCGTGATGTTGTCCGTGCCGGTCTGATTCAGCCCCGTAGTGTTCTGCGAGAAGACCCCGTTCTTGACGTTGATGCGGGTGCGGTTGGCGCCCAATAGGCCGGTGGCGCAGGTGTGGACGCGCACGTCGCTGAGCATGGCGCCAATCGAGCCCGCGCCGGTCGCCAGCCTGATGCCGGTGCCGTTGCAGTTGCGAATCACCGTGTTGTTGATGACGACGGTGATCTGGTTGCCCTCGACCCCGCCGGCCACCTCGACGCCCTCCTGTGAGAAGTCGTTGATGACCGTGTTGTCGATGATGAGCGAGGATCCGGCGATCATGCGGACGCCGTCAGTGCCGGTGCGTGTGCCGACGGCGCCGCTCGGCCCCGTGCCGTTGATGGAGAGGTTGCGCAGGCGCACGCTGCGGTGCGGGTCGTTGACGTTACCGGGGGCGATGTTGACGATAACGCCGGTGGTGCCGCTGGCGAGAATCGAGCCGTAGCCGGAGCCGTTGGTGCCGTCAACGGTGATGGACTTGGTAACGTTCAGCGTGCCGTAGCCGCCCGGATCGAGCGCGTTGATCTCGCCGTTGATGAAGGTCTTGATGAGCGCGCCGGAGAAGGTGCGGCACGGGGCGGTGCGGCTGCACGGGTCAGCGTCGTTGCCAACGCCTGACACGAACGTCCTCGTCGCCTGTGCCTGTGCCGCCGTGGTGAATGCGAGGGTGAGGATGGCGAGCCCTAAGACTCGGAAGGGGAAGCGTAGTCTCGTCATTTCTAAATCTCCTTGCTGTAGGTCGTGGGTGATTGGAGATAGGGTGCGTAACTCGTGAGTAAAGTATCCGGTGCCTGTCCCCGTGTCGGCGCGGCAGTTTTATCACATGCCGGCCCAAAAGTCGTTAGAACTCGTCCCGAAATCTTTTTCCGGATGACCGGGGCGCAGCCCGGATGAGCATTTGTAACTCGGGTAGCCGCCCGGCCCGTCGTGGAGCCGCACGGCGCAAGTGCCTCCGTCTTCGGTGATGACGGCAACGAAATCGTCAACACTGCCCGTTCCCGCCCCGCCTTTCTTAACACTTATTACGGTTTGCAGTTGCATAGGCACTAATAGCCACAATGTTTGAACCAAGCCGCAATGTCTTGTTTGCACACGGCTCGGATGGCTGCACTGAGAGCCTCGTTCAAGTCCGGCGCGGTGCGTGGCTGCTGACCACGCACGAAGGTCTTGATCTTGAGCCAGCAGTTCTCGTTTGGCGAGAAGTCTGGCGAGTAAGCCGGCAGCCAGCTGACCTGCGCTCTCGCTCTGGCGGCTGACTCTTCGACGGCGCTGGCTTTATGCGCAGGTAAATTGTCGAGCAACAGCACATCCCCCGCGCGCAGCCGTGGCAACAACAGTTCATTGACAAAGGCGTCGAAGACCAAGTGGTCAACGCTGCCCGTGAGCAACAAAGAGGCGACCACGCCGCGCAGCCCGAGGCTGCCGATCAGAGAATGGTTCGGCCCGCGCTTAAACGGCACATGGCCGACCACACGCTGGCCACGCGGGGCACGCCCGAAGGCGCGCGTGAAAGCCAGGTGAAAGCCCGTTTCATCAGTAAAGACGAGCTTGCGGCGATCAATGCTCTCCATCCGCTGCCGGAAGGCGAGTCGTTGTGCTTCATCCCTTTCGTTGGCGGCGAGCGTCTTTTTTTTCGCGGCAGACCTAAGCGTTGCAGCGCGCGGCAGACGGTCGAGGGATGAACTTGCACATGGGCTTTGGTTTTCAAATAGCTGGCGAGTTCGCGGAGCGTCGCGTCCGGCGTCTCGACTACTTTGTCGCGCAGCGTCGAGAGTGTCTTGGCAGCCAGCGTGGTCGGGTAGCCCCCGGCGTGCGGCTGCGGCGCGAGGCTCAACCCCGCGCGGTGCTTGTGTACGAAGCGGGCGACGGTGCGCCGTCCGACATCGAAGAGTTCGGCCACTTCGTCCAAAGTGTAATCGTGATGTTCATAAGCGAGAGCAACCTTCTCTCGTAAATCAGTCGAATAGGCTTGCATGGCTTATGAGTGTGGGCACTCATAGTGCCAATGCAAGCGCAAACCGTAATAGGAAGGAGAAGCGATGGAGCAGAGAATTGAAGAGGAGCGGGAGGAGGATTGACGGGGCGCGCGGTTGTCAATAGTCAGGCGGTGCCACACCTCTTCACTCCCGCCCCTGTCGATGATCGAGCTGCGCTACACGGGCGTGATGCGGCAATCAATCACGCTGACGCTGAGCGCGTACTGGGAGAAGCGGCTGACGGCGGCGCAGAAGAGGTTCACGCGGGCGTGCGAGTCGATGGAGCGTGTGCGGAAGCTCTCGGCCCGCGTCCCCGAGGTGCAGACCAACGTGGCGGCGGAGGGCGGGCGGCAGGTTAACGTGGCTTAAAGCCCTCTATAGGTGGCGATCTGTGGGACCACCATATAATTTCCAAATTGAACATTACAGTAAAAATCCCATACTCTTTTATCCACAGAAGCCTCAATAAAACATCATCTCGGATATGGCATAATTGAACAGAATGGTTATTTTGTTCAATTCCAAAAAGGTAAGTCGAGCGCCCACTATCAGCCACCGCCCTCTACTCGAAACCGCGCGAGCACAAGAACCCGAACGCTAATAAAGCGGCAGTAGCACGTTCACGCGACCGTCTGCAGACGGCTCGACCTCGCGGGAGGCGAGCAGCCCGGAAGGCGCGAAACACGTTCCCTCAGCGCCGCCTCGAAGGCGCGCGCC
This sequence comes from Pyrinomonadaceae bacterium, assembly GCA_036380435.1. GTDB lineage: Bacteria > Acidobacteriota > Blastocatellia > Pyrinomonadales > Pyrinomonadaceae > DASQDT01. Next base: position 537 of record DASVES010000269.1, on the reverse strand, counting down.
TCGGCGACACCCGCTATAGCGAGTGCGCGTAACTCGCGCTCGATGCGCCGCCGGTATTCTGTGACGAGCGAATCGGAGACGCCGAGCATCGCGGCGACTTCGAGCTGCGTCACGTGCACCGGGTTCAGGTAGCAGTGCCACAGCACGCCGAGCATCCGGTCGTACTGCTTGGTCTTGCCGCGCACACTCGCCGACAGGCCTTCCATGAACCGATCCACCAAACCGTCTCGCCCACTCTCCGCCTCCCGTCTGAGCAGCACTTGCTCGGGGTTCTCGCGCCCGTCCACGGGGTCGAAGCCGCGGTGGCCGTCCTCCGCGTCGTCGCCGCCCAGCGGGACGAGATAGATGTCCATCACGGGCAGGCGCGACATGACGAGGCTACGAAGCGTGCGCACGTCGGCCGGCGAGTCGCAGGCTTCGAGGACGGAGACGATCAAGTCTTCGAGGTCGGAGTTGCTGATGATGATCTGCGCGTCGCCCGTGCAGCCGACCATGCGCGTGTCGCGCTGGCGCACGGCGATGATCTGCATGCGCTGT